>JANPKP010000486.1:0-4841 GCA_031426095.1 Gemmataceae bacterium
CACCGTCCCGCCGCCGGTCGGGCCGGCCGGCGACGTGGTGTTCGCCTGCACCGCCGCCAGGTTGGCCCCCGCCCCGTTCGCCCCGCTCAGCCCCGTGGTGGTCGTCAGCCCGCCGGACACGGCCACGCTCAGCACGTCCACGAACGCCAACCCGGCGTCGAGCGTGTCGAGAACCTGCGCGCCCGCCGTGGTCCCCTCGGGGAGCGTCACCGTCACCGTGTACGTGACCGTCTCGCCGATCGTCGCCTGGGTGGCCGCGTTGTTCCCGTTGTCGGCCGGGCTCACGGCCGTGCCGGTCACGCCGGTCGTCGTCAGCTGCTTGAGGATGGTCGGGTTGGCGGCCGTCACCAGGGCTTGGTCTGTGAGCGGGGCCGGGAGGAAGTTCGTCCCGCCCGGCTGGGCCGCGAACGACGTGAGGGTGAGCGTGTTCGTCAGCGCCTGGTTCGCGGACACCGTGCCGGGCTGGGTCGTGTCGGCCAGTTGCAGGTCGTAGGTGACGACGAGGACGTTCCGCCCGCTCGTCCCGCTGAAGGCGTCGATCACCCCCGTGTCGGCCCCGCCCGCCACCCCGGCCGTCGGCCCGGTGCCGCTCACCCGCAGGCCGTCGGTGCCGAACAGGGCGGCCTGGATGGCGGCCGCATTCCCGGTGATGTTGGCGTTCGTGGCGGCGTTGAAGAAGGTGTACCCGCCGGTGCCGTTGGCCCCGTCGCGGAACAGGAGGTTGATGCCGCCGGCGGGCACCACGAACCCGGCCGGCAGCGTGTCCCGGAGGACCACGTCGAAGGCCCCGCGGTACCCGCTCCCGGTGTTCTCCACCACCAGGGCGAAGCGGGCCTGGTCGCCGGCGTCGAGGCCGCCCAGGTTGGCGTTCACCCGGTTCGCGGCCAGCCCGTTGGACGTGATCGTGCCGGTGAACGCGGTCCCGCTGCCGGGGGCCCCGAACGTCACCCCGGTCGGCCCCGTGGGGGCCGTGAACACGGCCCCCTGGACGGCCGTCCGGTCGGTGGACACCACGCCCTTCGTGATCGTCAGGTCGGGCTCGGTCAACTGGACCTGGACGATGGCGTCGACCTGGGCCACGTTCGCCGCCGTGTTCCCCTCCTGGGCGTTCGCCTGGTTGGTCAGGAACAGCCCGTCGGCGAACGCCTGGTCGCGGGCGGTCACGGTGAACAGGAGGTCGAGCGTGGTCGTCCGCTGCAGGGGGTCCTGGAGGTTCGGCGGGAAGACGAACGCCAGGGTGTTCGGGCCGCCGCTGCTCGAGAGCGTCGGCGGGCCGAACCCGAGGCCGGTCTCGAACCGCGTGAAGTACTGGTCGGCCGGGCCGAACTGGGCCGTGCCGGCGGCCGGGGCGGCGGCCGACACCGTGTTATTGAACGTCGTCACCTGCGTGGACGCGAAGACCGGCAGCGGCAGGTAGTCGGTGATCCGGAAGTTCTCCAGCGACCCGGTCGGCAGGGCGTACGTGAGCCGGTACGTGACCGTGTCGCCGGCCTGGAGCTGGGGCGTGGTGTACGTGCCGACGACGCCGTTGACGGCGTAGACGGTCTTGGCCAGCACGCCGCGGGCGACCGTGACCGTGGCCGCCGTGGTGTCCGCCTGGAAGTTCCCGGTCGGGGCCAGGTTGGCGAAGTTCAGCACCCGCCCGCCGGCGGTCGGGGTCAGGGCGTTGCTCCGGTCGGGCACCACGTTCGTGAGGGCGTCGCCCTGCTTGACGTCCCGGTTCCCGGTCGGCGAGGTCCGCACCGTGTACTGCTGCTGCACCTGGGCCCGGAACACGATCGTGCCGGTCGTCGCCCCGGCGGCCACGGGGTTCTGGTTCCCCGGCTGGCTCGGCTGCCCGGCCCCGGCCACGGGCGGGGCGGCCCCCCCGGTGCCCGTGGCCGGCGGGATGCCGCCGCCGACGAGCCGGCCGGTCTGCCCGCGGGTGATCAGCTCGTTCGACACGTCGAAGCGGAGCGACTGGGTGCCGTCGGCGTTGAGCCCGAGGACGGCGAAGTTGGCCGCGTCGAACGCGCCGGTGCTGGCCGCCCCCCCCTGCTGCGAGAAGCGGAGCGTGGGCGTGATCCCGCCGTTCGCGGCCGACAGGAACCGCACCCCGTCGGGCAGCAGGTCCGGGAGGTTGAACTGGTCGAACGCGAAATAGTCCGACACCTGGAAGTTGATGGTGTACTCGAGCACGCTCCCCTGCGTGACCGGCCCGCCGCCGACCACCGCCACCGTCTTCTGGGTGGCGATCGACTTGGCCGTGATCGTGTCCGCGTTGGCCGAGGCGTTCGCGGCCACGGTCGCGTCGAGCGGGTCGGTCGGGTCCCAGGTGCCGGTGGCGCCGGCCGTGTTCGTCAGGCTCGTGAACGCCCCGGTCCCGAGCGGCACCACGTTCGCCCCGCCCGAGGTGTCCCGGGGGACGAAGAAGTTGAACAGGAGGGAGGCGTCAATCGTGTTCACGTCGGCGTCGGCCGCGACCTGCGAGAAGCGGCCGACGAGGGTGCCGCCGGGGGCGGCGGCGGCGGCCGTGGTGCCGGTCGAGCCGGCGGCGGTGCCGTTGTACGTGCCGCCGCGGGCGAAGGTGTTGGCCGCGGCCGTGTCCACCGACACGAACTGCTCGCCCGTCGGCAGGAGGTCGGTGAGGGCGAAGGCGGTGATCGTCTGCCCGGGGGCGACCCGCACGTCGAGCCGGTACTGCCGCTGGTAGTTCGGCCCGGTCGCCGTCTCCTGCTCCGGCCCGAGGTACGTCTTGGTGAGCGTGTACAGCACCGGCGCGATCGCCGTGGACGCCGTGTTGCTCAGCAGGGGCGGGTCGGCCACCGGGTTGTCGAGGGCGTCGTTCCCGTAGGTGAACCCGCCCCGGGCCTGGATCGTGAGCGGGCCGTTGAGGTCTGCGAACGGGCTGACGTTCGCGTTGAACGTGATGGTGGCGTTCGGCTGGTCGACCGCGAAGCTGCCGAGCGGGTACTGGAAGAAGACCACCTGGTCGCCGGTCCGCAGGCCGGTGAGGGTGATCGGGTTGCCGGCCGTGTCGCGGGCGAACGCCGGGCCGGTCACCGTGCCGCCGGCCGTCACCGTGTTCACCACCTCCGTCACGCCCGCCCCGAGGTACCGGGCACTCCCGGCCACGTAGCTGACGCCGTCGTTCGGCGAGTTCGCCCCCACCGCCGTGCCGGCCGCCGGCAGGACGACGTAGGCCCACGGCCCGTACCCGGAGTTGGTCGCCCCCGGCGACGGGTTCGTGAGGGTGAGCGTGACCGGCACCGCCGTCTGCCCGATGAACGGGTTGGCCAGGGTGCCCAGCGACACGACCGGGGTGGCCGCCGGGGTCGAGCGGTCCTCCAGCGGTTCGAGCCGGAGCTTGACCGTTTCGGCCCGCCGGCGGACCCGGCGGGGGCGGCGGACGGACTCGGTGAGCTTGCGGGCGGCCAGGTCACGGATCGACGGCATGAGGGGGTTGTCCTGCCTCGGAGACGACGGGGACCGCGGACCGCCGGGGACGGCCCGGCGTCGAATGGGGGCGATGCGAAGCTGGGTCGGGTACGGAGTCCGGGGCAATTGTACCCCACCCTCGGTGGCGTTCGATTTCTGTACGACAAAAGCCGGCCTCGGATCGAGCCACATGACCTGAATTTCGCCCCATCCCCTCGCACCGCACGAGTTTGCCAGGCTTCACTCAGGTATCATGACGCGAATTATGCCGTGACCCGAAATAACCATTCACGCATCGACCGATTCCGTTGAGGCACGCGGGGCAAGTGGTGCGAATACGCGCAAACGGGAAGCGTGGAAGGCACATGGGATGGGCCAACGCCCCCGCTTTCCCGGGGTGGTCGGGAGCGGTCGGCGGATGTGGAAGAGGCGATGTGCGAAAAGCGGGAGAATCCGGGGCACTTCGCCCGCCGTGCGAGCGTCGCCTGGCCCGTCACGCCCGCTCGAAGAGATCCTTCAACACCCGCCGACACTCGTCGGCCCCGTCGGCGGCCCGCTCCCAGTCGATGGCCATCGGCTTGGACCCCGCCGCGTCCCGCAGTTCGGGCGGCAGCGTGGCCGTCACGGCGGGGTTGAGTGGCATCTGGTGGCCGCCCCCCTCGGCGAGCCGGCGTTCCGTCTCGGGCCGCAGGAGGTAATCGACCAGACGGCGGGCGGCGGCCGGGTTGGGGGCGTTCCTCACCACGGCGACGGTGTTGGGGATGAACGGCGTGCCGAGCCGGGACGCGGCCGGGTGCCCGCCGCGGTCGGGGAAGACGAGGGCGACCGGCTTGCCGGCCCGGACCTCGCCGAGGGCGTCGTCGGTGTCGGTGAGGCCGGCGGCGACGTGCCCGTCACCCACCGCCACGGCCACCGGCTTGTTCCCGGCCAGCACCGCGACGCCGTTCCCCGCGAGCCGGCGGAAGTAGTCCGTCGCGGCGTCCCGGCCCAGCACTTCGAAGAGGGCCGCGAAGTGGGTGGCCGTGGTCCCGAACGCCGGCTTCGCCACCGCCACCCGCCCCTTCCAGTGGGGCTCCGCGAGGTCGAGTACACTCCGCGGCCGCCCCGCCGGGTCGGGCACGAGCGCCGTGTTCACCACGATCACGCGGGCCCGCCGGGCGAACGCCTGCCACGTCCGATCGGCCGGCCGGGACGCGGCCGGGAAGGCGGCCGCCGCCGGCGACTCGTACCGCTCGTACACGCCGGCCCTTGCGAGGCGGATGGTCCCCAGGATCTCGTTGTTCCAGTGGACGTCGCACCGCGGCCGGCCGGCGTCGGCTTCCAACTCGGCCGCCAGCCCGACCGACTTCTGGGCCTCGGTGTCGAACTTCGGCACCACCGCCAGCCCCGTCTCCCGGGTGAAGTCGGCGTGCAGCCCCTCGGCG
>JANPKP010000487.1:0-1963 GCA_031426095.1 Gemmataceae bacterium
GGTCGCCCCGCTGGGGCTACGATCGTTTTCGCGGGGGTGGTGTCCAGGGGTTGCGCTCCGCTCCACCCCTGGCTATTCTCGGACGCCCCTTTGGGGCGACAAAGACGGGCACAACCGAACCCCTCCGCGGCCCCGTGTTGCGGCGGCGGCGAGATTGGTTCCCGTTACCGCTTCGGCGTGAGCGTGAAGAAGTTCGACAGCTTCGGCCCCGCGTCCTTCCGCAGGTACGTGATGCCGAGCCACACGCCGGGGGACACCTCCCGCACCTCGTCCCGCACGGCCGCGAATAGCTTCGACGTGTCCTTGTAGTCCATGATGAACGACGGTTGGCCGTCGAACCAGCTCTCGCCGACGTACACATCCGCGGTGAACGCCCGCACGCCGAACACGCGGTTGATCATGGTGCCGTCGTCGCGGATCACCTTGCCCTGCCACAGGAGGCGGGTGCGGCGGGCCTTCCGCACCGTGGACGCGCTCCCGGGGTCGAAGATGGCCCGGCCGTCGGTCACGCCCCGCGGCGGGGTGCCGACCGTCGAGGCGCGGTAGAGCAGTTCGATGTCGGCCCGGCTCATGCGGACGAGGTCGTCCATCCCCCGCACGGCCGGGAGCGTGACCGCCGCCGCCGGCTCCTGGGCGACCGCGGTCGCCCCGCCGGCGAGGAGAAGGAGGCCCGCCACCCCGACCGCCGTCCGTCGTGCCCGTGTCCTTAGCATGCGTCGCCCTCCGTGTCGCGCCCGGTGTCGGTCGTCCTCCCGACATTATCTCCCCTCCCACGCCCCCGGGCGCTCGGCCGGCCCCGGAAGCGGCCCGCCCCACCGCCCGCCGCGCCGCCCCCGCCGCACGACCGGCAGAACCGCGCCCGTTGCGGCCGCCCCCGACGCCGGATAGTCTGACCCCGACGGGCCCCCGGCCCCCTTCCCCGGAGCCGCCCATGCGAACCGTTGCCCTCCTCGCCGCCCTCGCGTCCGCCGCCGGGGCCGCCGACCCGCCGGTCGCCACGTTCACCGTCGCCGACCGGGTCGGGGACCCCGTGACCGTCACGGCCGACGCCGCGGGCGTCGTCTTCGACGTCAGGAGCGACAAGGGCATCGGCCGGGCGATCATCAAGAAGGGGCCCGGGGCGTGGCCGAAGGCGGTACTCGTCCGCATGAGACTCACGGGCCTGGAGCAGTTCAAGGTGGGAAACGGCACGACCGCCCTGAACGTGTCGGTTTCCTCGAACATGGGGCGCGAGGTCCGCCAATGGAAGGACGACAAGGAGACCGACGGGCTGGCCGCCGACGACCCCTTGCGGATGACCGTCCGCACGGTCGGGGCCGACGGCAAGCCGGCGGCCGGGCTGCCGCCGAAGGGCGGGGCGTTCGAGATCGCCCTGCCGCCGGCCTTCTTCGAGAAGAACCCGGACACGCTCACGCTCGACTGGATCGACTTCTTCCGCCGGTAACGGGCCGGTGGCCTGGGCGACACGGAACTTCAACACGGGAGTGAGCCATGCTGGTACGCACGTCGGAAGCCGCGTGGGAAGGCGACCTGAAGAGCGGCCGCGGGACGGTGAAGCTCGGCAGCGGGGCGTTCGAGGGGCCGTACTCGTTCCAATCCCGGTTCGAGAGCGGCTCGGGCACGAACCCCGAGGAGTTGATCGCGGCCGCCCACGCCGGGTGTTTCACGATGGCCCTGTCGCACGCCCTTTCGCAGGCCGGGTTCCCGCCGAAGAAGGTCCACACGATCGCGAAGGTGAACCTCACGAAGTCGGCCGACGGGTTTGCCATCCCGGGCATCGACCTCGTGACCGACGCCGACGTGCCGGGGATCGACCCGGCCGCGTTCCAGAAGGAGGCCGAGGCGGCGAAGGCCAACTGCCCCGTGTCGAAGCTCCTGGCGGCCGCGAAGATCACCCTTGTGGCGACGCTCGTCGGACGATAAACCCCCGACCGATTCGCGTCGCGGGCGGCGGTCGCGGCGC
>JANPKP010000488.1:0-2807 GCA_031426095.1 Gemmataceae bacterium
GTGGTGCGGGGCCGCCCGCCCGGATAGACCGGCAGGTGTGGCTCGATCAAGGCCCACTGGGGGTCGGTAATGTCGCTCGGGTAAGATCGGCTTCTCATGGGCCATTTTAGGCCCCCAGGCCTCTTATGGGACAGTCACTAACAACCGTGGTGAGGACATATTGCCATAGTGGTGTATTAAGGATTAGTAAGCCACTCGGTCTCGATGGGGAGTAAATTGAGTACCGGCCGCACGCCTGCTGCGACGATGGCAGCTGCGGGCGCGAGGGAATTCGGAACACTGACACCTACCAAGTATTCGGCCTGGTAGGTGATTGTTACTGTTGTAACGGTCAGATACTCCAGAACTCCGGTTTGGAAGAAAGATGCGTTGGGCAGAACGATTGGCACGGTTATCGTTTTCGCGGGCAACGTCCCAGACTTTAGAACGAGTCCTTGTGAGCCGTTCGCCGGATTTGTAGTCGTGGTTGATCGGAGCATCCCTCCCCCAGCGAACGCTATCCCGAGTTGTGCATTGATCGCCGCGAGGTCCTGTACCGGAGCTGGAGCGTTGGCAGAACCGGGAACCGGAATGACGAGGAGTGGGTTGTTGGCCAACTGGACGTTAGTCACATCGACTTGCAGTTTAAGAAGTTTACCCCCGGCCGGAACCACTGCGGTGTTACTTGTCATTAATGGGACGTTAATCAACCCACCCTTCAAAAAACTCATCGCCGAGATTCCGGGGGTGCCCGGGTTAAATGGTCCCGCGGGAGCCGCGCCGGGTGCCAAGTTCGGTGCCGGAAGATCGGGGGGCGGTATCTGGGCGTTGGTGAGCATCGCCAGCGTCTGGTCCTTGATCGCTACGTCCATTGCGGCGGCGTAGTCGAGTACCTTGTAACCCGCCCCTCCCAGGATGGATACCCCGACCCAGCCGGTGTTGTCCACGAGCCCGTCGTTCACGGCTACCACCGACAGCGTCAAGGTTTGCGAGCCGGAGCTAAACGTGACTTGGCTGGTTCCAGGCGCGGTGATGCCGGCCCCGGAAATGGTATAGTGGTCGCCCCAGACCGCCGGGTCGCCGACACGGTTGGGACCGACGTTGAGGCTGATGGCCATTTCCGCCGACGTATCCCCGCCAGCCCGCCGCAGCACGATCTGACCGGACTGTCCTTCCGCGACGATTCCCGGCCCCGACTCGATCCAAACGATCGGCGGATCGTCCGTGATCGACAGCGACGCCTGCGAGGCGGTCCCGATCATGTACTGTGATTGTGCGGATGATGTCAGGGCGACTTGGACGGTCTCCGCCGTTTCGACCAAGTTGTCGGCCTTCGGCGTCACGAGAACCTCGGCCTCCGCGTCCCTGGCGGCGAACGTCACCGATCCGGACAGGGGTTGGTAGTCGACCCCGTACGTAGCCGTTCCGGAGACGGCGTAGTTCACCGTAAGCGCTTGGCTCACGTCTCCGGTCCGGGTGAACCGAAATTTGCCGGCGACGCCCGCCGCTTCCTCCGCGTCCCATACCTTCTCGACGGTGACGACCGGCTTGACCGTGATCGTAACGGTCGCCGACCCGCTCGTCGTCACCCCGTTGGTCGCCTGGTAGTCGAAGGTGTCAGTCCCCGAGAACCCGGCCTTCGGCGTGTACGTGAAGCCGCCGTCCGCGGCCAGCGTGAACCGCCCGTCCTGGGCCGTCGCCGCGTTCGCCTGCGCCACCGCCGTCAGGGCCGGGCCGCCGTTGGCCTGGTCGTTCCCCAATACCCCAGGGCCGCCCACCGTCAGCGGCTGGCCGGTTGTGGTCGTGTACGAGTTGTCCGCCGCCGTCGGCTCCGTAGGGTCGCCGACGCGGACGTAGGCCGTGACCACGTCCGAGAAACCGGCCTTGTCCCACAGGCGGTACGAGAACGAATCCCACCCCTCGAACGACGAACTCGGCGGGTTGTACGAGAACCCCGTCACCCAGTTCATCCAGATTCGCCCGCCGGCCGTCCCCGTGATCGTCGTGTTCGTCTTGGTCTTGTCCGCCGTCACTATCCCGAGGGTGTCACCGTCCGCGTCATACGCGGCGTCGGACCCGGTCAGGGCGGCCGTGTCGATGTGGAATGACTTGTTCTTCTCGGCCGTGAAGGTGAACGTGGTCTTGTTGGCGACCGGGTCGGTGTTCGTCACCGCGAACGTGGCCGTCGCCGGCGGGGAGGTGTACGACCCCTCCTTCAGCACGTACTGGAACGAGTCGGTCCCGACGAACGCATTCGTGATCGTCCCGTCCGACCCGATGGTGCCGGCCCGCGGCTTGTACCGGACGTTCGGCCCGTAACTGCCGAACGTGAAGGTCGTGCCGGCGGTCGCCGGGGTGGTGACGTACCCCTTGAGCGGGACGGCTCCGCCCGTGTCGTTGGCGAGGACGGAGCCGAGGGTCGTGAGCGGCGCGCCTTGGTGGAGCGACGCGAAGGTGTCGTCGTGGGCGACCGGGTTGCCCGACGGCACTTCCCGCCCTTCGAGCGTCTGGAGCGTGAGCCGGGTGCGGTGGGCCGCCGGGGTCGGGCGGGTGGAACGGCGGAAAAAACCGCGGGCGAGGTCGGCGATGCGGAACGACATCGGCGGCGTCCTGCGGGGGTCTCGGTCGCGGTGGTGTTGTACCTGTCGCAGCAACTTTAACCCCCCCCCATTCCTCTTGGCAAGAGAAGAATGAGGCGACGCACCGACTTTCTCGTGATCTACACAATCGCCCCTGATTGTTGCCACCTCACTTCACCAGCGTCGGCTCGGCCGCGGCGGTCGTCCACTTCACGTTCACCGTCGCCTTGAACGTCAGGGCCGCGCCGC
>JANPKP010000489.1:0-9623 GCA_031426095.1 Gemmataceae bacterium
GTCGCGGCGCTAACCGGTGGCGGACCGCGCCCCGTGCGTCTTGTATCATTCCCCTGCCCGCCGTGCCGCCACCCGTGGTCCCGTCCCATGCCCGATGAGCCCGCCCCGCCGCCCGTCGATCGCCGCCGCTTCCTGCGCTCCACCGCCGCGGCGGGGGCGGCCCTGTCGCTGTCGGCCGCGAGTTACGCCAACGTCGCCGGGAGCAACGGCCGCGTCCGCGTCGGCTTCCTCGGCTGCGGCGGGCGGGCCCAGGCCCACATTGACCTCGTCAACCGCTTCAGCCAGGAAGGGAAGGCCGCCCCCGCCGCCGTGTGCGACGTGTGGGACGGGCACGCCGACGAGTACGACGCCACCTTCGGCGGCGGCACCACCCGCCGGCGCTACGCCCAGGGGCTTTACCCGTCCGCGAAGAAGTGCGGGCTGGACGCGACCGACAAGGCCCGCGTCACGAAGGACTACCGCCGCGTCCTCGACCTCAAGGACGTGGACGCGGTCTGCATTTCCACGCCCGACCACTGGCACGCCCGCATGGCCCTCGACGCCCTGCACGCCGGCAAGGACGTGTTCGTCGAGACGCCGATGACCCGCACGGCCGCCGAGGCGATGGCGCTGGTCGATGCCTGGCGGGCGACCGGGCGGGTGGTCGCGGTCGGCGAGCAAGCGATGGCCGACCCGGTGTGGGTGGCCGCGTTCGACCACGTCCGCTCCGGGGCGATCGGGCACGTCGCCCTCGGCCAGACGGGGGTGTTCCGCAACGACGTCCGCGGCCAGTGGCGCTTCCTGCGAGTCGTGCCGCAGATGACCGCCAAGACGGTCGATTGGGACCTGTTCCTCGGGCACAGCTTCGAGGTGAACGGCGTGCCGGTGGGGCCGACGCCGAAGGAGGTGCCGTTCGACCGGGCGGCGTTCGCCCAGTGGCGGTGCCTCTGGCCGTTCGGCGGGGGGCCGTTCGCCGACCTGATGGCCCGCCGCGTCGCCCCGCTGGCGGCCGCGATGGGCGTGCGGTTCCCCGCCCGCGTGACGGCCGGCGGCGGGCTGTACCTGGAGTACGACGGGCGGGACGTGCCGGACGTGGCCACGGTGGTGGCCGATTACGAGGAGGGGTGCCAGCTCGTCGTCACGGCGTCCACGATCACCGGCTACCCGACGGAGGAAGTGATCCGCGGCCGGCTCGGCACGGTGAGATTCGTGAAGGGCGGCTTCCAGCTCTTCCGCGACGACCCGGCCCGCTCGGCGACGTTCCCGGCCCGCCTCGACCGCCCACTGGAGCCGACGGCGTTCGTGCCGGCCGCCGCCCCGCGGAACGAGACGGTGGCGCTATGGGAGAACTTCCTGGACGCCTGCCGCACCCGCCGGCAGACGACGTTCTGCCCGCCCGACCTGGGGGCGGCGGCGGTGGTGACGGCCGCGATGGGCGTCGAGAGCTACCGCACGGGGAAGGCGCTGGCGTGGGACCGCGAGCGCCGCGAAGTGGGCGAGGCGACGGCCGCGTGGGCCGCCCGCTGGGAGTCACGAAGCCGGGCGGGCGGGAAGCCGTCGCAGGTGTTCGGCTGGGCCGGCGGCGACGCGGGGAGCGTGCTGGAACCGCCGGGGTGAGCAGCGATGGGAACGACCAAAGCCCACCCGTCGCGACGGGTGGGCTTGCCGCTTTAAACGCCCCTAACCATCAGTTCCGCGGCGGGCCCGCCGGCTCCGACTGCGACTTGGCCAGGTCGCCGTGCCCGCCCGTGGCGAGGGCCGTCTCCGCCTGGCCGATCAGCTCTTTGATGTTCTTGCGGAAGCCGTCGTACTGCACCTGGAGGTTGTCCCGCTCCAGCGTCCGGCCCTTGAGCTGGGCCGTCAGGGCGTCCCGCTCCCGGGCGGCGTTGGCGGTGATGCGCTCGATCTCCTGGCGGAGCTTCGCCCCGTTGTCCTCGGACGCGAGCAACTTCTGGCGGAACTGGTCGCGGGCGGCGGCGGCGGCCTTGTAGTCGTCTTCGAGCTTCTGCACCCTCGCCTGGGCGGCCGCGTCCGGGCCGGCCGGGGCTTGCGTCACCGGCCCCTTGGCGCAGCCGTACACGCCGAGGAGGAACACCGACAGGAAGCCGAGTATCTTGTGCGGGCGGGTCATGCGGGAATCTCCTGGTGTCCGGGCGGTCGGCCCCGGGGCGCGGTGGTGTGGTCGGCACAAACGACGAGGTCGGGCACGGCGGCGGGCGGCGACCCAACTTATCTCGGCACCCGCCACCCCCGCACTTGACGCTTTCCACCACACTTCGCCGACCGGCAGGGTCCGCCGGGCCGGGCGGGGGAGGCCCGGGTTCCCGGTTCCACCCTTCAAGTCCGCCGCCGCCCGCGGCCGGCTTCGGCGTGAAAGCTGAAACTTGGAACGTGAAACTCCCCCGCCCGGCTGCTACCATCGCGGATCGACCCTCCCCGCCGCGCGGAAGCCTCCCCCATGCCGTTCGCCGTCTACGTCCAGACCCTCGACCCGCTCGGGGCCCGGGTCGCGTCCACGCTCGTCGCCGCCCTCCCGGTGGCCGTGCTGTTCTACCTCCTCGTCGGCCGGCGGTGGCTCGCCAGCGGGGCCGGGGCGACCGGGGCGGTCGTCGCCATCCTGCTCGCGTGGCTCGTTTACGGCATGCCGCTGGAGATGGCCGGGTGGTCGTTCGCCTACGGGGCCGCGTTCGGCCTCCTGCCCATCGGCTGGACCGTGTTCGGGGCCATGCTGCTCTACAACGTCACGGTCGAGACGGGGCAGTTCGAAGTGATCCGCCGCTCCGTCGGCAGCCTCAGCGGCGACGCCCGCGTCCAGGCCGTGCTGGTCGGGTTCGCGTTCGGGGCGCTCATGGAGGGGGCGGCGGGTTCGGGGGCACCCGTGGCCATCTGCGGGGCGATGCTCGTCGGGCTGGGCTTCCCGCCGTTCAAAGCGGCCTTCCTCTGCCTCCTGGCGAACACCTCGCCGGTCGCCTACGGCGGCCTCGGGGTGCCCATCCTCACCCTCGGGAACGTGACCGGCTTCGCCCCGGAGACGCTCAGCGTGATGGCCGGGCACCAGCTCCCGTTCCTGTCGTGCCTCGTGCCGCTCTACATGGTGAAGTGCATGGGCACCTGGCGGCAGACGTTCGCCGTGCTGCCGGCGGTGGCCGTCGCCGGCGGGTCGTTCGCCGCCTTCCAGTTCCTCTTCGCCACCATGCACTACCACATCCCCGGGGCCCCCGCCGTGTGGCCGCTCACCGACGTGGGCGGCGGCATCTTCGCCCTGGTCGTGACCGCGATCTTCCTCCGCTTCTGGAAGCCGAGGACGGAGTGGCACTTCGTCCCGCTCCCGCCCGGCGGCCCCCCCGCGACGCCCGCCCCGGTGCCGCACGACCCGCAACTGGATCACGCCAAGGAGGAGGTCGCGGCCCTGTTCGGGAACCGCACGCCGGCCGGCGGCGAGAAGCCGCTGACGCTCGGCTCGGTGGCCCTGGCGTGGTCGCCGTTCGCCATCATGACGCTGTTCCTCGCCCTCGCGGGAATCGCCCGGCAGGCCGAGACGCGGAAGGACGCCGCCGGCAAGGCCCACCCGCTCGACGTGGCCGGGGTGGCGTCGTTCTACGAGGTCGAAATCCCGACGCTCCACCGCGAGGTGGTGCGGGCCGAGCGGCTGCGGAAGAAGGGGGCGACCGAGGACGAGTCGCGGGAGGACGCCGTCTTCAAGTTCGCCTGGCTGACGGCCCCCGGCACGCCCGTGTTCGCCGCCGCCGTCGCCTCGATGGCGCTCCTGCGGCCGACCCGCCGGCAGGTGGCCGCCGTGTTCCGCCGCACGGCCGTGCAGATGAAGGTGCCGATCCCCACCATCGCCTGCATGCTCGGCCTGAGCTACGTCACGAAGTACGCCGGGATCGACGCCACCCTCGGCGTGGCGTTCGCCGAAACGGGCGTGCTCTACCCCTTCTTCGCGGCCATGCTCGGCTGGCTCGGCGTCTTCCTCACGGGCACCGACGCCGGCAGCAACGCCCTCTTCGGCAGCCTCCAGAAGATCACCGCCGGCGAGGTGTTCGTCGGCCACGAGGCGACGTTCGACGCGGCGGGCATGGGCCGCGACCGCCTGGAAGTGCTGATCTGCACGGCGAACAGCACGGGCGGGGTGATGGGCAAGATGATCGACGCCCAGAGCATCTGCGTGGCGACCGCCGGCACCGACCAGATCGGCCGCGAGGCCGACCTGTTCAAGGCCGTGGTCGGGCACAGCATCCTCCTCGCCGCCGTGGTCGGCGGCATGACGGCGCTGCAAGCCTACGTGTGGCCGTTCACGCAGATGGTGCCATACCCTTAGTAGGGGTCGGGAGTCAGGGGACAGGAGCCAGCCGGAAGCCAAGTCCGGCCGTGCCTTGCCAACCCCGAAGGGGTGTCCGTTAATAGCCAGGGGTGTGAACCCCTGGTTCCGAACGACCCGCGAGAGAAACCCATGACCCGCCTGTTAGCCCTCGCCGCCCTCCTCGCGTTCGCCCTGCCGGCGTCCGCCGGGAAGTACAACAAGACGCTCAAGGTCGGCCAGCCGGCCCCGTTCTACGCCGGCCTGCCGGGGACCGACCGGAAGGTGCACGGGATGGCCGACCTCAAGGACAAGGACGTGATCGTGGTCGTGTTCACCTGCCCGAGCTGCACGGTGGCCCAGGAGTACGAGGACCGGCTGGTCGCGTTCGCCGCCGCCCACGCCGGCAAGGACTCGAAGGTGGCCGTGGTGGCCATCAACCCGAACACCGGCCCCGAAGACGACATGCTCAAGATGGACGAGCGGGTGAGCAAGAAGAAGTACCCGTTCTTGTACCTGCTCGACCCCACCCAGGAGATCGCCCGGAAGTACGGGGCCAACTACACGCCCGAGTTCTTCGTGCTCGACAAGGAGCGGAAGGTGGTCTACATGGGGGCGCTGGACGACAAGCCGCCGCCGGCCGAGCCGGGGGCCAAGTACGTCGAGGACGCGGTGGCCGCCGCCCTCGCCGGCAAGCCGGCCGCCGTCGGCGAGACCCTCGCCCGCGGCTGTCGGGTGCGGTACGTCGCCAAGAAGGACGAGTGAACCGCCCCCGGATTCTCCCGCTTTTAAACGACGCGATTTGATCGAAACCGTGGCCGGCCAACGACTTGAACGCCCCCGCTCCCGGTCCCCCTGGGAAAGCGGGAGCGTCGCCCCTTTCCGCCCCGCCGCGTTTGACTTTCACGCCGCCGTCGGGGCCGCGTCGCAATCCGCGATCCGCAATCCGCAATCCGCAATTCCAGGGCTTTCGCTCAAGCGGGCCTCGCGGAAGCGGACGCCGGACGAGTCGTAGAACAGCACCCGGTCGGCGTCGGCCGACCACACGGCGGACGTCTTCAGCAGCCGCGGGCCCTCGATGTGGAAGACGAGGCCGCACGCCTTGCCCCGCTTCAGGAGCGGGGTGCGGAAGAGCGGCGTCTGGGCCGGGTCGAGCGAGTCCCGCTCGCACAGCACCCCCCGCACGAACGCGGCCAACTCCCCGACCGTGGCGAACGCGACGACATCGACGGGCATCCGTTGGCGTCTCCCGGTGTGCGATCCCAGAAGTGGAACCATCGGCGTTCCCGCCGCCGCGTCGCACCGGCCGGCGTGCCACCGTCCCCACTCCGCCGGGCGGGCGTGCCGGTCCTACCAGTCGTGAAGCTGGCGCAGGGCCTCGTAGAGCACCACCCCGACGGCGGTGGCGAGGTTGAGGCTGCGGACCGCGCCGGTCGGCATGGGGATGCCGATCACGCGGCCGGCGAACCGCTCCCGCACCCCGGCCGGCAGCCCCTTCGACTCGGACCCGAACAGGAGGCAATCCCCGTCGCGGAAGTCGGCCCGCGTGTACGGCACGTCCGCCGGGCACTCGACGCACCAGACGCGGGCGCTCCCGAGGGCCGCCTCGAACTCCTCGAAGGTGTGGTGCCGCACCAGATCGACCGCCGGCCAGTAGTCGAGGCCGGCCCGCTTCAGGGTCTTGTCGTCGATGCGGAAGCCGAGCCGGCCGACGAGGTGGAGCCGTGCGCCGGTGGCGGCGCACAGGCGGGCGACGTTCCCCGTGTTCGGCGGAATCTCCGGCTCGAAGAGGGCGACGTGGAGCATGGCGATTTCACCCATCGGTCGTGCCGCACGGGGAGTGGAAGGCCCAAAGCCCACCCATGGCCATGGGTGGGCTTTCGCCCATCGTATTGCCACCCGCTGTCACGCTGACGCCCGCGCTACGACTTCCCCAACACCCCATCCACCACCCAACAGCCGCGGACGTGGGGCCCGTCGCCCCGGCAGTGCCCCAGCACGGCGGCGTCCCCGCACCCGGCGGCGTGCAGCGCGTCGGCCAGCCGCGGCAGCCGGTCGAACGCCCGGTCGGCGTAGATGCCCTCGGCGAGCGCGACGACGGCGGGCGTGAGCCACGCGGGGTCGAAGGCGACGGGGCGGAAAGGGTTGCCGAAGATGTCACGGAGCTGTTGCAGAGGTAACGCGTCCGGCGCGTCCGAGATTTCAGACGACGCGCTCGGGGCGGTGGAGTGGGCCGCGACGAACGCTTTGTCCCAAACCGCGTTGTGGGCGTAAGCCGCAGCCATCGCGGCGAGGTAAACCGTATCGTCCTCAGGGTCCACGAATTCGTCCGAGTTGGCCGCCACGCCGGAAGCCACGAAAGCCGCGGCCCGTTCTGCCTCCGACGCTTGCCCGTCTGCGAGCCGTTCCGCAACCTCGACGGCCGATCGGCAGCGCACGTCGGTCATCAAATCCCACAGGGACCGTGAGCGGGCACATGCGAGAAGGCGAAGTTTGCGTTCGCTCACCGTGCCATTCAGAAATTCCACCATCGCTTGTGTGTCGGTCGCCGTCAGCCATTCCGCCTCCGTCATCGCTCGCCCTCCCGCGGCGGAACGGTCCGGTCGTGCCGACCGTCGGTGTTGTACCGGACGGGCCGGGGGCGGGGTGGGTTTTCCGTCCGGGGGCGGGGCCAACCCCGGTTCTGCCCGTGCGTCCGACGAATGACAATGACACACGGACGACGCCCGCCGCCCCGCGAGACTTCACCCCGATGCCCGACACGCCCCCCGCCGCCCGCTGGCGGCTCGACGCCGTCGCCCTCACGCTCCTCCTCGCCGGGGCCGGCCTCGCCGTCGCGGTCGGAACGTCGTCCGCGCTCGCCGGCGGGGGGAACGCCCTCGGGGCCGCCGGGGAGGTCGTCGCGGCGTGCGTGGTCGACCCGCTCGGGTGGGCGGCCGTGGTGTTCCTCGCCGGGTGGTTCGCCGTCGCCGGGCTGCTCGTGGTGAACCGTTCGCCGGGCCGCGTGGCCGGGCGGGTCGCCGGGTGGGCGGTCCTCGCCGCGACGGGTGCGGTCGCCGCCGACTGGATGGGGTTGGACCTGCCCACGGCGTCCGTCGCCGGCCGCGGCGGGTCGGTCGGGGCGTACCTCCACTTCACCGCCGAAGACGCCCTCGACCCGCCGGCCGAGTGGGCCGCGTTCGCCGTCGCCGTCGCGGGCGGGTTGGTCCTCGCGGCCGAATGGCTCGTCGTCGCCGTGCTGCGCTTCACGCGGCGAATCGTGGTGGCGGCGGCGAAGGCGGTGGGGCGGACGGCCGCGAAGACGTGGCGGGCGGCCGTGTGGGGGAACGACCGCGTGGCGGCCGGCAGCGACAAGGTGGTGACCGGGCTGGGCGTGACCGCGAAGGCCGTCGGCGGGTTCACCGCGAAGGCCGCCGCGAAGGCCGCCGCACTGGTGCCCGCCCGTGCCCCCGGGACGCCGGTGGACACCGACACGCCGCCGCCGGTCACGCTCGCGTTCACGCCGAAGGCCGCGGCGGGGAAGGGCGGCCCCACGCCGCCGGACGTGCCCATCACCCGCGTCGAACCCCTCACCGTCGTCGGCGAGCCGGGCACGATCCCCATTCACTCGCACGTCGGCCCGGCCCCGGTCCTCCGCGCCGTGCCGCCCGACGACGCCGACGGCGACAACCCCGACGCCGCCCCGCCGGCCGAGTACGAGCTGCCCTCGCTCACGCTCCTGAACGACCCCGAGCCGTTCCCCGTGGCCGACCACGAGCAGAAGCTCCGCGAGGTGGCGGTGCTGCTGGAGAAGACGTTCGCCGACTTCGGGTTGAGCGTCAAGGTGGTCGGCATCCACACCGGGCCGGTCATCACGCAGTACGAGATCAGCCTCGAAACCGGCATGCGGCTCAACAAGGTGACGAACCTGGCCGACGACCTGGCGTTGAACCTGCGGGTGCAGAGCGTCCGCGTGGTGGCCCCGCTGCCGGGCCGCAACACGGTCGGCATCGAGGTGCCGAACGAGATCCGGCAGCCGGTCCGGCTCAAGGAACTCGTCACGGCGCTGGCCGCGACGCCGAAGGTGGCGAAGTTCAAGCTGCCGATTTTCCTGGGCAAAGACGTGGAGGGCCGGCCGCTCGCCTACGACCTGGCTGACATGCCCCACCTCCTCATCGCCGGCCGTACAGGAACGGGTAAGTCGGTGTGCCTCAATACGGTGATCCTCAGTTTGCTCCTCACACGCCGGCCCGATGAGTGCCGCATGATCCTCATCGACCCCAAGAAGGTGGAACTCAGCGACTACGCCAAGATTCCTCACCTGATGACGCCCGTGGTGAAGGACGAGAAGAAGGCCGAAGCCATCCTGGCGTGGGCGGTGGAGAAGATGGAGGAGCGGTACGAATGGCTGCACCGGGCCCGGGTGCGGAAGAGTTCCGCCTACAACGAATTGCCGTTCGAGGAGATCGTTCGGCGGGTCAACCCCGACAGCGAAGAGGAGCGACGGGCCATCCCCCGGCGGATGCCGTACATCATGATCCTCATCGACGAAGTGGGAGACCTCATGATGAAGATGAAGAAGGAGATCGAGGGGAACATCATCCTGCTCGCGCAGAAGAGCCGGGCGGCCGGCATCCACCTGATCCTCGCCACGCAGAAGCCGACGGTCGATGTCATCACCGGCCTCATCAAGTCGAACCTGCCCGCCCGCATCTGCTTCCAGGTGACGAATCGCTCCGACAGCGCCGTGGTGCTGGACGAGAAGGGGGCCGAAAAACTGCTCGGCAAGGGTGACCTGCTCCTGCTCACGAACGGCAGCCTGATCCGGGCGCAGGGGGCGCTCGTGGAAGACGGCGAGATCGAGCGGGTGGTGGACGCGGTGGCGACCGACACGCCGAACTACGACAGCGAACTCCTCAACCTCAAGACGAAGGACCAGCAGGGCGGCGGCGAATCGACCGGCGCGAAGCTCCGCGAGCGCGACCCGCTGTACGAGCAGGCCGTGGAGATCGTCATCCGCGAGCAGCGGGGGAGCACGTCGCTCCTGCAACGGACGCTCGGCATCGGGTACGGCAAGGCGTCGCGGTTCGTGGACTACATGGCCGAGGACGGCATCGTGGGCGGGTTCAACGGCAGCAACGCCCGCGACGTGCTGGTGACGCCCGACGAGTGGGACGCCCGCAAGAAGACGGCGGGGTGAGGGGAGGGACAGGGGCACGGGGAGAAGAGGAGGTGGGGAGATCGGCATTCTTCGGCCCCAACGGGGCCACCGTCAATAGCCAGGGGTGTGAACCCCTGGAACCACCCCCGCGAAAAGGCCGGAACCCCGAAGGGGTGGCAGTCACGTTCGACGTGCGTGACTGCC
>JANPKP010000490.1:0-1866 GCA_031426095.1 Gemmataceae bacterium
TGGGCCGAGCCCGCGGCTTACGACCGCGTGGTACTGTCGGTCGATCCCGCGGTGGCGTCGCACGCCCGGGCCGACTGCTCGGCGCTGGTGGTGCTGGGGCGCGTCAATGCAAACCAGCAAAGCCCGGGGATGGCCATCCCTGGGCTTTCGCCCGTGGGGAGCGTCCACGTCCTCGAAGCGACCGCCCGCCGCGTGTCGACGCCCGACCTGGTGGCGCTGCTGGACGCCGCCGACCGGCGGTGGAACCCGGACGTGATCCTGTTCGAGTCGAACGCGGCGTTCGCCGGCATCCGCGACCTGCTCGCCCGCTCGGCCCGCTTCGGCCCCAAGTTAAAGGGCGTCACGCAAACCGCCGACAAGGCCTCCCGGGTGGCGGCCCTGAGCGTCCCGGTGGAGAACGGGGCCGTCCGGCTCAAGGGCGACGGCGGCCGGGTGGACGCCGGCCAGCAAGCCCTGTTCGACGAGATGACGACGTTCCCCTTCGGCGAACACGACGACCTCCTCGACGCCCTGGCGACGGGGGTGGCGTACCTGCTCGACCGGAGGGAACCCCGGGCGTGGTGAGGGGAGCCACGCGGGGCGAATGGACTCGCCCTGGCTTCGGCCACGAACGCCGATGTGGCAGGCCGTCGGGACCGTTCGATCGCGTTTGACGCTAGAAAGCCCGCCGGATCGGCGGTGTCGTGCGCGGGGTGGTCGTTGGCCTCACACTCCCCTCCACGAACCAATTAATAATTCGACAATTAAGCCAGTTTTAAAGCGTCTCACAGACCTCCCGACCCGGTGTACGCCCGGGCGGCACGATCCATGCTGCCTTATATGAACGGCAGTGGAAGCCGCTCCAGCCGGGCAGTAGTCGATCGTGCGGGTGCTCGTCGCACCCGCCGCGAACGGCACGACTTCCGGTTGAACACCGTTCGAGGAGTCGGTCAATGGTCAAGTTCTTATCCCCGCTGCGTCGCACCGCAGGGGGTTCGTCCCGAGTCCGCCCGTGGGCCCTTCCGCTCGCCGGGCTGGCCTCGGCGGCTGCGGTCGCGGTCCTCGGGTTCGCCGCCCCGGCCCCCGCCGCCCCGCCGACCGACCTCAAGGGGTACGGCCTGCAACAGTACCTGGCCGGCCAGGGCGGGGGCTCGACGCCCGCCCGCCCCGCGTACAACCAGCCGAGTGCGTACGCCCGGCCGCAGCGGTCGATCCTCCAGGTGTCGCCGCTGCCCTACCAGCACTCGATGACCCAGGCGATGGACGGCACGGTGCTGGCCCCGTCGCCGGCAGCGTCGCCCCCCGGGGCGGTCGGCCAGCGGCCGGCCGCGGCCCAGCCGGCCGGGCAACAGCCGGTCGCTTACGTCACGGCCCACCTCCCGCCCGGGGCCGACCTCTGGATCGAGGAGAAGGTGATGTTCTCCGACGTGCAGAAGGCGGAAGTGACGCTCGTCACCCCGCCGCTGGAAGCGGGCAAGTGGTACACCTACACGGCCCGCGTCCGGTGGGTCGAGGACGGCAAGTGGGTCGGCCAGATGCACACCTTCGACGTGCGGGCCGGCGACATCCACCACATGGAAGTGACGCCGAGTACCGCCCCGTCCGTCGAGCGGGAGATCGCCGCGAACCTGGCCGGGCTGTCGCCGGCCGACCGGAAGGCCGCCGAGGGGCAGAAGTTTTGCGTGGTGCAGGACACGATCCGCCTCGGGTCGATGGGCGCCCCGGTGAAGGTCACGCTCGACGGCAAGGACGTCTACCTCTGCTGCAAGGGGTGCGAGGCGGCCGCCCGCAAGGCCCCCGAGAAGACGAAATCTTCGGCCGAGAAGCCCGACCAGTCGAAGTAAGTGCCGCTCGGAACGGGACGTGCCGGTGCGGGTGAACTCGGGG
>JANPKP010000491.1:0-5318 GCA_031426095.1 Gemmataceae bacterium
GATCGACTTCGGCATCGCCAAGGCGATGGGGGAGTCGCTCACCGACAAGACGGTCTACTCCGCGGTCGCGCAGTTCATGGGCACCCCGCTGTACATGAGCCCGGAGCAGGCCGGGCACAGCAGCCTGGACGTGGACACCCGGACCGACGTGTACGCCCTCGGGGTGCTCCTGTACGAGCTGCTCACAGGCACCACCCCGATCGACCCGGAGGCCATCCGGAGGGCGGGGTACGACGAGCTGCGGCGGGTGATCCGGGAGGACGAGCCGGCCCGCCCGAGCGCCCGCCTGAGCACCCTGGACGCCGCCGCCCGGTCCACGGTGGCGGACCGGCGGGGGGCCGACCCGCGGGTCCTGGCGCGGGCGGTCCGCGGGGAGCTGGACTGGGTGGCGATGCGGTGCCTGGAGAAGGACCGGGCCCGCCGGTACGAGTCGGTCAGCGCCCTGGCCGCGGACGTCCGCCGGTACCTGGCCGACGAGCCGGTCGCGGCGTGCCCGCCGTCGGTCGGGTACCGGGTGCGGAAGTTCGCCCGCCGGAACCGAGCGGCGCTGGCGTCGGCGGCGGTCCTGGCCGTCGCCCTCGCGGCCGCGGCCGGGGGGCTGGGGTGGGCCGCGTGGGACGCCGCCGCCCGGCGGGCGTCGGCCGAGGGGGCCGCGTCGGGGGCGCTGGCGGAATCGGCGGACCACCACCGGGGGGGGCGGCCGGACGCGGCGATGTCGTCGGCCCGGAGGGCGGCCGACCTGCTGGCCGGGGTGCCGCGGGCCGGACGGGTATTCGCCGAGGCGCAGGCGCGCGTCGCGGAGTTGGAGATGGCGGCGCGGCTGGAGAACCTGAGGCTCGCCGGCGTCGAGGCGGGCAACTACACCGGGGCCGAGGCCGGGGCGGCCGCCCACGAGGCGGCGTTCCGCGAGTTCGGGATCGACCCGGCCGCGCTGACCGACGACGAGGCGGCGGCCCGGGTCCGGGGCCGCCTGGTCACCCCCGAGCTGGTCGCCGGGCTGGACAAGTGGGACGCCGAGCAGCGGGGGGAGTACGGCCCGTCGGACCCCCTCGCCGCGCGGCTGCGGGCGATCGCGGACGCGGCCGACGCGGACCCGTGGAGCCGCCGGGCCCGGGCCCTGAACCTGGACGGGACGCCGGACCAACTGTCCGCCGCGGCCGCCGAGATCCCCGTCGAGGACGTTTCGCCCTGGGTGACCGAACGGTTCGCGCGGGCACTCGCCCGGTCGGGCCGGCGGGGCGAGGCCGAAGCACTGTTGCGGCGGGCGGCGCGGGTCCACCCCGGCCACGTCGGTGTCAACTTCGGCCTCGGCGACCTGCTCCGGACGTCGCCGTCCGCGACCGACCGGGTCGAGGGCCTGGGGTTCTACCGGGCCGCCCTCGCCGCCCGGCCCGGGAGCGCCGCGATCCTGGACCGGGTCGGCGTCACCCTGACCGACAGCCTGAACCGGCCGGCGGAAGGGGAGCAGGTGTTCCGGGACATCATCCGCCGGCGGCCGGACCACATCCTGGCCCGGCGGAACCTCGGGGTCGCCCTCCGCAAGCAGGGCAGGCAGGCCGAGGCGGTGTCCGCCGCCCGGGAGGCGGTAGCCGTCGCGCCGGGCGTCCACACGCACCTCCAGCTCGGGGTCGAGCTCGGCCTCCTTGGGCGGCCGGGGGAAGCGGCCGAGGCGTACCGGGCGGCGGTCGGGGTGCCGCCGCGGACGGCCGAGGAGCACCTGTCCCGGGCCGCGGCGCTGCGGGCACTGGGCCGCGGTGCGGAGGCGCTGGCCGCCTGCCGCGAGGCCGCCCTGCTCCGGCCGACGTACGCCTACGCCCACCACTGCCTGGGCACCGAACTCGACCAGGCCCGGCAGGCCGGGGCCGCGCTGGCCGCCTACCGGGAGGCGCTCCGGCTCGACCCGGAGCGGGCCGACACGCATACCAGCGTCGGAAGCGTGCTCCGCCGGCTGGGGCGGCCGGAGGAGGCGCTGGCGGCCTCGCGGGAGGCCGTGCGGCTCGAGCCCGAGAACTTCGTCTACCGACTCAACCTGGCCCACGTCCTGGAGAACCTCCGTCGGTGGGACGAGATGACGGCCGAGTACCGGGAGGCCATCCGGCTGAAGCCGGACTCCGCCGACGCGCACTACAACCTCGGCAACTCCCTGAACGCGGCCGGCCGGGTGGACGATGCGATCGAGGCGCACCGGCAGGCGATCCGCCTCCGCCCGGGATACGCCCAGGCCCACTGCAACCTGGGCTCGATCTTCTACCGGCGGGGGCAGTACGCCGAGGCCGCGGAGTGCTACCGGAAGGGCCACGAGTACGGGTCGAAGGACCCGGGGTGGCCGTACCCGTCCGGCGTGTGGCTCGACAACGCCCGGCGGCTGGCGGCGCTGGAGCCCCGGCTCCCGGCGATCCTGGCCGGGACGGAACTGCCGGCCGACCCGGCCGACATCGCCGTCGCCGGGTCCGCGGCGGCCGACCAGAAGCGGTACGCCCGGGCCGCCGAGCTGTACCGGGCGGCGTTCGAACGCGCCCCGCCCCTGGCGGACGACCCGAAGGGGGGCCGGCGGTACGGCGCGGCCCTGGCGGCGGCCCGGGCGGGGTGCGGCCTGGGCCAGGACGCGGCCGGACTCGACGCCGACGCCCGGGCCGGCTGGCGGCGGCAGGCCCTGGCGTGGTTGACGGCCGACCTGGCCGCGTGGGGCGGGCGGCTGAGTGGGCCCGACGCGACCGACCGCCAGGCCGCCCACTTGAAGTTGCGGAACGCCGTGACGGACCGCGACCTGGCGTGCGTCCGGGACCCGGCCGAACTGGCGAAGCTGCCGGCCGGGGAGGCGGCGGGGTGGGCCGCCTTCTGGGCCGAGGCGAAGGCGCTGCTCGCCGGCCCCCCGACGTCAGCGGGCAAGAAGTGACCCCCGAAGTCCCCGGAACAGTCGGAGCGGCAGTTTGCCGCCCCGATTATTTTTTCGGGATCGGTGAGCCGCCGCGGCCGGGAATGGCGCACTGGGGGTGTCGGCGGAACGACCCCTCACCCCTCGCGGAGAATGCCCGTGTCACTGCTCACCCTGTTCCGGTCGCGGAAGTCGAACACCAGCCCGCACCCGACCCGCACCCGGCTCGGCGTCCAGCAGCTCGAGGCCCGCGAGGTGCCGGCCGTCAGCCTCCTGTCCGCGCTGGGGACCGGCGACCCGACGGGCGTGGGGTCGAGCCAGGCCCGGGACGTGGCGGTGGACGCGGCCGGCAACACCTACCTGGCCGGGTCCTTCGCCGGGGCCACCGACTTCGACCCGGCCAACGACCGGCTCGGCGGGGCCGACGTGCTCACCGCCCGCGGCAGCCACGACGGGTTCGTGGCCAAGTACGACCCGGACGGTGCCCTGGCGTGGGTCCGGCGGATGGGCGGGGACGCGCCGAACAATTCGACCGGCACGGTCACCGACATCGCCGAGGACGTGTACGTCGACACGGCGGGGAACGTGTTCGTCACCGGGCGGTTCTACGGGACGGCCGACTTCGGACCGTTCACCCGCACGGCCGCCGGGGACGCCGACGGGTTCGTGGCCCGGCTCAGCTCGACCGGGACGGTGCAGTGGGCCAACCGGTGGGGCGGGGCGCTCGAGGACTGGGGCAAGGGGCTGGGGGTCGACGCGGCCGGGAACGTGTACGTACTCGGCGGGCGGACGGACAACGCCACCACGGTGGCCCTGGTGGACGACCAGCACGGGCTGGACGTCCTGAAGTTCAGCCCCACCGGCGGGAGCGTGTGGACCAAGTGGGTGAACACCCGCTACATCCCGGGCTGGGCCGACGTCGCGGTCAGCCCGACGGGGAACGTGTACGTGGCCGGGTCGTTCGCCGGGACGGTGGACTTCGACCCCGGGACCGGCCGAAAGGAGGTCAAGACGGTTTACTCCGGGCCGTCGAACAGCGGGTTCGTGCTGAGCCTCACCGCGGCCGGGGCGTTCGGCTGGGTCAGCCCGTTCGTCGGGCAGTACGTCGACGCCTCCTCCTACGGTTCCTCGGTGGCCCAGAGCATTACCCTGGACGGGAGCGGGAGCGTGGTCGTCGGCGGGCGGTACGTCGGGCCGGTGGACTTCAACCCGGGGAGCGGGACGACGGTGCTGCCCGGCCGCGGCGGGTTCGTCGCGAAGCTCACCGCCACGGGGGCGCTCACCTGGGCGCGGGCCCTCGAGGGCGACACGGTGTTCGTGTACGGGCTCGCAGTGGACGCCGCCGGCGGCATCTACGCCACCGGTGCCTACTATGGGGCGACCGACTTCGACCCCGGGGCCGGCGTGGACTCCCGCACCCCTGTCGGGAGTCAGGACGTGTTCGTGCTGAAGCTCGACGCGGCCGGCACCTACCAGTGGGCGGAGGCGTTCGGCGGGGCCGCGGACGACATCGGCTTCGGGATCGCCGTTGATCCGTCCGGGACCGTCTCCCTGGCCGGTCGGTACTCCGGAACGGTAGACGTCGACCCGGACCCGCTCGGCACGTACGAGCTGACCACCCCGGGTGCCAAGAACAACCTGTTCCTCGTCAAGCTGCGGCAGAGCTGACGCCGCCCCACCGTGGTGAGGGACTCTGTGGCAGGGCTGGGAGCGGCTCATCGAGCTGCGGAATCATGGTAGCCGGGGGCACGATAACGCCGCAGCTCGATGGATGGACTCGTCCCGGCCAGGCTCAAGCCTCGATTACCCCGAATCGTCACACGGCCCGCTGGAGGCACCTGCCACCCGCGGGCCGCGCGCTTTGGTGCCGAGGCGGATCAGCTCGGCCCGCTGGGCCCGGGCGAACCGGACCATGCACTCCCGCAGGTGCAAGTTGTCGCCGGGGGCGAGGGCGATCCACCCGGGAGTAGGTCGGTCAGGTCGGCCCCGACGGGGCGGCCGGGCAACTCGGTCAGGACGTGCGCAAGGTAGGCCCAGGGGTTGATGCCGTGTCGCTTCGCCGAGGCAGCGATGCTGAGGAGGACGGCCGTGGGCGTCAACCCGCCGTCCCCGCCCAGGTGCAGCCAGTTCCGGCGACCGACACAGAGCGGTCGGATGGCCTGCTCGGCCGCCGCGTTGTCGGTAAGCGTCCACTGAGTGAGCGTGGGGGCGGATTGAGTTCGGGCGGCGAGTAGGGAACTCAGTGGCCGGCGTGGAGGTGCTGTTTGGCCCAGACATCGGGCAGGAGATTGGTCACGTGGGAAGGTTTGGCGGCCAGTTGCGTCAACACGTCGGTGAGGTATGCCCACGGGTTCAACGCATGCCGCTTCGCGCTGGCGCACAGGCTCATCAGCACCGCGGCACTCGGAAGTCCACCGTCACCGCCAACGAACAGCCAATTCTT
>JANPKP010000492.1:0-10411 GCA_031426095.1 Gemmataceae bacterium
TGCTGGCCGTGGTCGCGTACCGCCAGCCGGTGACGAAGCCGGAGGTGGACGCCGTCCGCGGGGCCGACTCGGGCGGCCCCCTGCGGCAACTGGTGCGGCTCGGCCTCGTCGCCGTCCGCCACCGGGCCGACGCCGACCACCGCGACGTGCGGTACGGCACCACCCCGCGGCTGCTGACGCTCTTCGGCCTTCGGAGCCTGGACGAGTTGCCCCGCCTCGGCGACACGCAAGCGGTGTGACGAACGGCGGCGAGTCAAGGAATCGGGAGCGATTTCGCCGCCTCTCCCGCAAACTTTACCAGGGGAAGCACAAGAGCTTTCGCGGCCGCGGCATGCGGCGACACCACGTCGAAATAGCGGGAGAATCCGGTAACGCGGGCGGGGAAAGTGGGCTATCGGCGGCCCGGGTGTGTGGGTAAAAGCCGCCCCTCGGTCGGGCAGGACGCCCGCCACCCCCTTCGGAACGGACCCCGCATGCGCACGGAAGCGTGGTGGGCGGTCGCCGCCGCAGTCGGCGTCGCCGCGTGGTTCACCCTGGTCCCCGGCCGCGCCGGGGCGGGGTGAACGCCGGCGGGCTGCGGCCCCATCGTCGGCGGTCCGCCGATGCCGTTCGGGAACCCCTGGGGTGAGCCGGGCATGATGCCGGCCCCCGCACCGTACATCCAACCGCGACCCGCCCCCCGGCCGGTCGCCGCCGCGCCGAAGCCGACACCCCGCCCGGTCGCCCCGGTGGCGGTGGCTTCGAAAGCGGTGGTCGTGCCGTCGCCCGGCGAGTTGGGCATTGCCCTGGCCGCGCCGCCCGCCGTTCCGCCGGTCGCGGTGCCGGCCCCGGACGAGTTGGGCATCACGCTGAAGTAGTCGCACGGAGCCCCGGGACGGCCGTCCCCGGGGCTTTCCCGTTCCGTCACTTCACCAGGTCCAGCACCGCCCACAGCGACGGGTCGTCGGCGACGGGAAAGTCCCACCCGACGCCGGGGAACTGGTCGCCGAGTTCGCCGTCGCGGACCGCGTAGTAGACGCCGAGCCGGGCGTGCTGCTCGGGGTCGTAGCCGGCGAGCGACGCGGCCGGGAGGAAGGCTTCGAGCCGGTACCCGCCGCGGGTGCGGTGGACGCGGAAGGGCACGTCGGCGGGCGTCGCCAGGGGGGCGTCCTGGGTCGCCCGGTTGATCTTCGATTGCAGGAAGTACGGCTCCTCCTTGTCGGCCCCGCCGCCGGCCGCGAGGAAGTGGAACTGGTGGCAGAAGCGGCCCGCCCGGTGGCTCGCGCGGGCGTCCCGGGTGTCCACCCACAGGGTGATGCCGTCGGCCAGCCGCGGCTTCCCCGGCTCCCCGGCCGGCGGCTGCTCCTTCCCCTTTACGACGAGTTGCAGCCCCAGCCCGAACTCGTTCCAGGCGAGCCGCACGTCGGCGAAGTCGGCCTGCCCGTCGAGGTCGGCGAACGTCCGCAGGCGGGCGGATTCGGGCAGGTCGACGAGGTGGTCGGCGTCCTCCCCGTCGGCCGGCATGGCGGCGACGCGGGGGCACGGGTGGGCGACGCGGACGAGGAACCGGGGCGGCACGAGCGGGGGCAAAACGGGACTCCTTCCGGGGGCGGGCGGGTTCAGTCGGCCCAGTTGTCGAGCTTGAGGCCGGGGACGGCGGCGAAGTCCTTGGTGTTGCGGGTGACGAGCGTGGCGTCGTTCGCCAGGGCGATGCAGGCGATGAGCAGGTCGTCGCGGCCGCCTTTGAACTCGAACTTCCTGTCGGTGCGAAAGCGGTCGAAGTATGCGCCGGCGGCCGGATCGAAGAACACCGGTTCGAAGCGTGTCAGGAACGTTTCCGACTCAACGAATCCTTGCTGGGCGCGGAGGACTTGGCCGGAGTCCGCCGCCGTCCGCACCGCCTCAATGCGGCCCCGGAGGATTTCCAACCGCGTCGTCACGGGCAGCCGAACCGGCCGTTCCGCGGACGCCAACCGGGCCAGAACGACCGGGTGTTTCTTGAAGGCGTGCGTGGCGATGTCGGTGTCGAGAAGGAACATGGGTTGGTCATCGTACCGGGTGAGCCGAAACTTGAACGAGGGGCGACGCCCGCAGTCAGCGGGGATGGGTCGATGCTCAACGACCTTGTATCGGGACTTCCTTCCGGGCGGCATAGATCGCCGCCAGGAACGCCTCGACCTCCTCTTCCGTTTCGTGAAAAGGGACTTCCGCGCTGGTCTTGCGAATATGCTCCGCCAACTCGGCCCCGGATGTCGTGGTCGTCCGCGCGTCGGGTTCGGGCCGGCTCAGCCAGTCCAACAAACCCGCCCGGTGGAACCGCCAGTCGCCGCCGACGAGGCGGCCCGGGACGCGGCCGGCGGCCGCGTCGCCGCGGAGGGCGTCGGCCGGCACCCGCAGGAACGCGGCCGCCTCGGCCAGCGTCAGCACCTCGGCGGCCGGTGCCGGGGGCGTGCCGTTCGCGGTCGGCTTCGGGGCCTTCGTCTTCGCCGCCTTCGGCTTCGCGGTCTTGGCCTTCGTCGCCATCGCTCAATCCCCCTGGGGGTGGCCGTCGCGGGCCGGCTTGCCGGGGGCGGCCAGGAGGCTCCGGGCGAGCACCTCCTTCGCCCGGTCGAACTCCGGCTGCCAGGTGATCTCCGGCGTCCCGTCCCGCAGGCAGTCGCGGACCTTCTCCAGGGTGTTCCGGGCCATGTGCGGGCACTTGTTGCACGCGCACGTCACCCCCGGGACCGGCAGGTAGGCGTGCCGCGGGAAGCGGCGCTCGAACTCCCACATCATGTTCGGCTCGGTCGCCACGATGAACTCGGTCGGCGTCGTGAAGCCGCCGAGGTACTTCAGCATCGCCTCCGTGCCGCCCACGAAGTCGGCGTACCCGAGGACGTTCTGCGGGCACTCGGGGTGGGCCAGCGTCTTCGCCCCGGGGTGCTTCTTCTTCATCGCGATGAGGTCGCCGACGCTGAAGATTTCGTGGACCATGCACGACCCGTCCCACAGGATCATCGGCCGGCCGGTCAGTTCCGCCAGGTAGCGGCCGAGGTGCTTGTCGGGGACGAACAGGATTTCCTTGTCGGCCGGCACCTTGTACCGGACCACGTCCTCGGCGTTCCCGCTCGTCACCACCCAGTCGGACAGCGCCTTCACCTTCGCCGAGCTGTTGACGTAGCAGACGGTCTGGAAGTCCCGCCCGTTCGCCCGGAGCACCTCCTGGTACCGCTCCAGCTTGTCGGCCGGGCACGAATCGACGAGGCTGCACCCGGCCCGCAGGTCCGGGAGCAGGACCGTCTTCGCCGGGTTGAGCATCTTCGCCGTCTCGGCCATGAACAGGACGCCGCAGAAGACGATGACGGGGGACTCGACCTTCGTCGCCTCGCGGGCCAGCTTGAGGCTGTCGCCGGTGATGTCGGCCAACTCCTGGATCTCGCCCTCCTGGTAGTAGTGGGCGAGGATCGTGGCCCGCTTCTGCTTCTTGAGGGCGAGGATTTCGGACGTGAGGTCGTCGGCGACGGCGGGCATGCTCTGGCTCCTTGTTTTTTGTGTGGCGGAGGGCCAACCCACGGGCGGATCAGGTGTGTGCCTGTATGATACGCCCGCCGCCGGGGCGGGACGACGGGGAATCGCCTCCCGGGGGCGTAGAATGACCCCCGCCCCGCCGTCCGAACCCGCCCCCACGCCGCCACCGGAGCCGGCCCATGAGCGATTCCCGCCCGTACGACCTCGTGGTGATCGGGGCCGGCCCGGCCGGGGAGGCGGCGGCCGTGACGGCGGCCCTCCTCGGCAAGCGGGCGGCCGTGATCGAGAAGGCGGCGGCCGTCGGCGGGGCGGCCGTCAACACCGGGACGGTGCCGAGCAAGACCCTCCGCGAGACCGCCCTCGCCCTCTCGGGGCTGCGGACCCGCAACCTGTACGGCGTCGACCTGTCGCTCCGCCGCGGGGCGACGGTGGACGACTTCTTGCGGCACGAGCGGGCGGTGAAGCTGGCCGAGCAGGACCGCATCAACGCACGGTTCGGCCGGTACGGGGTCGACCTCGTCCGCGGCACCGGGTCGTTCGCCGGCCCGCACGCCGTCCGTGTCGTCGGGCCCGACGGCGGGGAACTCGTCCTCGGGGCCGACAAGGTGGTGATCGCCATCGGGTCGCGCCCGGTCCGCCCGCCCGGCTTCCCGTTCGAGCACAACCGCGTCCACGACTCGGACGAGCTGCTGGACATCGACGACCTGCCGGCCTCGCTGGCCGTCGTCGGGGCCGGGGTGATCGGGGCCGAGTACGCCTGCATGTTCGCCGCCCTCGGGGTCCGCACCACCCTCATCGACGGCCGGGACAAGCTCCTGCCGTTCCTCGACGCCGACCTGTCGGCCGCCCTCGAACGGGCCATGCGGCTGCTCGGCGTGGCGTTCGTCTGGAACGAGAAGGTGACGGCGTGCGACGCCCCGCCGGCCGGGGAGGTCGTGCTGACCCTCTCCAGCGGGCGGACGCTCGGGGCCGGGCACGTCCTCGTGTGCGCCGGGCGGAGCAGCCGGACGGCCGAGCTGAACCCGGGGGCGGCGGGGGTGGTGCTCGGCGAGAAGGGGCGGATGGCGGTGGACGAGCACTTCCGGACGAACGTGCCGCACGTCTACGCGGTCGGCGACGTGATCGGCTTCCCGGCCCTGGCCAGCACCAGCGCCCAGCAGGGCCGGGCGGCCGCCTGCCACGCCTTCGACGCCGCCTACCGGCCGACCGTCAGCGAGGCCCTCCCGGCCGGCATCTACACCATCCCGGAGTTGAGCGCCGTCGGGGAGACGGAGGCGGGCCTGGCGGACAAGGGCGTCGAGTACCTCGTCGGCCGGGCGAGCTACGCCGACGTGCCGCGGGGCAAGATCATCGGCGACGAGGCGGGCTTCCTCAAGCTCCTGTTCCGCAAGAGCGACCTGGCGCTGCTCGGGGCCCACGCCATCGGCGAGCAGGCGACGGAGTTGATCCACATCGGGGTCGTGGCCATCCTGACCGGGTGCGGGGCCGACCTGTTCCTGCGGACGTGCTTCAACTACCCGACCCTCGGCGAGCTGTACAAGCTGGCCACCCACAACGCCATCGCCGCCCGGGGGAGCATCGCGGGCATCCCGCCGCTGCGGGCGGTACCGGTCGAGGGGTGAAGAGGGTGGTCGGGTGGCCAAAGACCCGTCCGGGCGAGCCCACCACCCTCCTACTTCTTCCGCACGATCTTCAGCTCGCAGGCGGCGCCGTTCTGGTTCCACGCCTTGCCGGTCATCTCGTCGCCGCGGACCGTGCAGCGGTACTCGCTGTACTTGTCGCCGAAGTCCCAGTACACGGTCGCCCCGGTCTGCGTCCAGTTGATGCGGTGGGTGGCACCGCCGTAGCTGCACGTCAGCACGCCGTTCGGCCCGAATACGTAGGTCGCCTCGCCGGCGGCCAAGTTGTTCCCGACCCAGGTGGTGCCCGCGAGGCCGGGGACGTTCCGGACTTCGAGCGGCAAGGGGGCGGCCGGGGCGGCGGCGGCCCCGAGGAGGAGTGCGACGGCCGACAGCGACACCCGCGACATGGGCTGATCCCCCGTGCGGCTCGGACCTGCGACCAGGATAACCTCTCGGCGGGGCGTCCGCAAATGGGGAGAAAAGCAAAGCAAGCCCACCCGTTGCAACGGGTGGGCTTTCGGCCACGCCCGTCCGTACCCTGACCCCGTCGGCCGCCGCCGCTTCCGACTTGACTCCTTTTTCAAGGCACCGTATGCCCCCCACCCCCGGGCCCCGGCACGCCGCCGTGCTGCCGGCCGAGACGCTCCGCCTGCTCGACCCCAGAGCGGGCGAGACGTGGGTCGATTGCACCACCGGGGCCGGCGGGCACGCCGCCCTGATCGCGGAGAGGCTCGGCCCCGCGGGGCGGCTCATCGGGCTCGACCAGGACCCGACCATGCTCGCCCTCGCCGGCCCCCGGCTGGAGGGCCTGCCGGTGACCCTCGTCCACGCCAACTTCGACCAACTGGCCGACGTGCTGGCGAACCTGGGCATCGACGCCGTGGACGGGGTGCTGGCCGACCTCGGGTTCGCCTCGGATCAGGTGGACGCCGCCGGCAGGGGGCTGAGCTTCCGCGAAGACGGGCCGCTCGACATGCGGCTCGACCCCACGGGCGGGCGGACGGCCGCCGACCTCGTGAACACGCTCACCGACGGGGCGCTGGCCGACGTCTTCTGGGAGTACGGCGAGGAGCGGCACAGCCGCCGCATCGCCAAGCGAATCGTGGAGCGGCGGGCGGGCAAGCCGTTCGAGACGACGGCCGACCTGGCGGACCTCGTGCGGTCGGCCGTGCCGCGGACGGCCGACTCGTTCCGCATCCACCCGGCGACGCGGGTGTTCCAGGCCCTGCGGATCGCGGTGAACGACGAACTCGGGTCGCTCGACCGCCTGCTCGCCGCCCTGCCGAAGCTCGTGAGGGTCGGCGGGCGGGTGGGGGTCATCAGCTTCCACTCGGTGGAAGACCGGCGGGTGTAGCACGCCTTCCGCGACGGCCCGGCGTGGGAGCCGCTGTCGCGGAAGCCGGTGGAAGCGGCCGCCGACGAGACGGCCCGCAACCCCCGGGCCCGCAGCGCCAAGCTGCGGGCGGCTCGGAGGACGGATGACAGGGTGACAAGGTGAGGGGGTGGCACGGTGACGGAGGCCGGCACGGGGTTCGTCACCGTGTCACCCCCTCACCTTGTCACCGCGTCAGTTTAAGTGAGGGTCACGGATGACGACCGAACCGATCCCCGTTTCCGACCCGATCCTGGCCGCGACGAGCGTGGCGAAGCCGGCCCCGCCGCCGGGGGCGAAAGTGCCGGCGAAGGCCCCGGCCGGGAACTCGCCGGCCGGCCGGTTGGCGGCGGCCTCGGGCGTCACCCCGGCCCGCAAGCAGGCGGTGATCGCGGGCACGGCCGTCGCCGGGTTGGCGGCCGGGCTCTTCGGCATGAACCTCCTCTGGCCGGGCGTCGCCCCCGCCCCGAAGGACGACCCGCCGTTCCACGCCGACACCGGCCCCATCCCGCCGCCGGCCGAACCCCTGCCGGCGGCCGCCGCGCCGGCCCCGAAGCACACCACGACCCCGCTCGCGTCGGCCGGCCTGGCCGTGACGCCCGTCCCGCTGCCGAAGGCCGTGGCCCCCGCCGCGCTACCGCCGGCCGAACTGCCGGCGGCGAAGCCGGGCACCGCGCGGCCGCGGGCGGACGCCGGCAAGGGTTCGCCGCCGGCCGTGGTGCCGGCCGCGTTGACCCTCGCGCCGCCCGACGCGCTCGTGCCCCCCTCGAAGTACGGTGACGTGGTGCCGGCCGGGTTCAAGGTTCCGCCCCCGCCGACGCCCGACCTCGGCCCGCCGCCCGTTTCGCCGGCCCCCGCGCCGCTGCCGCCCGCGGCCGAGTTCATCCCGAAGGCCCCGACGACGGCCGCCCCGGCGGCCCCGCCGCGGCCGGGCATCTCGATCTCGATGGAGCGAGTCTCGTCGGAGCCGCCCCCGTTCGTGGTGCCGCCGACGGTGGAACTGACCCCGCCGGACAAGCCGGCACGCCCGCTCACGCCCGCGATCCCCGGCCCGGACGCCGAAGCCCCCGGAATGAAGCCGGGCGGCACGGGTGGCGCGTCGACCCGTGGCGGCGAGTTGATCTGGCCTCGCGAAGTTGTGGCCCCGGCTTCGAAGCCGGGGGCGGACGGCGACCCGCGGCCTGGAAGCCGGGGCCACGAGAGTGCCGGTCTCATTCCGCCCACGACACGGGCGGGCGGGCCGGCCGTACCACCCGGCCCGGACGCCGCCTTCAAGCCGGCCGACGCGCCGCCCCTAATGCCCGGCCCGGACGCCACCTCGAAGCCCAAGCCTGCCGACGGCCCGCCGATCGACTTCACCCCGTCCGTGATCCCGATCGGCGGGTCGGAGCCGCCGAAGGTGCCGGCCGCCCCGCCCGCTTTGCCGACCGCGCCGGCGATGGCCTTTCCCGCTGTCGGGCCGCCCGGCATTCCCGCCGCCCCGCCGCTCCCCGACCTTCCGGGCGTGCCCCCGGCCGCTGCCCCACTCGCGACACCCGTCACGCCGACGGTCCCGGCCATCCCGGCCCCGCCGTCGCCGTTCGAAGTGCAGCCGCCCCCGCCCGCGAGCCCGCCGCCGGCTCCCGCGGCCCCGGCCCCGGCCGTCACGCCGCCGACGCCCGTCAAGTTGCCGCCCATTCCGGGCGAGCCGGTCGGGCCGCTGACCAGCCCCGACGTGAAGCTGCCCCCGCCCGCCGAGGGGGCGTTCGCGCCGAGCCCGCCGCCGGCCGCGACACGCCCCGTCGAAACACCGACGCCCGCCCCGGCGGTCCGCCCGCCGGAGCCGGCGGCCAGCCTGCCGGACCCCGCGCCGAAGCCGCTGACGTTCACCAAGCCGGCCGGCGGGGCGGACGTGCGGCCGGCGGGCGGGTCGAACACCGGGGAGCGGCCGCCGCAGACCTCGTTCGACGTGCAACTCCACGAGCCGCGGGCCGGGGAGACCTACGAGAGCATCAGCCGCGACTGGTACAACAGCCCGAACCTCGCGGCCGCGCTGCGGGCGTACAACCGGAACAAGCCGCTGACCGGCGGCGGCACCGTGGACGTGCCCCCGCTCGGCGACCTCCGGCGGATGTTCCCGCAACTCGTCGGCGGGGCGGCCAGCCGCACGGCGAGCAGCGGCGGCGAATGGGCGGCGTCGACCCCGGTGAGCGGGGTGCGGGCCGAGTCGTCGCCGGCCGGCGGGGTCCGTGACTTCGTGGTCCCGGCCGGCGGCATGACGATGCGAGAAGTGGCCGCCGAGACCCTCGGCACCGCGAACCGCTGGTCCGAAATCTGGGAGTTGAACAAGGAGCAGACGGCCCCGAACCGACCCCTCCCGCCGGGAACACGGCTGCGACTGCCGGCCGACGCGCGGGCGGGGTCGTAGGCGCGAATCCGGGCGGCCTCACGCTCCACGATTGCCTGCTAACGGACGAGACCCGCAAGGACGTTTTCGCCGAGCTGCTCGCGGAGGAATTTCGGTCGCCCTTCGGCGTCGCGCCGCAGTTGACTACGAATCCGTTCGCGTAGTCTGTGACGTCACACGTCGGGCGGGCGGTCGAGAGCATTCAACAGCCGTTGGCATCGGGCGACCTGCCCACGTGGGCACGGTGAGAGGCGCGACGGTCGCGTTTTCCGTTGTTCGCTGGCCCGCCGGGAGTATCATGGGGCCATCCCGCCCCTCCCCCGAGGCCGCGTCGTGACGCCGCCCGAACGCCCCCACACCCAGACCGGCGGCCCCCTCTCGCCGGACGCCGCCGCGTTCCTCGCGTCCGACGCCCCGTTCCGATCCGACACCGCGTTCCTCGCCCCGCCGCAGCGGCCCGGCGAACTCGGGTGGCTGGCCCACTACCGGGTGCTCCGCGAAGTCGGGGCCGGCGGCATGGGGGTGGTGTACGAGGCCGAGGACACGTCGCTCGACCGGCGGGTCGCCCTCAAGGTCATGCGGTGGCGGGCGGCCGACGGGGACGTGGCCCGGGAGCGGTTCGTCCGCGAGGCCAAGGCGGCGGCCGCCGTCCGGCACGACCACATCGTCACCATCTACCAGGTGGGCGAGGACCGCGGCGTCCCGTTCATCGCCCTCGAATTCCTGAAGGGCGTCCCGCTCGACGCTTGGCTCAAGGACCACCCCCGGCCGCCCGTGGCCCACGCCGTCCGCATCGCCCGGCAGGTGGCCGACGGGCTGGCGGCGGCCCACGGGCGGGGACTGATCCACCGCGACGTGAAGCCGGCGAACGTCTGGCTCGAAGCCCCGAAGGGGCGGGTCAAGCTGCTCGACTTCGGCCTCGCCCGTCCGACCGGGGACGCCCACCTGACGGAGGAGGGGGCGGTCGTCGGCACCCCGGCGTACATGTCGCCCGAGCAGGCCCGGGGGGCGAGGGTCGATGCCCGCACAGACCTGTGGAGCGTCGGCGTCCTCCTCTACCGGATGTGCGCCGGCGAGCCCCCGTTCGCCGGGCCGAACGTGCTGGCGGTGCTCACCGCCCTGGCCGTCGACGCCCCGGCCCCGGTTCGGGCGAAGAACGCCGACGTGCCGCCGGAGCTGGCCGACCTGATCGACCGACTCCTGAGCAAGGACCCGGCCGGCCGCCCCCCCTCGGCCGCGGCGGTCGCGGCCGAGCTGCGGCGGATCGAGACGAAGCTCTCTAGGCCGGCCGTCGGTGGGCCGGGGTCGATGGCGGACGTCCCGAGCACCCCGCCAGTCGAACCGCACCCCGCCGATCCGGCCCGCCGGCGGTGGGTCCGGCCGCTGGCGGGGGCCGCCGTTCTGCTAACGGTCGTCGCCGTGGCGGTCGCCGCTTGGCCCCGCCGCGACCCGCCGGCCCCGCCGCCCGGCCCGCCGGTCGAACCCGCGGCGAAAGCCGGCCCGCCGGCCCAGCCGGTGACGGTCGATCTTCTGGCACGGATCGAG
>JANPKP010000493.1:0-8694 GCA_031426095.1 Gemmataceae bacterium
CACCGCCCGGGCGCTGGCGAACCTCGAACTCAACCTGTACGACGCGGAGGTCGGCCGCCGGTTCGTGGTCGACGACCACCTCGCCCTGCGGATGTCCGGCGGGGTCCGCTTCGCCAGCATCCGGCAGACGCTTTCGGCCCAGTACGACGGGATCGACGCCCGGTCGGCGGTGGTCGAAAACCGGTCCAACTTCGACGGGTTCGGGCCGACGGTCGGGGCCGAGGCCGTGTGGGCCGGCGGGCGGGGCTTCCACTTGTACGCGAAGGCGACCGGCGGGCTCCTCACCGGGCAGGCTCGCAATCCGCTGACCGAGACGAACAACGGCGGGCTGACCCGGTACGCCAACCTCGACGCCTCGGTCCGCAAGGTGGTGCCGGTGGCCGGCCTCGGGATCGGCGGTGGGTGGCAGTACCGCCGGGTGTCGCTCCGGGTCGGGTACGAGATCACCAACTTCTTCGGCCTCATCGACCAGCCGCGGTTCGCCGACGACGTGTCCCGGGGGAAGGTCATCACCCGCCCGGCCGACCTGTCGCTCGAAGGGCTCTTCACCCAGGTCGGGTACTCGTTCTGAGTAGCCGGTACGACTCCGCCGACGGCCGGCCGGGAACACCCCCGGCCGGCCGTCGGCGTTTTTCGTTTCAACCCGCGTGGCTCAACCGGCGACGCCGGCCCGCCGGCGGCGGACGACGTTCACAAGCCCGAACGCCCCGGCCGCCAGCCCGAGGACGGTGGCCGGCTCGGGGGTCGGGGTGAACGTCACGCTGACCAGCTTGTTCGTGGAGTCGACGAGCACCGACGGGGTGCCCTGGAACGTGAAGTTCGCGGGGCTGACGGCGAAGTTGGCGGCCGTCGCGTTCGTCGTGCCGGTGTACGTCAGGACCGTGACCGTGTAGGCCCCGCCGGTCCCGCTCAGGTCGGCGAGCCCGGCGTCGAACAGGTTGAGGGTCACGCTGTTGGCCGCCGTCGGTACGGTGAAGTTTCCGGTGACCGCGACCAGGCTCGCGGTCGCGGACGCTTGCGGCCCGGCGACGGCCGTGCGGATCGACCCGGTCGTGCCGGTGAACGTCAGCCCGGCGTTCAGCCTGAGCGTCGGCGTGCCGGCCGCGGTCACCCCGTCGCCGCCCTGGACGCGGCCCGAGCCGGTCACCAGCCCGGCGACCCCGCCCGCCCCGGACCCGCCGAGGGTGCCGGCGGCGTTCACCGTCACCGCCCCGCTCCCGGTGGCCGACCCGGTCGCGCTGTTGGCCAGGAGGGTGCCGGCCGACACCGTCGTGCCGTTCGTGTAGGTGTTGTTCCCGGTCTGCGACCAGACCGACGTTCCCGCGTCCATGGTCACGGTCAACTTGTTGGCCGGCGTGGTGGCGTTGTCGGACAGGACGCCGGACAGGGTGCCCGTCCCGGCCCCCCGCAGGAAGAGGGTGCGGTTCCCGAGGCCTGCGGTCGAAAGCGGGGCGACGGCCCCGCTCACGGTCAGGCTCCCCGCGGACACCAGGAACGTCGTGCCCCCGCCGCCGCTCGTGAGGCCGAACGCCCTCTGAATGGTGTTGTTCCCGGCGACGTTGATGACCGCCCCCGAGCCGGCGATCGGGATCGAGGCGCTGATCGCGTCGTAACTGGTGGTGAAACTGATGGCGGACGCCAGATTGATGTTGCCGCCGCTGCCGTCGAGCTGGAGGGACGGGTTGCTCGACGGATTGCTCGTCGGGATGATCGTGACCGTCTTGGTGCCCGCCCCCAGGCCGCTGCTTTTCGTAATGACCAGGCCGCCCGCGTTGATGGTGACCGCCCCGGTGAACGTGTTCGCCCCGGACAGGGTCCACAAGCCCGTCCCGGCCTTGGTGAGGGCGGTGGTGTTGGTGCGGAGTTGTTGACGACCGGGCCGGCGAGCTCGCCGGCCCCGGCGGTCGACCCGGTCAGGGTGAGGGTCTTGATCCCGGCCCCGGTCGCGGTCAGGCGCTGGTGAACTTGAGCAGGCCCGTCCCCGACTGGTCGAGCGTCGCCCCGCCGGTGGTGCCGGCCAGGTTGACCACCCGGTCGGTCGTCTCCCCGGCCCCGGTGTACCGGAGGGTCGCGCCGAACCCGGCCGACCCGACGGCGATCGTGCCGTTGGCGGCGGTGGTCGGGGCCCCCAGGCTGCTGCTCGCCGTCCCGCCCGCCACCCTATTGAGCGAGGCGACGGTCAGCACGCCGCTGTTGACCCAAACGCTGCCGGTGAAGGTGTTGGCCCCGCCGAGGACGACCGTGCCGCCGCCGTCGATGGCGGCCGCGTGCGCGACCAGGTTGTTCGCCCCCGAGAGCAGGGCGGTCCCCGGCGTGGCCGGCGTCAGGGTCAGGGTGCCGCCGCCGCCGCCGAGCCGGTAGTTCCCGTCGCCCGACGCACCGAGGGCGTCGGCCGTGTACGTCGCGGTCGTCGCCGACCCGAGGAACCACTTGCCGGCCGCTCCCCCGGTCGGGCTGGAATCGGTGCCGTACAGGGTGTTCAGGTCGAGCCCGAGGGTGAACGCGGTGGCCCCGGTGTTCAACTCGAACACCCCGCCGAACGCGCCCGTGCTGTTCGTGTCGATCGTCGGCAGAACCCCCTGCGAGGCCGGCACGTAGCCCGCCCCGAGCCCGCCGAGGGCGGTCGCCGAACTGGTCACCGTAACGGTCGCGCCGCCCTTGCTGGTGGCCGTCCCGAACGACAGCCCGGTCCCGGCCGACACGCCGAGGGCCCCCCGTGTAGCCGGCGTTGTTGGCGTTGTTCAGAAAGAGGGTCGCCGCACCCGTCGAGTCGGCGGCCGGGGTGGCGGTCGTGATCGCCCCGGAGCCGGTCAGTTGCCCGCTGACGGTCAGGTTGTTGCCGGTCGTGGGGGGGTTGAACGCCCGCAGGGCGACGGTCAGCGGGCCGTCGACGGTGACCGTTCCGCTGATCGTCGCCCCGCCGCCGCCGATCGAGCTGATGACCGGGTTGGCCCCCGACCCGGTCGCGGTGATCGCGAAGGCGTTGCTCAGGTTCGCCCCGTTCCCGACCGCCAACTCGCCGGCCTTCGTGACGTTCACCGCCCCGCTGCCGAGCGCCCCGGTCGCGCTGGCTTCGATCAACCCGGACACGTTGACCGTGCCGCTGAATCCGGTCTGGGCGGCGGTCAACTGGAGGACGCTCGACCCGGTCTTGGTGAACGTCCCGGACCCCCGGAGTTGGTCGGCGATCATGAGCTTCCCGTTCGTGGTCCCCGTGTTGGTCAGGGCGATGGTGCCGCAGCTCGCCCCGAATGTGACGAGTCGCGCGGCGAGCGTGACCGTCCCGCTCGTGGCGGTGAGGCTCAGCGTCCCCCCGTCGAGGGAGATGTTGTTGCCCGCGGCCGCCCGAGGGCGGCGTCGACGGAGAACGCCAGGGTGCTACCCCCGGTGACGCTGATGCCGTCGGAGAATGTGTTGTTCGTGGCGTTGGTCGTGGTGTTCGTGAGGGCGAGTGCGCCGCCGCTGACGTTGAGCCCGGTCGTCCCCTTCAGTTGGGAGGCGATGGACGCGGTGAGCCCGCCCCCGACCGACACGCTCCCGCTGGTGAGCGTGAGGTCGCCGCCGCCGGCGGCCGCCCCCAGGACGTACCCGGTGGTGGTGAAGGCGAGCGAGTTGGCGGGCTCGCCGGCCGTCAGCGTGATGGTGACCGCCGTGGCCTGGCCGAAGGTGGCGTCGTCGCCGGTGCCCGGCTCGGCGTTGAGGCTCCAGTTCGTCCCCGAGTCCCACAACGCCGCAGCCGTGGTCGAGAGCCAGTCGTTAACCGCGGCGGAGGCGTTCGAGGTGCCGAGCAGGCCGACGGCACCGGTCAAGGCGGCGGCCTTCAAAAACGGTCGGGCCAACCGGGTCAACCGTGCCGCTCTGAACTTGCGACGAGTGATTCGGTTGGCGGTGGCAACGAAAGACCGGACCCAAGCGGCGGGGTGAGTGGACAGCATCGTAATTGGGGACTCGGGAGAGGGTGGGGAGGATCGCTAGCGGAAGGGAGCACTGTATTTCAGGGAAATCCAGGTCGGTTCGGCGGGACTTGCCACCGTTTTACTGCCCGTTATCAGCCTGATCACATATTTCGGTCACTACACTTGACTCAGATACCTGGCACAGGATTGAAGCCTCGTCGGAAATGGGGCGGTAGCTCGGCGCTTTACCCTACCCGTGAGCGGAAGAAGCAAACGACCCCGATCATTACGTCTTCCGGTAAACCGTGGTCGAGAGAAGCTGGTAATGGTAGCGGCGTGGTCCGTGGTCTGTGGTCTGTGGTCCGTGGTACGCGGTTACTGCAAGGAGTGAATTGCGAACGGCCGCCGGGCATACTAGATTGAAGGTCAGGTCCGGCACGCGCCGGGGCCGACCACCGTTCACGCTGTCGCCCGACCGCATCGCAAGGCTGCCATGCCACGTCCCGAGGAACCCCGGGCCGAAACCCTGTCGGGCGTCGCCGCCCGCCCTCCCGCCGAAGGATCGGCCCAGCCGGCCCCGAGTATCCCCGGGTTCGGCACGTCCGGCACCGTCGGCGAAACGTCCCCGCCGCAACACCTGTTCGCCGACGGCGGCCGCGTCACCCTCACGTTCCCGCCGCACGCGATCCCGCTGCCCGACGACCTGCCGGACGCCGTCGACCCGGTCCGCACGGCCGCCCACCGCCAGCACCTGAACGACCTCATCGACCGCAGCCTGGCCGACGACAGCCGGCCGCTGGCCGACGGGTACTCGCTGGTCCGCAAGATCGGGGCGGGCACCTTCGGGACGGTCTGGGAGGCCGAGCACCGGGACACCGGGGAGCGGGTGGCGATCAAATTCTTCGCCGCCGGGGACGGCCACTGGCAGGCGATGCTCGAAGAGGTGAAGTTGCTCCAGTCGGTGGAGGGGAGCCAGGGCATCGTGATGGTCAAGCTCGTCCGCCGGGGGCAGGGCGAGCGGCCGCCGTACTACGTGATGTCGCTCGCCCGCCACGGGTCGCTCGCCCGCCGGCTTGCCGAAGCGAGGGGGCGGGCCGCCCGCGAACCCGTCGGGCGACGGCCCGCCCCGGTGTTGCCGGTCGCGGAGGCCGTCCGCCTCTTCACCCGGGTGGTGGAGGCGCTGGCGTTCGTCCACCGCCGGGGCATCCACCACTGCGACCTGAAGCCGGCCAACATCCTGCTGAGCGAGACCGACGAGCCGCTCATCGCCGACTTCGGGCAGGCCCACCTGGGGACCGACGCCAGCCCGGCCCTGGGCACCTTCTTCTACATGGCCCCGGACCAGGCCACCCTCGGGCGGACGCTCCCCGACACCCGGTGGGACGTGTACGCCCTCGGGGCCGTGCTGTACGAAATGCTCGTCGGCGAGCCGCCCCGGAAGGCCGACGCCCTCATCGCCGGCCTCCGCGGCACCGTCCACCTCGACGGCCGGCTGAAGGTGTACCGCGAGGGGATCGCCGCCGCCCCGCCGCCGACCGCCCACCGCCGGCTCGCCGACAACCTCCTGGCGAAGGTCATCGACCGCTGCCTCGCCGTCGACCCGAACGACCGCCCGCGGGACGCCGGCGAACTGCTCGCGCTGCTGCGGCGGCGGGCGTGGTGGCGGCGGACGCGGCCGGTCCTCACCCTCGGCACCGTCGCCACCGTGGCCCTCGTGTTCGTGGTCGCCGGCGTCAGCCTGTTCGCCGCCCGCCGCATGTACGAGGACAGCCGATCGAACATCACCCGCGAAATCCAGGGCAGCCTGTCCCGGGACGCGTGGTACGGCCGGCAGATCATCGAGGGCGTGTTCGAGGACCACGTCGGGTTCGCCGAGCGGGAAGCCGACGCCTGCCCGCCGGCCGTGCGCTCGGCGATGGTCGCGGCCGCCGACCGCGTGCGGAAGGCCGGGTACGACCCCAAGGCCGCCGGCGACCGCAAGCCCTTCCAGCAGTGGCTGGCCGACGTCCACGCCGGGCACGTGGCCCGCGGCGGGGAGCCGCGGTCGCTCGCCGTGGTGCTGGCCGTGGACGGCCGGGGCTTCTTCCTCGCCCGGCTCGACGGGCAAGGGAAGCCGGAAGACCCGGCCCGCGCCTCGAACCCGGCCGTGTACACCGACGACTGGTCGTTCCGCGACTACTTCCACGGGGCCGGCAACCGGTTCGACGCCCGCGGCCAGCCGCACGACCCGGTGCGGACGACGCACATCAGCCAGACGTACCAGTCCACGGCCGACAACAAGCCGTGGAAGGTGGACATCTCGACCCCCGTGTTCGACGGCCCGGACCGCACCGGGCGTGTGGCCGCCCTGTTCCTCTCGGGCGTCGACCTCAGGGGCGACCTCGTCGGCAAGGTGGCCATCCCGGACAGCCGGTTTACCGACGAGTCGGGGATCGCCCGGGCGGTGGACGAGGTGATCGTGAACGACCGCGGGCACTGGGTCTGGCACGAGGCGGCGATGGCCCGGCTGGAGGCCGCCAAGCTCCGGAACCCGGCCGCCGGCCCGGACTGCTACACGGCCCTGGCGGGGACCTTCGCCGGGGGCGACGGCGAGCGGCGGGGGTGGGCCCTCCCGTGGCACGGGGCGGACGCATCCGGGCGGACCGATTCGTACATCGACCTCATACAATGGGATCTGGACGGGCGGCCCGGCGACCCGAAGCCGCAGATCGCCTTCTTCGAGCGGGTCCACCCGTACCGGGCGAGCCGGTACCCCGACCTCCGCGGCCGCCCGTGGGCCTACGTGGTGCAGGTGGACGCCGGCACGGCGCTCAAGCCCGTCGAGGACTTGCGGCGGAAGCTCCTGGTGGCCGGGTCGGTCCTCGTCCTCACCCTGGCCGGCCTCGCCGCCGGCCTCTGGGGCTGGCTCATTCGCGTCCTCCGCGGGCGGGAGTTCACCGCACATGGCTGAGCTGGAAGCGCTCTACGACAACCGCGAGGAGGGCCTCCGCTACGGCTGGCGGTACCCCCTGGTCGTCGGCAAGGAAGTCAGGCTCGGGCGGCTCCCGGCCGAGTCCGACTGGACGATGAACGACGCCCTCGTGTCCGGCTTCCACGCCACCCTCACCTGGGACGGGAGCCGGCTCGCCGTCCGCGAGCGGAGCCTGCCCAAGCCGCCGAAGAACCCCCTGTACTTCCGCGGGGTGCCGGAGAAGGAGTTCGCCGTCCCCCCCGGCGAGTCGTTCGTCGTCGGCCACACCAAGTTCTTCGTCCACGCCGCGGCCGGGCAGGTGGCCGCCACCCCGGTCGACGGCACCATGGTCCAGCGGGAGCAGGTCCTCCCCCGGGCCGGCCTCACGCTCGGGGTGGTGAGCAACCCGTCCGTCGTCCTGCGGGCCCTGGAGCGGGCCCCGGAAATCCTCCGCCTCGCGTCCGACGAGGGGTACCTGTACCGCGAGATGCTCAAGGTCCTGCTCGACGCCGTCCCCCGGGCCGACGGGGTGGGCGTGGTCTTCCTCCCGCCCGACACCCCGGCCGGCGAACTCCGCCTCGGCCTCCGCGACCACCAGCAGCGGCTCACCCCCGGGACCCCGGACTTCGCCCCGTCCCGCCGGCTCGTGGACAAGGCCTTGCGGCAGGTCGGCCAGAGCTGCCTGTACGTCTGGGACACGCCGACCGCCCTGGCCCAGGCGGCCGCCCCCCCGACCCACGAGATGACCCTCGCCCCGGCCGCCAACCGCTTCGGCGGCACCCCGTGGGCCCTCTGCACCCCCTTCCAGGACGGGTCCGGCCTCGGCCTCTACGTCTCCGGCCGGCTCCCCGTCCGCCCCGGCAAGGACAAGGCCGGCGAGGCCGAGCTGACCGAGTGCCAGAAGGTGACGGAACTGGTCGTCAGCCTCATCGAGTCGACCCGCCGGACGTTCATCCTGGAGCGGCAGAACGAACTCCTCCGCCGGGCCTGGCCGAAGCCGGCCCACGAGCTGATCGCCGACCCCGACCGCCTCGAACAGTTGCTCGAACCGGCCGAGCGGCAGGTCACGGTCCTCTTCTGCGACCTCCGCGACTCGGTCGGGTTCGTGGACCCGGCCAACCGCTCACTCATGAGCGCCTGGCCGCACCTGGCCACCGCCCTCGACGAGATGAGCCGGACGATCACGGACAACGACGGGGTGGTGGCCGGCTTCCAGGGCGACGCCGTGATGGGCTTCTGGGGCTGGCCCGAGACGCTCCCGGACCAGGTCGAGAAGGCGTCGCGGGCGGCCCTGCGGATTTACGACCGGCTGACCAACTGGCACAAGTTCAGTTGCGGCCTCGGGGTGGCCCACGGCGCGGCGGTGGCCGGCCGGCTGGGGGCCCACGACCTCGCCAAAGTCGACGTGTTCGGCCCGGTCGTCAACCTGGCGTCGCGGCTGGAGTCGCTGACCAAGTCGTTCGGGGTCGGCATCCTGGTGAACGGGGAGGTGATGAGCCACCTGGCGGCGGCCGACCCGCGGGGCGGCAAGTTCCGCCTGCGGAAGCTGGCCCGCATCGTGCCGAAGGGGATGAAGACGGCGACCCTGGTGGGCGAACTCCTCCCCGGCGGGGCCGGCACCCCGGCCGTTGAGCAGCGGCGGCGGTTGTGGGAGCAGGCCGTCGATTGGTTCCTGAAGGGCGAGTGGACCCAGGCGGCCGACCAACTCGACCGCTTCTTCAAGGACGACCCGGCCGCCTCGCACCTGACGGCGTTCATGAGCCAGACCGCCCGCAAACCGCCCGAGAACTGGGACGGCGGCATCACGTTCACGACGAAAAGCTGATTCTCGTAGGGTGGTGCCGAGGC
>JANPKP010000494.1:0-13011 GCA_031426095.1 Gemmataceae bacterium
GCGCGGGGGACGACCGGCGACGTGCAGAACCTGCGGGCGCTCGGGCAGGCGGCGTTCGGGTGGTCGCAACTTGTGGTGAAGAAGCGGGGGACGAAGCCGTTCCCCGAGTCGCTGGTGGCCGTCGTCCGCCGGCTGGAGGCGGACGCCGAGCCGCCGATGGAGGACCCGGTTTCGGCCGACCGCCCGTACGAATCGGCGGCCGAGCTGGTCGCCGACCTGAAGCGGGTCGCCAAGGACACGCCGTACAGCGACGACGCCTGGGAGAAGCTCCTCCGCCACGCGGCCGAGAACGCCCCGGGCGGAACGACCGGATTCCGCCAATCGGCCTGATTCGGACCGCCGTCGTATCCGTTTCTCCTTGCCACCCCCGGCCGGCGGCCGCTAGCATCGGCGGTACGCCACCGCCCGCCGTCGCGGGCCGCCCCGGCTTTTTTTCCAATCGCGAGCCGCCCGTCCCTCGTCGGACGGGTAGGGAAACATGGGGAAGCGCGGCACCATCCCGACCGAGCGGCCGGCCGCCGGCGGGGAAACCCGCCCGCCCGCCCCGGGGCCGCTCGCGCCCGTGGTTCCCCCGCCCGACGCCGACGGGGCCGCCCTCCTGGACCTCTTCAACGGCATCCGGGACGAGCTGGTCAGCACCCTGATGTACGTCCTCGGGAACGCCGACGACGCCCAAGACGCGGCCCAGGAGGCGTTCCTGAAGTGCTGGCGGGCGCGGGGGACGACCGGCGACGTGCAGAACCTGCGGGCGTGGGTGTTCCGGGTCGGGTTGAACGCGGCGAAGGACTACCGCCGTAGCGCGTGGAGCCGCAAGTCGCGGCCGCTGCCGGAGGACGACGTGATGCTGCCGGCCACCCGCGACGACGCCCCCGGGGCGGTCCTCGAAGACCAGGAGTGTCTGGCCCGCCTGCGGGACGCCATCACCCACCTCCGGCCCGACGAGCAGGAGGTTTTCCTCCTGCGTCAGAACGGCGACCTGACGTACGAGCAGATCGCCGAGGTCCGCGGGGCCCCGGTCGGGACCGTCAAGACCCAGATGCGGACCGCCCTCCAGAAGCTCCGCCGCGTGCTGAACCCCGAACCCTCTCTCCGCGACGAGTGACGCCCGCCCCGCCCCCGTACCCCGACCCCAGCCCGGGACCAAGAAGCCCCCCATGACGCGGTGCGACGACTGCCAGGACCTGTTGCTCGACCACCTCTACGGCCTGATCGACGGCCCCGAGGCGGACGCCGTCGCGGCCCACATGGCCGAGTGCCCGGCGTGCGCCGCCGCCCGCGACCGGGCCGCCCGCGAGCAGCAGTTGTTCGCCCGGGCCGCCACGTCGCGCTTCCCCGAGGTTCGCTTCGACCCGCCGGCCGACCCGGAGCCGGCGGCGGCACCCAAGCCGCCGCTCATGCTCCCGGCCCACGTCGCAACGCCCGTCGTGCCCGCCCCGCCGCCCCCGGCCCGGACGTGGCCCGCCGTCCTCGGGTGGGCCGTCGCCGCCAGCCTCCTGCTCGCCGTGCCCGCCGCCTCGCTCCGCCAGTCCCGCCTCGACACGGCGGTCGCGGCCGCCCGGGAGGCCGCCGCGTCCGCCGCCGTTTCGCACGCTTCCGCGAGTCGGGAGCTGGCCGAGGCCGAAGCCCGAACCCCCCGCCCGGCCGCCGCCCCGGAGGACCCGGCCGCCGTCGCCCGCCGGGAGACCGACGACGCCCTCGCCCGGTTGTTCGAGGAGGGGAAGCAGGTCGCCCGCGCCGAGCGGGAGCGGAAACTGTCCGTGCAAGTCACCGGCCCGACGGCGGTGCAGCCGGGGGCCCCGAACGACTTCACGGTGGTGCTGCACGACCGCCGGCCGGGCGGGGGGTCGCACCTCGTCGAAGCTCAGGTGCGGGACGGCAAGGACAAGGTTCTCTTCCAGCAGCGGATCGACGACCGCAAGAACGACCGCCACGCCGTCCGCCTGCCCGCCGACCTCTGGTCGAAGGCGGGGCCGGACGCCGACCTGTCGCTGGTGATCGCCACCGTGGACGGGAAGACCGGCCAGCGGACGGAGATGCTGGACCAGTTCCGCCTCCTAGGCCCCGTCTACACCACCCAGCTCGCGACCGACCGGCCGCTCTACCGGCCCGGCGAGCGACTCTACTTCCGGTCGCTCACCCTCGACCGCACCTCGTTCCGCCCGCCGGACCACGAGCAGGTGATGCGATACGAGCTGCGCGACCCGGCCGGGCGCGTGGTGCCCGGGGCGACACTCACGGGGGCGACCGAGCCGGTCCGAGACGCCGCGGGGAAGGTCGAACCCGTGGCCGGGCCGGACGGCCGCCCCGTTCGCGGCGTCGGGTGCGGGGCGTTCGACCTGCCGGCCGACCTCCCGGCCGGCGAGTACACGTTACTCGCCACCGAAACCCGCCACCCGGCCGGCTACCGGCCCGCCGCCCCGGCGAGTCGCACCGTCGCCGTCCGCCCGTACCCGGCCGACAAACTCGTGAAAACGCTCGGCTACGGCGGGGCGTCGTTCGCCGGCGGCGACACGGTGGCCGCGTGGTGCGAGGTCCGCGACGGCGGCGGGCCGGTGGCCGGGGCGGCGGTCGATCCGCTCGTGACGGTGGACGGCAAGGCGCTGCGGCTGCCCACCGTCCACACCGGGGCCGACGGCCGGGCCGCGTTCCGCTTCACCCTGCCGCCGGAGGTCGCCGTGGGCGACGCCCGGGTGCGGGCCGACGTGCGGGCCGGCGGGCTGTCCGAAACCGTCGTCCGCCCGATCCCGGTGGTCGGCCGGGCGGTGCGGGTCGAGTTCTTCCCGGAAGGGGGCGAACTCGTGGCCGGGGTGCCCTGCCGCGTCTATCTTCGGGCGTCCACCCCACTCGGCCGGCCGATGGACGTGCGGGGCGTCGTCACCGACGGCCGCGAGGTGGTGGCCCGCGTCGAGACGTTCACCGACCCGGCCCACCCGGGGGCCAACCGCGGGCTCGGGGCGTTCACCTTCACCCCGAAGGCGAACGCCGCCTACCGGCTCAAGCTCGACCGCCCGGCGGGGGCCTTCGAGCCGGTGCTGGCCGGCCCGCCGCCGACCGCCCCGGCCGCCCTCGCGGGGCCGGCGGGCGTCGCCGCTTCCCGGACTGGCTTCCCGCTCCCGGCCGTCCGTAGCGACGGCGTGGTGATGACGATCCCCGACGGCGTGGGCGTGCCCGGCCGGACGTTCACCGTGAAGCTCTGGTCCGTCGGCACGCCGCGGAACCTCGTCGTCGGGGCGTACACCCGGGGGAGGCCGACAGACACGCAAAGGGTGACGGTCGAGCCGGGTAAGCCGGCCGTGATCGCCCTCGCCGGCGGCCCCGACCCCCGGGGCGGCGTGACCCGCGTGACCGTGTTCGAGGAGCCGGCGGAAGTCGCCGAGGGGCGGGGCGACCTCAAGCCGCTGGCCGAGCGGTTGGTCTACCGCCGACCGGGCGAGGAGTTGAAACTGGACGGCCAACTGAAGGCCGCCGCAGGTCCGTTAGCCGCCGGTGGGGAGGCGACGCTCTCCGTCCGCGCGGCCGACGAGAAGGGCCGGCCGGCCGCCGCCGTGCTGTACGCCTGCGTAACCGACGCGGCCGCCGCCGGCGGCCCGGACGGGGCCCGCGACCGCCTCCTGACCACGCACTTCCTCCTGGCCGGCGAGGTGCAAAAGCCGGACGACCTGGAGCACGTCGATTTCCTCCTCACGGACGCGCCCAGGGGGGCGGAGGCCCTCGACCTGCTGCTCGGGACGCAGGGGTGGCGGCGGTTCGCCGAGCAGAGCCCGGCCCAGTTCACCCACAACCGGAAGGTGCCCGACGGGGACGCGGCCCGGCTGGTGATGCTCAACGGCCAGTCCCCGACCAGGATCGACGCCCTCGCCGACCGAGAACAGCGGCGGGTGTACGAGACGCTCTGGCCGCAGTACGAGGCGGCCCGGCTCAAGCTCGAACGGGTCGAAGCCCGGCCGCCGGCCGCCGGCCCGGTTGACGTGCCGGTAACCCCGACCGCCGCGACGGACGCCTTGCGGAAGGCGACGGCTGAACGGGCCGCCTTGGCCGCCCGAGAGCGGGCCGCGGCGGAGGAACTAGCCGTCGAGGCCGCTGACGCCCGGGAACGTGCGGTCGTCGGGGCGTGGCTCGTCGGGGGGTGCGGGGTCGTCCTCGCCCTCGTGGCGGTCGCGTTCCGGGGCCGGCGGTTGCCGTTCGCGGCGGGTGCGGGGGCGGCGTGCGTGCTCTCCGTCGTTCTCGCCTTCCCGCCGTCCGAGTCCCACACGTTTTCACAAGCCGGAACGGTCGCCGGGCCCGAGCGGCCACCGGCCCCGACTGCGGCCGTCCCCGACCGCCCGATGCCGGAACCGACGGCGAAAGACGAGAAGACCGAGCAGGCCCCGGCCCTCGTACCGCCAGCCCCACAGCCGAACCCCGCCCTCACCGTGCAGGCGACCCCCGCACCCCCCGGCGGCCCCCCGAAGGCGGACGCCCAACTCGACCGGGGCGTTCCCGCGGGCGGTGGACTCGGTGGGGCCGGCGGCCGTGGAACGGGCACGTTCGGAACCTCGAACGTCGCCGCCCCCGTGCCGCCGGCCTTGACCCCCGTCCCGGCCCCAGCTCCGGCCGTGGCTCCGACCGCCAACGACGGCCACCGCATGATTCCGAACGCGGCCGAGCCCGAGGGGCGGGTCGAATCGGGTGTCGGCGGCCTGCCGATGGCGAGGGCCGCGTCGGCTCCCGCTCCCGGTGCGGCGTTCCGGCCCTCGTTCGCCCCGGGCCGGGCCACGGTCGGAAGCCTCGCAACCCCCACTGCCCCCGACGCAGTGGGAGGTTTCTCCGCCGCCGAACGCGACAAGGCCGGCGATTACGGCTGGCAACTCGCCAAGCAGCGGCCGGCCGACGTGCTCAAGGCCCTCGAAGGGTCGAAGCGATACCCGCTCGACTTCAACCGCCGCAACGCGGCCAAAGCCCCGCTCGCCGACGCCGGCTCGGGCGTGGCCGACCGGCCGGCGACGGCCGACTGCGTGGCCGAGCCGCAGAAGCGACTCGCCGAGCGGGCGGCGCGGCTGCGGCAACCGTTCGACGACCTCGCGCCCCTGCCGGGGGCCGGCGCGGCGGCCCGGCAACTCGACGCGGCGGCCGCCGCCCTCGTCCGAAAGGCCGTCCCCCGCGTCCCGCCACTCGTCGTCCGCGAGTACGCCCACCTCGCCCTGCCCCACAACGCCACCACCGACCCGGACGGCGACGTTCTCTCACCCGACACGGTCCTCTGGCAGCCCCTCCTCGTCCTCCCGGGCGACGGGAAGGCCGACCTCCGCTTCCGGCTCAACGGCGACTCTGCGACATACCAAATCATCGTCGCCGGGCACACGCTCGACGGGCGGGTGGGGGCGGTCCACCTGACCGTGCCGGTCGTGCCGGACGTGCCGGCCGCAACGAAGTAGCCACGTCTCTCACGTCCCGCCGCCCGTGCGGGTCGTTCCCCCGACGCGGGTCGGCGGGAACGGTCCGCCGCCGAACCGCCAATATCCCCTTAACCCCCGCCCGCCGCGTGAACCCCGCCGCCCGACGGGGTCGAAGTCATCCGCAACGGCTCACACGACGATTCCGCACCCCGACCCGACGGCAGGTTCCCCATGCGCTCCCGCACGTTCGCCGCCCGCGGCCTCGGGTCGCTCATCCTCGTCACCGTGTTCGCCATCGGGGTCGCCCCGGCCCAGGTCGGGGCGGGGATCAACGTCGGGTACGGGTCGTACTTCGGTGCCCCGTACTACGGCGGCGGGCCGGGCTGGGGCTACCCCGGCCTGTACGGCGGCGGCCCGTTCGTCGGCTACCCGTGGTACCGCGGGGCCTACGGCGGGTTCTGGACGAACGGCCTGAGCCTGTACGGCCCGCCGGTCCCGGTCTACGGCCCGGTCCCCGGCGTGTTCGGCAACAGCGACCTCGTCCGCGCCTGGGAGCAGCACCCGGCCATCGGCCCCGGGTTCGGCTGGATCGGCATCTACTCCGCGTCGCCCCGGCCGAAGCCGGCCACCGTCAGCGTCTGGCCGGCCGGCCCGGTGCTGGAGTCGGTGCCCGTGGTGCCCGCCGCGCCGGCCGCCCCGGCGGAAGCGGCCCCGGCCCCGGCCGGGTGTTTGATTCTGTCCGTGAAGGTGCCCCAGCCGCAGGCCGAGGTGTACGTCGACGGTGTGAAGACGGCCCAGACCGGGACCGACCGCCTGTTCGAGTCGCCGCCCCTCACCGGCGGGAACTTCCAGTACGAGGTCACCGCCCGCTGGGTCGAGCGCGGCGGCACGGTCGAGGTGAAGCGGACGGCCACCGGTCGGCCCGGCGACGTGGTTAGGCTGGACTTCACCAAGCCCGAAGAGGTGCCGGTGGCGGCCGGGAAGTGAGCGGGACGCTCCCGGATTTTACCCCTTTTAAACGGTGCGTTCGGCCCGATCTCGCGGCCGGCCAACGGCTTACCCGCCCCCGCTCCCACCCCCCCCCTGGGAGAGCGGTAGGGTTGTCGCATTCCGCCCAGACTCGCTTGACTCCCGCGGTCCGGATGTCACGCTTTCCCGTCACGCCAGGATCGGCTTCACGACTTCGCCGTGGACGTCGGTCAGCCGCATGTCGCGGCCGCCGAAGCGGAACGTCAGCTTCGTGTGGTCGAAGCCGAGCAGGTGGAGCATCGTGGCGTGCAGGTCGTGGACCGTCACCTTGTCGGCCACCGCGTGGTACCCGAAGTCGTCCGTCGCCCCGTGGACGACCCCGCCCTTCACCCCGCCGCCGGCCAGCCAGACGCTGAACCCGAACGGGTTGTGGTCCCGCCCGTCCGTCCCCTGGGCCACCGGCGTGCGGCCGAACTCGCCGCCCCAGAGCACGAGCGTGCTGTCGAGCAGCCCCCGCTGTTTTAAGTCGGTGAGCAGCCCGGCGATCGGCTTGTCCACCGCGAGGGCGTTGGCCTCGTGCCCCTTCTTCAGGTTCTGGTGCTGGTCCCAGCGGTCGAACCCGAGGTTCTGGCAGAGCAGTTCGGTGAACCGCACGCCCCGCTCCACCATCCGCCGGGCGATCAGGCACTGCCGGCCGAACGCCGCCGTCTTGGGGTCGTCGAGCCCGTAGAGCGTTCGCGTCGCGGCCGACTCCTTCGACAGATCCGCGAGTTCGGGCACGGCCGTCTGCATCCGGAAGGCGAGTTCGTAGTTGGCCACCGCCGCGTCGAAGGCGTCGCTCGCGCCGAAGCGCTCCTTCGCCTGCCGGTCGAGCGTCCGCAAGAGGTCGCGCTTGGCGGCGGTCGAGCGGGGGGTGCCGCCGGGCGGCGGGGTGAGGTCGGCGACCGGCTCGGCCCCGTGGCGAAACAGCGACCCCTGGTACGCGGCCGGGAGGAAGCCGGCCCCGAAGCAGTCGACCCCGCCGGGCGGGATCATGCCGCTGCCGAGGACGACGAACCCGGGCAGGTCGCGGCACGCCGTCCCCAGCCCGTAGGTGGCCCACGCCCCGAGGCTCGGCCGCCCCTGCTGGCCGTGCCCGCTGTGGAAGAAGTAATTGGCGTTCGTGTGCTCGGAGAAGTTCGCCACCATCGAGCGGACGACGGCGAGGTCGTCGACGCACGCCCCGACGTGGGGGAACAGGTCGCTCACCGGCGTGCCGCTCTTGCCCCGGGGGCGGAACTCCCACGGCGAGGCGAGCGTCTTGCCGACGTTGTTGAACTGGGTCGGCTCCACCTTCCCGGGGAACGGCTTGCCGTTGTACTTGGCCAGCGCCGGCTTGGGGTCGAAGGTGTCCACCTGCGACGGCCCGCCGTCCATGAACAGGAAGATGACGCTCCTGGCCTTCGCCGGGAAGTGCGGGGGCTTGGGGGCGAACGGGTCGGTCTCCGCCGGCGTGGCGGCCCGCCCCTCGTCGGCCAGCAGCGCCGCGAGGGCGACGGCCCCGAAGCCGTTGGCCGAGCGAGTCAGGAGTTCGCGGCGGGTGAGGGGCGTCATCGTCCGATTCCGGGGTCGCACGGGTGGCTTGACGGTGTTGTCGGTATTGTAGCTCGGGCTTCCAAGCCCGGGGTCGTGAACCAGCCCGTGCTTGGAAGCCCGGGCCACGAGAATGATGTCAGTGCCGCCACGTCCACCCTACCAATCCCCCAACACTTCGCCCCCGGCCCGGGTGAACGCACCCCGCAGGGTCTTCTCGCTCACCTTGTTCGGGTCGACCGACCGCACGAACCCGTCGCACATCAGCACGTTGAACGGCTTGCTCCCGGGCGTCATGAACTTCGGCAGCGGCTTGTCCGGGTCGATCACGAGGTCGCCCGGCTTGGCCCACGGCACCGGGTCGGGCGTCTCCACCGCCATGATCGTGTTCGACAGGCCGTCCGTGATGGCGGCGATCTTCATCCGCGGGACCGCCGGGTCGAACACGGTGCCGGGGCCGGAAATGCCGACGTAATGCGTCCACCCCCAGGCGCCGGGGAGGGCCGGCTGGTCCTCGGCGTTCGGGGACATGAACGGCTTGACGAGGGCCTTCGCCGCCTTGGCGTTCGCCTCCACGTCCCACGGCTGGTCGAGCTTGAACTGGTCGGCGAGGTTCGCCTGCTCCAGGTACGGGAGGATCTGCACCCGCCAGCTGAGGAGCGGCTTGCCGTCCTTGTCCCGCACGTCCTCGGGGAAGCACTGGTTCGCGCCCTCGAAGTTGAGGGCGGCGAGGCCGATCAGCTTCAGGTTGAGCTGGTTCCGCATCCGCAGGGCGGACGCGCGGGCCGCCTTCGCCGCCTCGAACAGGCCGGCCGTCGCCAGCGCGGCGTGGTCCATCAGCGGGCCGGTCAGTTCCTTCGGGAACGTGACGGCCGCCGTGAGGGAGGGGCCGGCGGCCTTGATCGGGGCCGCGTCGAGGAGCTTTTCCAGGCGGGCGACGGCCCCGAGGCCGAGGGCGGCGGCGACCACGTCGGGCACCTCGTTCGGCGGCCGGGGGGTGGCCCGCTTCGGGTCGAACAGGCTGGCGGCCATCTCCGTCCGCGTCTTGGCGAGGTACGCCTTGCCGATCTTCGTCGCGGCGGCGAGGGCCTTCCCGGCGGCGGCCGCGTCCGCGGCGTCGGCGTACTCGGCCGCGAGGCGGACCGTGGGGTCGCGGTCGAAGTCGGCGGTGGCCACGAGGGTGCGGGCCTTGAACAGCGGCAGCAGGTCCTCCGGCACGTCCTTCAGGTCGCCGGCCGGGATCGGCACCGCCCAGACGTTGATCGCGGCCGTGAGCGGCTTGCCGGGGGCCGCCGCGAGGGCCGCCTTGAGTGCCCCGTCGGCCGCCACCGGGCGGCCGAGGTAGTCGGCCAGCACGCCCCGGGGTCCGACGATCACGAGCCGGTCGGACACGGCGTGAACCCCGACCCCCGTCCGCTTCGGGACGAGGACTTTCTTCCCCGCGACCGTCGTCTCGTCCGCCCCGCCGAAGTACGCGGCGGCGATGCGGGCGGGGTCGATTGCCTTCGAGAAGGCGAAGGCGAGGATCGGCTCGGGGTCATGCCGCCCGGGGAGGAAGAACAGTGTGACGCGGTCGAAGGCCGACGGCGGCGGGTCGATCTGCTCCTCCAGGGCGGCCGCGGCCTTCGGCCCGCCGGCGGCGAGGGTGTCGCGGAACGGTGCGAACAGGTCGCTCTTCCAGGCGTCCGCGAGGCGGACGTGGACGAACCCGACCGCGTCGGCCGGCACCAGCGCCAGGTCGGCGGGCAGGTCGGCGGCCGCCGCGGGGCGTGACAGGCCCCCGCCGGCGAGGAGAACGAGGAGCAACGCCGCCCGCCGTGTGGTGCGCATTTTCGCGATCTCCGTTGGTCAAAGTGCGAGGCCCAGCCCACCCGTTGTTACAGGTGGGCTTTCGCCCCTCCGTACTGGTCCGGTGCTCCCGCGGGCGTTACCAGTTCCCGAGAACCTCGCCGCCGGCCCGGGTGAAGGCCGCCTTCAAGGTCTTCTCCGACACCTTCGCGGGATCGACCGCCCGGACCGAGCCGTCGCCCATGAGGACGTTGATCGGCGGGCGGCCCGGGGCGAACGACGGCGGCAACGGCTTCGCCGGGTCGAACTCGAAGTCGTCCGGCTTGGCCCACGGGACCGCCGCGGTCGTCTCGATCACCATGACCGTGTTCGAGGTGCCGTCCGCGATGTCGGTGATGCGGATGTTGCCCTTCGGGTCGAAGACCGTGCCGGGGCCGGCCACGCCCTTGTAATGGGTCGCCGCGTACCCGCCGGCGAGCGGGGCCGGCGGGACGTTGGGCGAGACGAACGTCGGCACCCACGTCTGCGACGCGGCCCGGTTGGCCGGGCTGTCCCACGGCTCGTCGAGCTTGAACCGCTCGTACAGGGCGGCCTGCTCGATGTATGGGAGGATACGCACCCGCCAGCTCAGGAGCGGCTTGCCGTCCTTGCCGACGACGTTCGCGGGCAGCTTCCCGTTCGCGCTCTCGTACGAGTGGATGGCGATGCCGATCAGCTTGAGGTTGTTCAGGCTCCGGATCCGCTCGGCGGACACCCGGACCTTGTAGACGGCCGGCAGGAGCAGGCCGACGCCCACGCCCGCGTACCCGCCGACGGCCTTCACGACCTCGTTCGGGAGGGTGACGTCGAGGGAGAGGGCGGCCTCGCTGCGGCGGACGCCGGGGTCGTCGATCAGGGCGTCGGCCCTCGAGAGGGAGCCGAGGCCGAGGACGGCGGCCACCGTCTCCGCGTACCGCTCGCCCGACGAGGCGGCGGGGGCCGGCGGGGCGGCCAGCTTGGCTTCGAGGTCGGCCCGGAGCTTGGCCGTCTCGGCCTTGGCCATCTTCTTGACCTCGCCGAGCGCCTTCTCGGCGTCGGCCGCGGCGGCGGGGGTCGCGTACCCGGCCTCGACGGCGAGCGTGGTCGCCGCCCCGAAGCCCATCGTGAGCTGCACCGTCTGGGCCTTGAGCAGCGGGAGTAGGGGCGGGGGCAGGTCGCGGAGTTCGCCCCACGGGATCGGCAGGGCGGCCAGGTTGACGGCCGCGACCACCGGCCTGACGGCGGCCAGGGCGAGGGCCTTCTTCATGTTCCCCTCGGCCGCGACCGGGCGGGCGAGGTACGCGTCGAGGGCCCTGCTCTCGGCCACCACGACGTGCCGGTCGGACGGGAAGTAGGCGACCAGCCCGTGCGGCGAGTCGCCGGCCCCGGCGTACACCGTCTTGCCACCCACCTGCTTCGGCTTGTTCCCGGGCAGGACGGTGGCGACCACCGCGTCCTTGTCCACGGCCTGGGAGAAGGAGACGACGAAGAACGGCTGCGGCTCGCGGTCGCCCATGACGACGAAGGCGGTGAGCCGGTCGAAGGCCGACGGCGGCGGGGAGAGTTTGTCGAGGGCGGCGAGGGCCTTCGGGCCGGCCCGGGCGAACGTCTCCCGGACGCCGGCGAACAGCTCGCTGCCCCACACGTCGGCGAGGCGGACGTGGGCGAACGCCACCGCGTCTGCCGGGACGAGGGCCAGTTCCTCCGGGACCGCCGCAAGTGGGGCCGCCCCCGGTTGGGCGGCCGCCGGGGCCGGGCCGCCCGGTCTCGCCAAGACCAGCGCCACCAGCAGGCCGGCCACCCCGGCCGCCGCCGCCCGCCGCCACCGCTTCGCGCCCATGACCCGCCCTCCGTCGAGACGCCGCCGGGAGATTCCGCCGGGTCGGTCCCGGCCCCCTCAGAATGACGCCCCCGGGGCGGCTGGGCAAGCGCCATCACGGGAAGTCGATGACTTCCCCGCCGGACTTCGTGATGAAGGCGTGAAGGGTCTCGGCCGGCGGCGGCTTGCGGCGGTCGAAGGTGCGGACCGACCCGTCGCACAGGGCGGCGTGGCACCGCCCGCCGGCGACATACCCGAGTTCCGGCCGCACGTCGCGGTCGGGGTCGTAGGCGATCTCGTCCGGCTTCGTCCACGGCACCGCGTCGGCGGCCGTCACCACCATGAGCGTGTTCGTGGTGCCGTCGGCGATCTGCGGGAGATTCGACCCGGAGGCGTACTCGAACGCGGCCCCGCGGCCGACGAACACGCGGAACACGGTGTCCGCGTCGCCGGCCCGCGTCCGCCCCGGGACGGCGTACACGCGGGGCATCCGGGCGAGCAGCTTTTTGTTGGCCTCGCTGTCCCACGGCTCGTCGAGCTTGAACTCCTTGTAAAGCCCGCCCTGTTCGAGGAAGGGGAGGAGCGTCACCCGCCAACTGAGGAGCGGCTTGCCGTCCTTCGAGCAGACGGCGGCCGGCGGCAGGGTGCCGTTCGCGTCGTGGTAGTTGTGCATCGCCAGCGCGATCTGCTTGAGGTTGTTCTGCACGAGTGCCACGCTCCCGCCGGTGACGACGCGGAGCGTGGACGCGGTGTAAGCCCCGGCGAACGGGAGGTCGCCCCTGAGCTTGAAGGCGAGCCGGGCGTCGCGTCCGTCGGCCGTTACCGAGGCGGCGGTGGCGGCGTCGCGGACGGCCCCGAGGACGGCCGCGAGCGGCTTCGCGTCGGGGTCGTCGGCCGCGTCCCGGCCGACCACCTTGGCTTCGGTCGCCGCCTCGTCCGCGGCCAGCGTCAGGAGCTTCCGCAGGGCGGCCGCGGCCTCCGTCGCGGCCGCCGGCGTGGGGGCGGTAACGCGGACGGCGAGGGCGGCGTCGGCGTCCCAGTCGAGCGTGGCGGACAGCGTGTCGGCCCGGAACAGGGCCCGGAACGGCGTCACGTCGGCCGGCGGGGCGTCGCCGCGGAGGGCGGCCGGGAGGGCGGCGAGGTTCACCCCCACGGCGGCCACGTGCCCGCGGGCGGCCTCGGCGAGCGCGGCCGACAGCGGGCCGGCCGCGTCCGCCGGGCGGGGCCGGGGTGCCGCGTCGAGCCCGGCCGTGCCCACGAAGAGTCCGTCGGACGCCGCCTCCCACTTGAGCAGCGGGTTCAGGCCCTCGGCCGCGACCTTCAAGGAAGCCAGCTCCTTCCCCCGGTCGAACGGGGCCTTGAACGCGAGTACGACGCCGAAGCGGCCGGCGTCGCCGGGGCCGGCGAGCTTCGGGGCGTAGAGCGTGGCCGTCCGCAGCCGGGCCGGGTCGACGCCGGTGGAGCGGGCGA
>JANPKP010000495.1:0-3349 GCA_031426095.1 Gemmataceae bacterium
GATGACGCCGAGGTCGTACTCGACCTCCACCGGCAGGTCGTCGGTGCCCAACAGCGGCTCGGCCAGCCGGAGGATCTGGGCCAGCCGGCCGGCGGTCAGCCGGTGGTCGGTGTCGTCCGCCACCCACACCTGCAGGGCGCAGCTGGTGGTCGCCCGCACGGTACCGCCGCAGTCGATGAAGTCCTTCCGCACCCGTCCCACCTCGGTGACGTGGAAGTGGGCCGGCACGAAGTCGCCGTCCGGCAGCATCAGGTGGACGCCGGCAGAGGGGTTGGTGGCGAGGACGGTGCGAAGTTCGCCGACGGTCATGGGCGTTCCCTCGAAGGATGGGACGAAGTTATTCAGCGGCCGCCGGGTCGAACGCCAGCACCTCGTCGAGCGTGTACGGGCACTCGGCCGGGAACGTCTCGGGCGGGAGGCCGGTTTCCGCGACGGCCTGCTCGACGGCGTCGCGGTAAACGTCCTCCAGTACGGCCACGGCGTGGTTCCGGAGCACGCCTCCTTCGACGTGGCCTCTCAACTCGAACCGCTGGTGGAGGATCGTGCCGTGCCAACTCCGCGAGCGGTGGTCCGGCTGGTACACCCATTTCAAGACGTGGGCGAGGAACACGCGTAATCGGCTCGACACCTCCCGGCGGTCGCGGATGGCCATGTCGGTGACGAACTCCAACAGGTTCGCGTAGTCGAGGTCGGCGTGCGCCCCCCGGCGGAGGAGGTCGGCCATCGCGTCGAGCCACGCGGTCTCGTCGGTGGCGTACAACTCGGCCAGCGGCGGTGCGGTTTCCGTCATGCGAGTCCCCCACGGTTCGAGGCCATTCTACCCGACGCCCGCGGGGGTGCCGACGCGAATCGGCCGGCCGGCCGCGTGAAAGGCCGGCCGGCGGCGGCTGTACTCCCCGGTGCCCCATTCGCCCCAGGAGATGAGTCATGTCGAAGAAGCTGGCGGGTAAGGTCGCGGTCGTGACCGGCGGCAACAGCGGGATCGGGCTCGCCACCGCCAAGCGGTTCGCCGCCGAGGGGGCGAGCGTCGTCGTCACCGGCCGCCGCAAGCCGGAACTCGACGCGGCCGTCAAGGAGATCGGCGGCGACACCCTCGGCGTGGTCGGCGACGTGGCGAACCTCGCCGACCTCGACCGCCTGTACGCCACGGTGAAGGAGAAGCACGGCCGCGTCGACGTGCTCTTCGCCAACGCCGGCGGCGGGGAGTTCGCCCCCCTCGGGCAGATCACCGAGGAGCACTTCGACAAGGCGTTCAACACGAACGTGAAGGGGTTGCTGTTCACCGTCCAGAAGGCCCTGCCGCTGATGCCCGACGGGGCCTCGGTCATCCTCAACGCCTCCATCGTGTCGATCAAGGGGACGGAGGCGTTCAGCGTCTACAGTGCCACGAAGGCCGCCGTGCGGTCGTTCGCCCGGACGTGGACGACGGACCTGAAGGCCCGCAAGATTCGGGTGAACGCCCTGAGCCCCGGGCCGATTGCCACGCCTGGCATCGACGGCCTGGCGGGCACCCCGGAGAAGGCCCAGGAATTCAAGGCGGGCATGGCCGCGAACGTCCCCCTCGGCCGGATGGGCGACCCCGACGAGATCGCCAAGGCGGCCGTCTTCCTGGCGTCGGACGATTCGAGCTTCGTGACCGGCATCGAGCTGTTCGTGGACGGCGGCATGGCCCAGGTGTGAGCGCGGCGGCGTCACCGCCACTTCCAGTTGTGGCGGGTGAACGTCGCCAACCACTCATCGGGCACGTAGTCGAACCGTCCGCGGCCGCCGGCCCACGCCAGCACGCCGACGCTTCCCGGCGACGGGACGCCGTCCCGGCCGCGGAGGTCGAGGCCGGCCATGTGGTAGACCGCCGTCCGGCCATATTCTTTGTCCACACGTGCCCCGTGCCCGTGGTAGTGGCCGAAGAAGGCGAACGCCGGCTCCTTGAGTCCGATGAGGTCGTGCAACCGCTCGCTCCCGGCCCCGGGGAAGATCGCCCCCGCCGGGCTGTCGTGCGTCAGCAGCACGTCGAACGATTCACACACCAAGCCGTCCACCGCCTTCGGGCGGACGTAGCCGCGCCACGTCGGGCGGTGCCGGTAGCTCGGCCCGTCGTCGATGCCCCACACGGCCGCCACACGCGGGCCGTTCGGCAGCGGTAGCACGGCCCCGTCGCGGATGCAGCGCACCCGGTTGTAAGCGTCCACGGCGAAGTCGGGGTGCCGGCCGGCGGACGCGGCGAGGCGTTCGAGGGCGTCGAAGTCCTCGTGGTTGCCGGCGGTGAACCAGAGCGGCGGGGCGGCCGGGTCGGTGGCGAAGACCTGGTCGGCGAGCGGGTTGGGCGTGACGATGTCGAACGTGCCGAGTTCGAGCGGGTCTTTCTCGGCGTGGCGGAGGGTGGCCTTGTCGATGCGGCTGGGGTCGGGGAAGTAGCCGAGGTCGCCGACCTGTAGGAGCCCGGCGACCGGCCGGGCGTGGTCCTTCGCCCAGCAGGCGGCGAGCTTGACCGCGGGCAAGACCTTGCCGTGCAGGTCGCCGAAGACGAGGTAAACGGGCGGCTCGGGGCGTGGCGTTGTCATGCCGGCCCGACACGATCCGGGGGCGGCGGGTTCGGCCGGGTCAACGTCGGAGCGGCGAAAGCGGGCGGAATCCGAAGACGCTCCCGCGTTACCGCAAAATTTGGTAGGGGATTCGCAACCCGCTGCGGGCCAATGGTATCGGGCGACCGTGTGCGAAAAAAGCGGGAGAATCCGGTAACGCTCACCCCGTCAGCGGCGCTTCGGCGGCGGCACGGCGAACGCCTTCAGCAACTCGTCCACCTCGTCGGCAGCGACCGGGCCGGTCGGCTTCTCGGGCGGCGGGGGGGCGGCCGGCGGGGGCGGCGGGGAGCCGTCGATGAGCCAGTCGGTGAAGGCGTCGCACGTCCGCACCAGGCACCCCCGGCGGCGGCCGGCCTCCCGCACCCGCAGGTCGTTCGACACCACCGCCACCCCGCCCGGGTGTGGCTCCACCGCGAGTAGGGCTTCGATCTCGTCGTCGGCCGTCTGCCCGTAGGCGAAGCGGACGCGGACCCCCTTGTGGTCGCTCTCGGCCGACGGGCGGGGGGCCTTCTGGGCGTCGAACACCACCCGCAGCGTGGCCCGCCCCTTCGCCCCGTCGGCCAGCCAGTCGAGGAAGCGGACGCGGTTGGCGTCGAACTTGGCGGCCGACATCCTGGCCGTGGCGTACCCGGCCGCGTGCATCAGGTTGTACCCGTCGATGAGGAAGACCACGACGGACCCGGGACGTGGAACGGTGGGACACCGTTTCGATTGTAGCGTGAGATTGGGGGCGGGGGGGGAAACGGGCAGGGGCACGGCCGCGGTGC
>JANPKP010000496.1:0-3988 GCA_031426095.1 Gemmataceae bacterium
GCCCGACGGCGCGTTCCTGGTGAACACCGCCCGCGGGGCCACCGTCGACACCGCCGCCATCCCCGACGCGGTCCTCAGTGGCAAGCTCGCCGGGGCGGTCCGCCGTCGGCCGTACTCGGTTATCCTGTTCGACGAGATCGAGAAGGCACACCCGGACGTGTTCAACATCCTCTTACAGGTCCTGGACGACGGCCGGCTCACCGACGGGCAAGGGCGGACGGTCGATTTCAAGAACACCATCGTCATCATGACCTCGAACGTCGGCGGCCAGCGCATCCTACAGTACAAGGGGACGTACATCGGCGAGGTGTACGAGCGGATGAAGGACGCGGTGACGGACGAACTCCGCAAGGCCTTCCGGCCCGAGTTCCTCAACCGGGTGGACGACATCATCGTCTTCCACGCCCTCTCGGAGGACCACCTGACGGGGATCGTGGAAATCCTACTCACCCGCCTCCGCGACCGGCTTGCCGACCGCAAGGTCACGCTGACGCTCACGCCGGACGCGAAGAGGCACGTCGTGCGGCTGGGGTACGAGCCGGCTTACGGGGCGCGGCCGCTGAAGCGGACGCTCCAGCGGGAGATCGAGACGCCGCTGGCCCGGATGCTGCTCAAAGGGGACGTGCGGGACGGTTCGCACGTCGAGGTCGGGTACGACCCGAGCCACGACCGGCTGACGTTCGCGGCGACGGGTGTGGCTGAAGAGAAGTGACTGCGTAGGAAATGACGGCGAAGCCCACCCGTTCCAACGGGTGGGCTTTTCTCGTTGACCTACTTCACCTCGACGATGTCCTTCTTGGTGCCCGCCACGATCGCCAGCAACTCGTCCGCTTCCGTCTGCGGCACCTGAAGCTTTTTGAGCGTGGCCGCGAGGACGGCGGCGGTGGCGTCGAACTCGGCGGCCGTGATCTTCATGTCGGCGTGCGACTGCTTCATCGACCGGCCGGTGTACGGGAGCGGACCGCCGGTTGTGAAGCTCACGAGTTCCACGAGGTGCTGTTCGAGCTTGCCGACGCCGCGGGCGTCGAGTGGGAACCGGCCGTTGCGGAAGAAGTTCACCTTCGGGTCGGCGGCCGCGGCGGTCACGAAGTCGTGGACGACGAGCCGCACGGCCTTCTCGCCGCCGAGCCGCTCCCAGAGCGCCGCCTTCGCCGCGGTGGGCGAACTCGGGCCGGGGATCGGGGCGGGAGTCGGCAGCTCCGGCGTCGTGCCGACCGGCTTGCCGGCCAGCCCGTTGGCCACCACGTCGAGCCCTTCGCGGAGGGCGAACGCCCCGTCGATGGGGGTCTTCGCCGACCCGGCCGCGTCGAACTTGGCCCGGGCCGCGGCGGCGACGGCGGGGTGGTGGTCGAGGTACGGGAGGATGGCGGCGAGCGTGCCCTGATAAAGTCGGAAGCAGCCCTCGTGGTTCCCCTTGTTGTAAATCTCGGTGCCGGCGGCGGTCGCCTCGTAAACCACCCTCGCCGTCCGCCGGTCGAGTTCGGCCCGGTCCAGGGGGGCCGCCTTGTCGTCGCCGCGGCCGGTGCCGGCGAGCACCAACCCGGCCAGGACCGCCGCCCACGCCACGTGCCCGAACATGGGATCGCCCTCCGAGGTGAAAAGGGTGTCTGTTTCCGGCATCTTAGGGCGACGGCGGTTCCCGGTGTAAGATTTCACCCGAGGCGGGGTTCACGGGGGGCGGACGGAGGAACGCCTTGGGCGACGGTGGCCCGTCGGACGACCGGGGGGCGTGGGTGCTGGCGACGGCCGGCCGGGCGGTGGCCTACGCCCGCAGCCTCCTCCGCGACCCGCACGACGCCGAGGACGTGGTCCAGGACTGCTACTGCCGGCTGCTGGCGAAGGCCGACGTGTACGACCTCCCGCGGGACGGGGCCAAGCTCCTGATGCGGTCCGTCACGAACGCCTGCATCAACCGCCGGGTCCGCCGCCGCCCGGTGTTCCGGCTCGTCCGCCCCGTCGCCGACGGCGGGGACGAGGTGCCCGACGACCCGCCGGACGCGGCCGCCCGCCCGGCCGACGAACACGCCGCCGGGCGGGAGCTTTCGGTGGCCGTCGCGGCCGGCCTCCGCCGGCTGCCGGTCCAGCAGCGGGCGGCCCTGGAACTCAAAAGCCTCGGCCACTCGCAGCAGGAGATCGCCGACGCCCTTGGCGTGTCGGTCACGAACGCCGGCGTCCTCGTCCACCGCGCCCGCGTCGCCCTCGCGTCCCACCTGGCCCCATTCCTCGACGCCGACCCCGCCCCATGAGCGAACCGCCCGACCATCACCCCGTCGACGACTTCGTCCGCCAACACCTCGACCGCGAGGCGGCGACGGTGGACGCCCGGGCCGTGCTCCGCCGCGTTCACCCGGTGCCCGCCGTGGAGCCGGCCCGCACCCGCCGACTGGTGTGGCGGTGGGCGGCCGGAATCGGCGTCGGGGCCGGGGCGGTCGCGGCGGCCTGCCTGCTGATCGTGTTCGGCGGCGGCACCCCGCCGGCGGCCCACGCGGCGACTGCGGCGGAACTGGTGCGCGACGCGAAGGCGGCCCATTCGGACGCCACGGACCGGCTTTACGACGTGAAGGTGGACCGGGCCGCGCCGCCGTCCCGGCGGGAGCCGGTGCCGCCGTTCTGGCCGCTCCTGCGCGACGGCCGGGTGTGGACGCGGGGCGAGCAGTTCTGGTTCGACTCCCCCCTGCCCGACGGCCGGCACGGCACCTTCGGCCGCGACGGGCAGGGCCGCGTCTGGGTCGCCGTCGCCCCCCGGCTCGGGCTGCTCTACAGCCCGGACGAGACCGGCGAACCGCTCGCCCGGGTGTGCAACCTCATGAGCCTCCGCGGGCCGACGTTGATGGCCGACATGCTCGACCACTACGACCTGTCCCGCGAGGACGCGGCCCCGGGCGAGCCGCTGAAGGTGCGGGCGACGTTCCGCGGGCCGGGGCCGGGCGAGTTCGCCGCGACGCGGATCAGCCTGGAACTCGACCCGGCGACGAAAGCCGTCCGCAAGGCCGTGCAGGAGCGGCTCGCGGGCGGGGAGGCGGTGGCGACGTTCACGTTCACGCTGCGAGAGACGGGCCGCCAGCCGGACGCGGCTTACGAGTTGCGGGGCCACCTCGACGCCAACGCCCGGGTCGTCGGCCCGAAGGACCTGCCGGCCCGCGACCGCGCCCGCGGCGAGTGGCTGGGCCGCTTCCCGGCGTGGCGGCCGGGGACGAGGTAGTCGTTCAAGCCCGCGGATAGCCAACCCCCGGGCTTGGTCGGATGTCACCTCACCACGGCTTCTCCATCATCTTCACGATCTGCCGGGCGGCCTCGTTGATCGCCATCTGCTCGCCCGTGGCGTTCGACTCGCCCAACTCGGGGAGGACGCGGCCCCGCCCGGTGAGGCGGACCGGGAAGGCCACCGGGTAGTCCTCGAACGCCACGACCGGCGGGAGCGACGGGTCGAACACCGGCACGTCCTGCGGGGCGATGACGGGGCGGTCGGTCTGCCCCGGGCCTTTGGCTTTTTGCCGCGGGTTCGACAGCGCCTCCCCGGTCCGCCGGTCGAGCCAGACCACGTCCACGGTGAACACGAGTTCGGCCTCGCGGGTCTGGTTCTGCTGGTTCCGGTTGGCGATTGTCTTGGTAATGCCGACGAGGCAGCCGCGCAGTTCGGTGTCGGCCCGCGACGGGTCGGACACGACCCGGAACGGCGTCCGCGTCCCGATCTCGCGGACCACCGCCCGGGTCAATTCGACCTCGGCGTTGCGGTACGGGGTCGTCTGGAACACGCGGTTCTGGAACAGCGGGACGTAGACCGAGCGGACGCTCTCGTCGTAGAGCGGTTCCGTCCCGAGCTGGTACCCGAAGACGCTGAACCCGCGGCCGCTCGTGCAGCCGGCCGCCGGGCCGGCGGCGGCCAGCCCGAGGGCGACCCCGCGGAGGAAGCGGCGGCGGGAAAGGCGAGGCGTTAAGTCCGGCATGGGGGCCTCCGGGCGGCGGGCGACGCGACAGTTAATTCCCC
>JANPKP010000497.1:0-5730 GCA_031426095.1 Gemmataceae bacterium
GATGAACCCGTTCACCTTCGGCGAGAGCGTTAACAGGTGGGTGATGCCGACGGCCCCGAGGGCCCCGAACACGGCGGCGACCAGCCCGAGCAGCACGGCCTCCCCGAGGATCATGCCGACGACCCGCCGCCGCGGCCAGCCGATGGCCCGCAGGATGCCGATCTCCTGGGTCCGTTCGAGGACCGACATGATCATGGTGTTGAGCATGCTCACCACCCCGATGAGCAGGCCGATGATCGACACCATCCAGGCCACGGCCCGGAGGATCATGAGGTACGCCATGTTGTCCACGTACCCCTGCGGGCTGACGGCCGCGAGGCGGACGGACGGCTCCTGCGGGTCCCGTAGCTCGGCGATCTCGGCCTTCACCTTCTCGATCTCCTCGGTCGACGTGCGGGACGCCTTGGCCACCCGGACGGAGAAGCCGGACACCCGCTTCTGGGTCATCTTGCGGGACTCGGCCAGGGTGACGACGGCCGCCCCGTCCTCGAACACGACCGTGCTGCGGAACACGGCCACCACCTTGAGCGGCTTGCCGTAGATCACGACCGTGTCGCCGACCCCCTTGCCGACGTTACGGGCCAGGGTGCTGCCGAGCATGACCTGCCCGGGGGCGTCGCCCGTGAGCCGCTCGCCGGCGGTCACCTCGATGTCCTCGTAGGCGAAGTTGTCCGGCCCCCAGCCGTGGACCATCACGCGGTCGACGTTCCCGCTCTCCTTCGTGAGGTCGAGCAGGTCGGTGGTGCCGGCGCACAGGTCCTTCACGCCGGGCAGCCGGCGGGCGGCCTCCACCAGCCGCTCGTCGAAGTCGCTGTTGAGCTGGTCGGCCTTGCCGCTCTCGGTGGCGATCAGGTCGACGCCCCGCCTCTCGAACGACCCGGACACCGACGTGTCGACGTTGTCGCTGATCCCGAGCAGCGTCACCATGCTGCCGACGGCGAGCGAAAGCCCCACCACGGTGAGCACCGTGCGGACCGGCCGGCGGGTCAGGTTCTTCAGGACGAACGACGCGAAGTACATCGGGACTCGTTCGGTGGGGGAGCCGCACGGGCGGCCGCTTTTCTTGTGGCCCGGGCTTCCGAGCCCGGGGTGGCTCAGCGGCTACCCCGGGCTTGGACGCCCGGGCCACAAGATTGAATGTCTCGGACCGTCGCCTAAACGGGGAACGTTCGTAAGTGCCGCGTCACCGCGTCGATGAACGCCGGCGTGTTCTCGATCAGGGCCAGGTGTTTCGCCGCCGGGATGACCTCGGACGCGCACCCGGGCACGTTCGCGGCCAGCCACTTGGCCGTCGCCAGGAACGGGGAGAACTCGTCGTACAGGGCGACCACCGGCCGAGTCACACCTGCGATCACGCCCGCGGTCAGCCCGGCCTCGGCCAGCACGTCGGCCCCGCAACTCGTCTCGGCCAGCTTCGGCAGCTGGCGGACCCACCCGCGGCCGAACGCCCCGTAGTGTTCCTCCAGCATCTTAATCTTGTCCGGGGCCAGCCGTGCGGCCGCGTCGAACAGGCGGGCAAAATCGACCGTCTCCCCGAGGTCGGCCCCGACCGTGGCGAACGTCTCCCGCAAGTCCTTCCAGATGCCCATCTTCCCGAAGTTCGGCTCCTCGGCCCGCAGCCCGGGGAAGAACGAGTCGGACAGGATCACGCCCCGCACCAACTCCGGATGGAGCGCCGCCGCGTGCAGCCCGACGACCCCGCCGAAGCTGTGCCCGACGAGCGCCGCCGGCCCCAGCCCGAGGGCGGCGTGCAGGTGGCGGAAGTCCTCCGCCATGTCGGCCGAAGTGTACTGCGTGGCCGGCCGCTCGCTGAACCCGTGCCCGCGGAAGTCGTACGTCGTGACGCGGTATTCGGCGGCGAGCGTGTCCACCAGCCCGGTGAAGAGCCACACGGCGAGGTTGCTGGTGACGGCGTGGAGGAGCACCACGTCCGGCCCGGAGCCGGACTGTTGGTAGTGGAACCGCACGCCGTTCGCCACGACCTCGGGCATCGAATCCCCCATCGCCACCGCGTTGCAGCTACGCGAGTTGTTGCCGCAGGAACGCCACCAGTTCGCCCAGCACCACGTCGTCCGCCCCGCGGTTTCGCAGGCCCATCAGGAACGACCCGAACGCCAGCCGCCGGCCGTATAACGCTTCGAGCTTTTCCGCGAGCACGACGAGGTCGATGCTCGCCAGCCCGAGGTCGGCGAAGGCCCGCGTGTCGGGGCCGACGGGGCCGCCGTAGTCGCGGTCGGGGAAGGCGGACGCCATCACCGCCGTGAGGTCGGCGTACACCTGCTCGTCGCTGCCGCTCATCCGGACACGTCCTCGCACAGCGTCGTCGCCACGACCAGGTCCTTCTCGCGGGCCGTCCGGACCCGCACGGGACCGGTGATCTCAGGATACTGCGCCGCGGCCGCCGACTTGAGGAGAACCGCGTGCGATCCGGTGGCCGCGTCGGCCGACAGAACGGACAACTCCCCCATCTTCACATTCAGGGCGTCGGCCACGGCCCGGACGGCGGCCTCGGCCCGGGCGGCCGCTTCCGCCGCGGGGCCGCGGGCCTTGTCGACGGCCGCGAGCGCCACGCCGACGTGCGGGGCGAACGCGGAGAACGACGCGACCACCCCGTTCAAGACGGCGACCGAGACGGGCGGGAACGGCTCGGCCTTCGGGCCGCCGCGGGGGCCGACCGCGAGCCGGCCGGCGGCGTCGAGTGTCGTCTCCATGTCGGCCGGGTACATCCGCTCGCCGTGCCGGTCGAACCACGCCGCCCGCACCGCGTCCTTCGCCAGCAGGCGGGTGAAGAACCAGTCGTTGAGTTCGGGTTCGGTCCCGGCCCACCCCCGGTACGCGGCGAGTTCCGCGGGCGTCATCGTCACCCGCACGCCGGCCATCCGCAGCACCGGCTGCTTGAGGTCGGCCGGCGGGTCGAGGTAGAAGCAGTGCCGCGGCACAGCCCCGTCGGCCCGCGGCGGCACCGCGTGGGTGAGGTCGCGGCTCAGGAAGTACTCGTCCTTCGGGCCGAAGAAGTTGACGTGCCCGTACGGCAGATAGAACCGCCAGTACCCGGCCCCGGTGAGCCGCAGGCAGGGCCGGCCGGCGGTGTCGAACACCTCCAGCCCGTGCCGGAAGTGGCGGGCCGACGCCTGCTCGTTGTGCCCGCGGACGACGAGCATACTGCCGACCGGCGGGGTCGGCCCGAAGAACTCGACGCACTTCACCTCGAAGGGCAGGAGGATGCGGCCGGTCCAGTCGGGCTGTTCGAGGTGCCACCCGCCGATCAGGTGCATGGCCGCGTCCATCATCACCGGGTCGACGGCCATGTGCGGCGACGGGTTGGAGCGGAACCAGTCGTCGCGGCCCTGGACTTCGAGCGTCCCCTCGATGCCCTCCTTCCCGACCCGGTCGAGCGAGCGGATCATCTGGAAGATCGCGCCGTGGAACATGTTCCGCCGGAGGTCGTCCACGCTGCTGCGGCACCGCACCTCGTCGGTGAGGGCGAACGGCAGGGCGGCCGGCGGCTCCAGGTAGCGGTCGGCGAGGACCACGACCGCCTCGGACGCCACCTTCTCGGCCCCGTCCTTGACGAACGAGTTGCCCAGGTCGCGGACGTCCGCCTTCACCTCGACCACGCCCGTCTCGGCGTCAACGCTCGTGAGGGTGGCCCGCACTTCGAGGGTGGTCGGCTCGGGGTCGAACGGAATCCAGCGGAACAGGCGGACGTTCTTGATGGCGACGACGACCTTGCCGGGGGCGAGGAGCGACGCGGCCTCGGCCATCGCTTCGAGGCTGAACGTCATCGGCATAACGGGCAGGCCGTTCTGCCCCGGGTCCACCCGGCTGACGCTCCGGCCGCCGAGCGTGTGGTGGTCGGCGTACAGGTCTTCGCGGAGGTCGTTCGTGCGGCGGAACACGACCTCGCGGCCGGGCACGAGGTGTTCGACGCGTTCGACCAGCGCGTACGCCGGCGGGGCGGGCGGGGCTTCGGCGGCCGGCGGCGCGGGGTCGAACGCCGGCAGCGCGGCGAAGTCGAGGGGCGAGAACGCGGCGGGGTCAACGTGCCCGGTCAGGAACGCGTGCATCACGGTTTGCTGCACGTCGAGGAACTGCTCCATCACGTCGAGGTAGCCGTGGAGGACGGCGGCGGCCGGAACCGCTCCCACAACCCCCTCCCCTAGGAACGGACGAGGCTCCGGACCTTCGCCCCCTTCCCTATGAGGGAAGGGGGCCGGGGGGTTAGGTTCCGCCTTCGGCTCCCACGCCACCCCGCCCGCCGCCCGCCCCTCGTACAGGTGGCCGAGGCTGATCGGCACGCCGTGCGCGACCAGTTGGGCGACCATGTGGTTCACCTGCGTCGGCCCGCTCTTGCGCGGCACGTTCGCGGGGATGGCGGCGAACGGCCGGCCGCGGAGGATGTCTTCGACGAACGCCGACAGGTTGCCGCGGGGGCCGGCCTCCACGAAGATTCGCACGCCGTCCGCGTACATGGCCTCGACGAGCTTCGTGAACTCGACCGGCGACACCCAGTGGTCGACGGCCAGCGTGCGGGCCGCGTCCGGGTCGGCGGGGAAGAGCTTGGCCGTGGTGCCGCTGTAGACCGGGGTGTGCGGCGGGCCGAACGGGGCGTCGGCGAACATGGCCCGGAACGGCCCCATCCACGGCTCGAAGAGCGGCGTGTGGTACGGCCGGCGGAACGGCAGCCGCTCGCTCATCACGCCCTTCTCGGCGAGGGCCGTTTCGACGGCCGCGACGAGGTGGGCCGGGCCGACCGCGACCGACTGGTGCGGGCAGTTGTCCATCGCCACCACAACCGCCCCGCCGGCGACCGCGGCCGCCGCGTCCTCGACGGCCTTCCGCCCGGCCCCGACCGCGAGCAGGGCCACGTCCGGCCCGCCGACCTCGTCCTCCTGCTGCCGCATCAGGTCCATCGTGCCGAAGAGCCCGGCCCCGCGTTCGGCGCTCGTGCCCATCGTGCCCGACGCGAGCAACGCCCCGAGTTCGCCGACGCTGTGCCCGGCCATCGCGGCCACGGGCAGCTCGAACTTTTCGAGCAGCCGGTAGACGGCCTGGTCGGCGACCAGCACGCCGAGGAGCGACGGCCCGATCTTCCGCAGCTCGGCCTCGGCCGCCGCCTTCCCTTCGGGCGAAAGGTCGGCCGGCGGGTGGAGGACGCGCCGCAGCGACTCGTCCGGCTTCCCGGCGTCGGCGGCGAGCTTGTCGCACCACGCGAACGTCTCTTCGACGGCCGGGAAGACGCCGCACAGGTCGGCGAGCATCCCCGTGTACTGGGCCCCTTCGCCGGGGAAGAGCAGGGCGAGTGTGCCGCGCTCGGCCAGCGGCTCGGAGGTGAAGTAAATACCGTTGGCGTCGCGGACTTGCTTGCACTTGGGGTCGGCGAGCCGGCCCGCGGCGCGGGTGAGCTTGGCGTGCAGGTCGGCGACGGACGAGGCCACGAGGGCGAGCCGCGCCCCGCCGGGGGCGAGGGCGTGGGCGAGCGTGGCGGCCAACTCCGGCAGCGCGGCCGCCGGGTGGCCGTCGAGGTACGCGAGGAGCGCCTGAACGCGGGCGAGGAGGGCGGCCCGGTCGTCGCCCCGGAGGACGAGGACTTCGGTGTCCCACCCCGCGAGCGGGGCGGGGGCCGGCGTGCGTTGCGGGGACGGGCTGAGGGCCACGGACATGAATGACTCCGCCGGTGGGTTCGTCTCGCGGCCCCCGCGGCCGGGCGGGGGCGCGGGGGGGGTGGCC
>JANPKP010000498.1:0-15031 GCA_031426095.1 Gemmataceae bacterium
CCGGCGGTGAGCTCGGTTACCGTCGCCGGCCGTGAGCCGCGAGCCCTACCCGACCGACCTGACCGATGACCAGTGGGACCACCTGGAGCCCCTGCTGCCCAGGCCGCAGTCCGGCACCCGCAAGGGCGGGCGGCCGGCGGCCGACCGGCGGGAGGTGGCGAACGCCATCATCTACCACCTGCCGGCGGTTCGGGCTGATCTGGGCAATGCTGGTCGCGACGGCCGACGCCCAGGACCGGGACGCCTGGTGCTGGCTCCTCCGGCCGTCCGCGGGCGGCTCACGCGGGTCCGTGAGGGTGTGTCTGAAAACCGATCACCAGCCGTCCGACCTGGCGGAGTTACGTCGATCCGGCGTACTCGGACCGGGGTCAGAGCTTTACCGCATATTCCCAGCGCGGGCGCTCGAAATCGCCGCAACCACTCGGCCGGTATGGTCTTGGGGAAACCGCCCCGCAAACATGCGGTAAAGTTGACCCCCCGATTGGACGCAACGCGTTACTCTGCCGTGACATCGGGCGATACCCGGTGGGTTCGTGCGTAAAGGGTTACGTCGACCCCCGCCGGTGACGCTTCGGGCCGTGGGATTTGACGCAAGTCCCGCCACGGGGTGGGCCGCCGCCCGAGGGGAACCCCGGGATCGGTTTGCAGACACAATCTGATGCCCGCCCTCGGCACGCCGCGTTGTTGAACGTGACGGCGTGGCCGGTCGGTCCGCTTTTGCACGCGCGTACGAAAGCGGTGACAGGGTACGTGATGCCGCGGGCCTATGGTCTGCATATCCAGCAGTAGTCCAACCCGGTTCAGCGGCTCAAGTCCTTCCCCAAGGCGACGTGGGCGTTCCGGGTGCGGGCCGGCGGCAAGTAGTTCCTGTGCGAGGTCGGGGGGCCGCACGACCTCCCACCCGAGTTGCAGGGGAAGCCGCTCCGCGGGCTGGCGCGGACGGAGAGCCGCCGGAAGCGACCGGCCAGGTCGACGATGTTGTGCAGCGCGGGGTCGGACCGGACGCGGCGGTAGAGTTCGGCGTTCCGCTTGGGGTCGTTACCCCCGGGGCACCGTCGCCGAGCCCGCACGCGTGTGCCGCCTCACGGAATTCGCCCGCCTCGTCCGCCGACCGGGCCACGGCCCGGCCCACGGCCTTCAGCGTCTCGATCTCGTCCGCCATGCCGGACGTCGCCGATCCGGCTCCGGCCGCGTTCTTTCTGCCCGGTGGGCCGAACTGCTCGGCGGCGGCGGCGGCGATGCCCGAGGAGAGGGGGTCGAGGCGTGGAGCGCCCGGCACTCCGGGGTTTCGAGCAACTGCTTCACGAAGGCGTGCCGCCTGCGGTTCCGGCACCCGCCGAGGAGACTCGGCCCGGGCTCGAAGGCGCAGGCGTGGAAGTCGGCCGCGGCCATCGCGTCCACGGGGAGGGCCCTGAGCCGCGGGCTCCGCGGCCGGCGCGGCAACCGGCGGGCGCACCCGCCGGCCCCCTGGCCGCGGTCGAGGGGCGGCGACGCCCGCGTGGCTGTCGAGTCGAAGGGGCGTGGCGTTTCCTGCAGCCGCGGCGATGAATCCCCGGCCGGCCGAGCCGCTCGTCGAGGAACTCCTGGGCGGCTCCCGCAAGGCCCTCGGAGACGCCCACCCGGACACCCGACGCCGGGACGCACCTGACCGCCGTGGATGGCGGTCTTGGGCGACTCGGCAAAGTCGGTGACGATGGCACGTCCACCTTCGCCGAGCGGCCGAGGGATTGGTGGACGTGTCCGGGCGAGCCAAGTTCGTGCCACACTTGTTGGCCCCACTCTTGTGCCATCGGTCACGACCACGTTCCTCTCCCACCCCTTCCGGGGGATCGGGAGCATTCGACGAATCCCCCGTTTTCCCCGACCGGGGCTCGTCGACCCCGAACCGAACGGTCGGTCTTCCCGTCCCTGGTCAGCGGGCGAGCGGGCTGGCTGTATGATTCCCAAATGCACGAACTCTTCGAGCACACGGCCGACCTCGGGCTGCGGGCGACGGCCCCCGACCTCGACACGCTATTCGCCGAAATGGCCGCGTGCCTGTTCACGGCCGTTCTCGAAGACGAAACGGTTGTGAAGCCGAGCGTGGAGGTCGAAGTCGTGTTGCCACCGGACGGGCGGGAGTACCTCCTGTTCGACTGGCTCAACGCCCTGCTCCGCCACTTCGATTCCGGCCGGCTGTTGTTCGGGCGGTTCCAGGTGGCGGTCGGCGAACGCGGGTTGGCGGGCAGGGCGTGGGGCGAGCCGTTCGACGCGGCCCGGCACAGGCTCACGCACGAGGTCAAGGCGATCACGTACCACGAATTGAAGGTCGAGCCGACGGGCGACGGGTGGCTGGCCGAGGTGATCGTGGACATTTGAGGTGGCTGTCATGGCGAAGGGCGCGTTCGCGGGGCCGCTCGAACAGGTCGATTCGTGCTGCTACCGCATCCCCAAGAGCTACCGGCCGGGGATGCGGGTGGACGGCCTCATCTTCGCCAACGCGAAGCTGATGGAGGCGATCCGCAACGACCAGGCCCCCGACCAGGTGGCGAACGTGGCCACCCTGCCCGGCATCCAGGGCGCGAGCCTGGCCATGCCGGACATCCACTGGGGGTACGGCTTCTGCATCGGCGGCGTCTGCGCCACCGACCCCGCGGAGGGGGGCGTCATCTCCCCCGGCGGGGTGGGGTACGACATCAACTGCGGCGTCCGGCTCGTCAAAACCAACCTCTTCCTCCGCGACGTCCAGGCCCACGTCCGCGAGCTGATTAAGGGGCTGTTCCACACCGTGCCGGCCGGCGTCGGCAAGTCGGGAAAGTTTCGCTTCAACGATGCCGAGACACGCAAGCTCATGGGCCAGGGGCCGCAATTCGTGCTCGACCGCGGGCTCGGGCAGGCGGCCGACCTCGACCACACGGAGGCCCTCGGGCGGATCGACGGGGCCGACCCGGACGAGGTTTCGTCCCACGCCGTGAAGCGCGGGAGCGAGCAGTGCGGCACCCTCGGCAGCGGCAACCACTTCCTCGAAGTGCAGGTCGTGGACGCGATCCTCGACGCCGACGTGGCGAAGGCGTTCGGCCTCGAACTCAACCAGGTCTGCGTAATGATCCACTCCGGGTCACGCGGCCTCGGCTATCAGGTGTGCGACGACGCCCTGGCGGCGTTCCGCAACGCCCCGGCGAAGTACGGCATCGACCTGCCCGACCGGCAGCTCGCGTGCGCCCCCGTCGATAGCCCCGAGGGGAAGAAGTACATCGGGGCCATGCGTGCGGCCGCGAACTACGGGTTCACCAACCGCCAGTTGCTCATGCACCAGGCCCGGGAGGTGTTCGCCGACCTGTTCGGCGGGACGTGGCAGGATTTGGGGATGGACCTCCTGTACGACGTGGCCCACAACATCGCCAAGCTCGAAACGCACGTCGTGGACGGCAAGACCAAGCAAGTGTGGGTCCACCGCAAGGGGGCGACGCGGGCCTTCCCGGCCGGACACCCGGAGGTTCCCGAGGCGTTCCGGGCGGTCGGCCAGCCGGTCATCATCCCGGGCGACATGGGGCGGGCGAGTTGGGTGCTAGTGGGTGCCCCCGGAAGCATGGAACGCAGCTTCGGCACGACCTGCCACGGGGCCGGGCGGGCGATGAGCCGGACGGCGGCGGTGAAGGACGCGGCCGGCCGGCGGATCGACAAGGAGCTCGAAGGCAAGGGCGTGATCGCGATGGCGACCAGCCGGCTGGGCCTCGCGGAGGAGCAGCCGCGGGCGTACAAGAACGTGGACGACGTGGTGGACGTGGTCCACGAGGCCGGGCTGTCGCGGAAGGTGGCCCGGATGCGGCCCATCGGGGTCATCAAGGGTTAAGTCGATGGACACGCCGCACGAACTCTTTGCATCTGTGAAGAAATCCACGGGCGAAATGATAGCCGCCATCCGTGCGGTTCGGGAACGGTTCGGGTTGGACCTCCGACAAGCGAAAGAGGTCTGGCTTCAAGTTGAAGGCATTGCACCGTCGCTGAAAGTTCATGAGGAGCGGATTGCAGGAGAACTCTCCAATCAGTTCGACCGCGAGGACAGAACTACCGAGGAACAGTAGGCGAATGGTCGATGCAAAAAGCCGCCCGCACAACTTCGACGCCCGCCCGACACTTCGGCCGTCGCATCGAATCTCGTTGAAGGTCCGTAGCCCTTCCGCCATAATACACCGCACAAGCCCCGATCAGGACGACTCGGGTTTTCTCGGCACGCTCCCGGTTGGCGGGCGGGTCGCGCCCACGGACGGCGAACGTTTTTCGACCGACGCCCGCAGACCCTCGACCCCGCGCCCCCGGCGGGTCTGACGCCATGAGACGAGGCGGCCCCACCCGCGGGGCCGCCCGTGCCGAGACTGGCCGACCGGGGACCGCCCCCGCCGGCCGCCCGCGCCGCCGGCCGGGCGGCAAGTGGCGGTCCCGAGGCGACGCGGGCCACCCATCAGGAGTGGCCCCGATGGAGACCCCGCCGGTCGGTGGCCTGGCCCTCGCGGCCGTCCTCCTGGGGGTCGGCGGCGGGTTCCTGGCCTTCCGGTCCTTCAACCGCTCCTCCGCCGTCCGCACCCTGGCCGATACCGCCCGCGACGCCGACGACCGCCGGGTCGCCGGGGTCAAAGCCGGCGACATCCTCGACAACGCCCGCCGGGAGGCCGAGCAGGTGGCCCGGGAGGCCGAGCTACGCGCCAAAGACGACGCCGTCCGTCGGCGGGAGGAGTTGAACCGCGAGTTGGACGCCGTCCGGGCCGAGTTCCGCGAGCAGGAGCGGAAGGTCGAGAAGCGGGAGGACGCCCTCGGCCAGAAGCAAAAGGACCTCGCCCGCAAGGAACGGCAGCTCGAAAACCTCCAAAAGAAGCTCGCCGAGCGGAAAGAGGCGTTGGAAGCCAAATCCGCCGGCCTCGACGAGCAAATCGCCCAGTGGACGAGAAAGCTCCACGAGGTCAGCGGCCTGTCCCGCGAGCAGGCCGAGAAGATGCTCCTGGAACGACTCGACCGGGAACTCTCCGAGGAGACGGCGGCCCGCATCCGGGAACACGACGAGCGCGTCAAGGCCACCGCCGAGAGCCGGGCCCGCGACGTGCTGGCGACCGCCATACAACGTTACGCCTCGGTCCACACCGCCGACACGACGGTGAGCACGGTGGACATCCCGTCGGACGACATGAAGGGGCGGATCATCGGCCGCGAGGGGCGGAACATCCGGACGTTCGAGAAGTGCACCGGGGTGGACGTGATCGTGGACGACACCCCGGGCGTGGTCATCGTGTCGGCGTTCGACAACGTCCGCCGGGAGACGGCCCGGCTCGCCCTCGCCAAGCTCATCCTCGACGGCCGCATCCACCCCACGCGGATCGAAGAGGTGGTGGCCGAGACGCAGTTGGAGATGGACAAGCGGATCCTCGAAGTCGGCACCCAGGCCGTACTCGACGTGGACGTGGCGATGCCGCACGAGAAGATCGTCTACCTCCTCGGGCGGCTCAAGTTCCGCACCAGTTACAGCCAGAACGTGCTGCAACACAGCCTCGAAGTGGCCCACCTGTGCGGGCTGATGGCGGCCGAGCTGGGCCTCAACCCCAACCTCGCCCGCCGTTGCGGGCTGCTGCACGACGTGGGCAAGGCGGCCGACCACGAGATGGAGGGCGGGCACCCGAAGGTCGGGGCCGAACTCGCCAAGCGGTACGGCGAGACGAGCAAGGAAGTGCTGCACGCCATCGCCGGCCACCACGACGACGTGACGGTCGACAACATTTACACGGAACTCGTGTCGGCCGCCGACGCCATTAGCGCGTCGCGGCCGGGGGCCCGGCGGGAGACGCTGGAGAAGTACGTCAAGCGGCTCGAACACCTCGAAGCCGTGGCGTGCGGCTTCCCCGGGGTCGAGAACGCCTTCGCCATCCAGGCCGGCCGCGAGCTGCGGGTGATCGCCAACGCCTCGCAGACGACCGACAGCGACGCGGTGCGGGTCTGCCGGGAGATCGCCCGCGCCATCGAGCAACAGCTCGACTACCCGGGCGAGATCAAGGTGACGGTGATCCGCGAAATCCGGGCGATGGAGGTCGCCCGGTGACGCGGGCGACCCGCCGCCGCCGCCCCCCATGCGCATCCTCTTTTTAGGCGACATCGTCGGCCACCCCGGGGTCTCGCTCGTCCGGCGGGCCGTCCCCCTGCTCCGCGTGCGGGAGCGGCTCGACTGCGTGGTCGCCAACGCCGAGAACGCGGCCGGCGGGTCGGGGCTGACGCCCAACCTCTATCGCCAACTCCGGGCCGCGGGCGTCGACGCGGTCACGCTCGGCGACCACGTCTACAAGAAGTTCGACATCGCCGACGTGATGGCCACGCCCGGCGAGCCGGTCTGCAAGCCGGCCAACTACCCGCCGTCCGCCCCCGGCCGCGACTACGCCCTCACGACGACCGCGGACGGCACCCCCGTCGCCGTGGTGTCGCTGATGGGCCGCACGTTCATGCGGCCGGTCGATTGCCCGTTCGCCGCCGCCGACCGCGTCCTGGCGTCGCTCGCCGGCGTGGCGGCCGTGGTCGTCGTGGACGTTCACGCGGAGGCGACGGCCGACAAGTACCTGATGGCCCACCACCTGAAAGGCCGGGCGACGGCCGTCCTCGGCACGCACACCCACGTCCCCACGGCCGACGAGCAACTCCTGCCCGGCGGCACGGCCTTCCAGTGCGACGTGGGCATGTGCGGCCCGTACGCCGGCGTCCTCGGCCGGCGGGTCGCCCCCGTGCTGGCGACGGCGGTCACCTTCGCGCCGAACAGCTTCGACGTGGCGACCGACGACGTGCGGCTGGCGGGAGCGATTGTGGAAGCGGACCCGACGACCGGGCGGGCGACGGCGATTCGCCGGGTGATGTGGACGGCCTCCGACATCGACTCGCTGGCCCGCGGCGAATGACCCCACTTCACCCCGCCGGCCCGACGGGCACTCCCACTTCACCCGGCACGGCCACGCACGCCATCCCGCACCGCGGGCACGGCTTCCCGAGCGGTTCCAGAAGGCGGTCCAGGGCCGCCGGGGCGTGCGGCTCCAGGTAGTTTTCCACGAACGGCAACAGCACGTCGTGTCGGAAATGGAGGAGGCCGCGGATGGCGTTGCGGTCCTCGACGGTCGGCCGGTGGCGGAGCGCGAACCGCCGCGTGCCGACCGTCAACTCGCTCCCCCGCGACCACGACGGCGGGCGTCCGACGCTCACCTCGGCGGCCGGGTTCGAGACGTACTGCCGACCGACGGCCACGCCGCGACCGCAGATGAATACCGGCCCCAGGTCGTGTTCGAACATCGGGTCGGGGCGGTAGACCGTCAGGAGGTCGGGGAACGAATCGAGCCACCCGGCGGCGAGCGTCGGCGAGTTGCGGCAGACGTCGAAGACGGTTTCCATCCGTTCGACGGCGTCGGGGCGCGGGCGGTTGCGGGTCGCCCAGACGCCGTAGAGCAACCCGAGGAGGTGGGCCGGTTCGGTCGCCGTCGCCCGGCCGACGGCCGGGGCCACGGCCGAGACGGCGAGCAGGTCACGAGCCTTAAGCCCGGCGTCGAACGCGGCCCCGATCAGGAGGACGCGGAGCCGCCGGCGTTCGCCCGCGGTCGGCGGGTCGGGGCGGTCGAGGTAGGTCGCCAAGGCGTACTCGGCGAACGGCAGCGGGCGGTCACCCTTGAACACGCCGGCCACGAGGTCGGCGACGCCGGCGAGGCGGTCCCGCCCCATCCGGCCGCCGTCATCAACACGCAGGACGTGGGCGGAGGCGGCCAGGGGGAGTGTTTCGTCCGCCCCGTCAGCGACGCCGTCCGCCCAGGCCAGCAAGCTACGCAGTACGCCGGCCCGGCGGGCGTGGCTCCCCCTCCCGAGGCTCGTGCGGGCCAGCCGGGCGAGGAAGAGGGGGCCCGACCCGCGGTCGACGAGCCGGCGGGCGAGTACGGTCCAGGCGGCGTCGACGGCCCGCCGGTCCGGGTCGGGCGGCGGCCGGCGGGTGAGGCGAACGGCGGCGTACACAACGGCCGCGACGACGAACAACACGCCTACTGCGGTCGGCGACCACAGGCCCGCGGCGACGACGGCGAGCAACGCCGGCACCAGGGCCGCGAGGGTGGCGGCGGCCCGCGGGCCGAGGGCGTGGCCGCCGTCCGGGCCGTCGCGGGTGACCCCGTCCGGCGTGGTCACCCGGAGCGTGCGGAGCCAGCCCGACGTGCCGACTTCGACCGCGTACCCGTCCCCCGCAAGACGCCCGTGTCCGACGGCCAGCGGGGGCCCGAGCGGCGGGTATGCGGCCGGCACTCCCGTGAAGCACTCGGGGCAGAGACCCGCCCCACGTTCCCGGGCACGATCCAACAGGGGGTCGAGTTCGCGGCCCGTGGGGTCGCCGCCGGCGAGCCAGGCCCGGAGGGTTTCGAGCGGGTCGGCCGCGGGGTCGAAGGCGGTGGCCGCGAGCCACGCGCGGTCGAGTGCCGCGGGATCGCCCCGGTCGGCGTACCGCTTTCGGAAGCGGTCGAGCAACGCGTCCGGGGTCAACACCTTGCCGCCGTCGAGGAACAGGCGGTGGTCGTGCCAGAGGTGCTCGACCATAACGACCCGCGGCAGGCGGACGGCGCAGCGTGGGCAGACGACCTTGACCCGAAGCTCCTTGCGGTCGATCAGTTGGTCGAGTGCGTTACTGGCGTCGAGGCGGTGTTGGAGTTGTCGCAGCCGGTCGAGCCCGCGGAGTGGCGAGAGGCCGGCGGTCAGGGCCTTCGCCAGGGGCCGCACGACGGGAAGCCGGTCGGGGATGAGCGACAGTAGGCGTGCGGCCGCCGCGAGCCGGAGTGGCGCGGGCACGGTGGCGTCGGCGAGACGCGGGAGGTAAGCGATAACGAGTGGAGGCGGCACGAGGCCGGTCCAGCGGAGGAGCCATTCGAGGGCGGCCACGCGTCCGCCCGGCCCGGCGGCGAGGAAAGCGTTGGCCACGGCCAGGCGGTCGGCCGGCGTGGCGGCGTCGCGGGCGAGGTCGTCCAGCCGCCGGCCGCGGGCCTTCGGGTCGGCCAGTGTCAGGGCCTCGGCCGCCGCGGCGGGGTGGGGGCTCGGCCCGTCGGACGTGTCGCCCACTACTTGGCCTTAAGTGTGAGGGCGGCGGGCAGGAGGCACCGGCCCGCCGTGCAGGCCGTGAGCCGGACGCGGACTTCGAGCGGCCCCGTGCCGGCTTCCACGCTGCCGGCGACCACGATCTTGCCGTCGTAAACGTCGTGGTCGCCGGCCGCCGCGTCCGCCACCGTGCGGGCGGGCGGGAAGGCCAGCGTCGCGTCGATCGTCCTCCCGTCGCGGATCACCTCGACCGCCGTGGCGGCGTCCGCCAGGGCTTTGTTCTTCACGGCGTTCGCGTAAATGTGGTACGGCTTCTCGACGGTGAGCGTCACCGAGAAAGGCTGTCGGCCGCCGGCCACCGCCTCGACGTTGAGTTCACCTGCCACCACGTCGGCGGACGACTTCACCTTCGGCCCCGCGTCCGGCTTGGCGGGTTCCACGGCGGCGAGCGGCGGGTCGGAGGCGAGGTATTCGTCGAGCGCCAGGGCCATCGCCGGCACGCTCGTCGGCGACCCCTTGAGTGTGCCGGCGAGGTGCGACAGGGTGCGGCCCGCGAAGGCCCGATACGACTCGTCGCCGGTCTTGCGGGCGAGGGCCAGCAGCACCCGGGTGGCGGCCCCGTTCCCCGACGGCTGCGCCCCGTCGTAGCTGTCCTTCGTGCGGGCGAACAGCTTCTCGTGGTCGTGGGCGGTGAAGTAGAACCCGCCGCGGGCGGCGTCGGCGTGCCACTTGATCATGGCGTCGGCGACGGCCTTGGCTTCGCCCAGCCAGCGCTTCTCGCCGGTGGCGTCGTGCAGGGCGAGGAGCCCGTGCGCGAGGTAAGCGTAGTCGTCCAGGTACGCGGCCCCGCGAGCCTCCCGTTGTCCGCCGGGCGCGGCGGCGAAGGTGCGGGAGAGGCGGCCGTCGCGGCCCCGCACCTTCGTCAGGAGCAGGTCGGCTGCCTTGCGGGCGGCTTCGACCCACGCCTTCTCGCCGAACACGCGGCCGGCCGTCGCGTACGCGGCGACCATCTGCCCGTTCCAGCCGGTGATGATTTTGGTGTCGAGGAACGGCCGCGTCCGCTTCGCCCGCACGGCGAGCAGCTTGGCCGCCAGAGCTTCGAGCCGCGCGTCCTTTTCCAGGTCCGTGGCAGGCTTCGACAGCCGCAGGACGTACGCCGTCCCCTCGAAGTTCGGCTCGCCGGCCGCGTACACTTTGCGGACCAGGTCGAAGTCGGCGTCGTTCCCGAGGGCGGCTTTCACCTCGTCGGCCGTCCAGACGTAGAACTCGCCCTCCTTGCCGTTGCTGTCGGCGTCGAGGGCCGTAGCGAACCCTCCCTCCGGGGTCGTCAACTCGCGGCCGACGAAGCCGAGCGTTTCGGCCACCACCCGCTTGTAGAGCGGGTCGGGCTTGAGGCAGTACGCTTCCGAGTAGAGTTCGACGAGCTGGGCGTTGTCGTAGAGCATCTTTTCGAAGTGCGGCACGGTCCACGTCCGCTCGGTGCTGTAGCGGTGGAAGCCGCCGCCGAGGTGGTCGTAAATGCCGCCGCGGGCCATCTCCCGGAGCGTGCCCTGAACGGCCTTCGCCAGTCCCTCGTTCCCCGGCTTGGCGGACTCGCGGAGCAGGAACATCCACACCGCGACGCGGGGAAACTTGGTCCCGGCGTACTCTCGCCGTTTCGAGCCGAGCCCGCCCCATTCGGGGTCGATGTCGAACGCGGCGGCCGCGTCGCGGACGAGCGCCCGGTCGAGTGGGACCGCCGGCCCGGACTTTTCGCCCTCCAGTTCCTTCTTTGTCATCTCGGCGACGCGGTCGGCCTGGGCGAGTAGGTCCTTCTCCTTGTCGCGCCGCAGGTCGAGGACGCGCTTCACGACCGAGCCGAAGCCGAGAATCTTGCCGTCGTCCACCTCCTTGTCGGCCGGCGGGATGTACGTGCCGCCGAAAATCGGCTTGCCGTCCGCGGTGAGGAACAGGGAGAGCGGCCACCCGCCCCCGCCGTTCGTTACGAGCAGGGCGGTCATGTACACCTCGTCCACGTCCGGCCGCTCCTCGCGGTCCACCTTCACGCACACGAAGTTGTCGTTCAGGAGCTTCGCCACCGCCGGGTCGGAGAACGACTCCCGCTCCATGACGTGGCACCAGTGGCACGAACTGTAGCCGATCGAGAGGAAGACGAGCTTGTTCTCCTTGCGGGCCTTCTCGAACGCCTCGGCCCCCCAGGGGTGCCAGTCGACGGGGTTGTGGGCGTGCTGCAAGAGGTACGGGCTGCTCTCCTTCGCCAGCCGGTTGGGCTTCCCCGCGGGGTCGGCGGCGGGGGCACTGGTGATGCAGAGAGCGAGGGCGGCGAACGCGGCGCGTCGGAAGGGGTGGGTCGTCATGCGTGGCTCCGCGTGCGTGACTCCGGCCGGGCGGTTGCACCTATTATTGGCTCCCACGCCGCCGTTGCCAGTGACATTCGCCGCGGGCGGGGCCGGCGTGCTAGAATCGTCGCAGTCCGCCCTTCCCCCGACCCGGAGCCCGCCATGCGGCTGCCGACACGCCTACTTCCGCTCGCCGCCTTCGCCCTGCTCGCGCCCCCGGCCCTCGCGGACGAGGCGAGCGACAAGCAGACGGCGAGCGCGGTGGCCAACCTCAAGAAGGTCGGCGTCGCCGCCCCGACGGTGACCGAGACGGCCAGCCTGATCGTGTGCGGGAACCTCCCGGACGCGAAGGCCAAGCCGTTCGCGGCCGGGCTGGAGAAGGTCCACGCGAAGGCCCGCGAGGCGCTCAAGTATGAGGCGACCGACAAGCCGTGGCCGGGGAAGCTGACGGTGTACGTCCTCACCGAGCGGAAGCTCTACTCGTTGTTCCTCCTCCAGGTGGCCGCGGCGCGGACGAAGGCCCCGTACCACCTGTCGCTCAAGGGGGACGAGCCGTACGTGGTGAAGGGCGTGGACGTGGGCGAGAAGCCGACCGAGTCCGAACTCGCCTCGGACGCCGGCCGGCTGGTGGCGGCCGCCCTCCTCGCCCGCAAGGGCGGGGCCACCGAGTTCCCCGACTGGGTGACGATGGGCTTCGGCCGGGCGACGGTGGCCCGGGCCGACGGGCCCTCCTCGAAGCGGCTCACCGACCTCCGCGCGAAGGCGAAGGCGTCCGTCCTCGGGGTGAGGGGGAAGGCGGACCCGGCCGCCGTCGGCGACGTGTGGGCGGCGGAGCGGCGGAAGGACGCGGACGTGCTCGAAACGAGCCTCATGGACTTCCTCGCCTACGGGCCGGGGGCCGCCCGCTTCCCGTCGTTCGTCGGCGGCTTCCTCCCGGCCGAGAACCAGCCGACGCCGTCCGTCGAGCAGGTGTTGGAGGGAATGAAGTGGAAGCCCGAAGAGCTCGACAAGGAGTGGAAGAAGTACGTGCAGACGGGGAAGTGACGGGCGTCAGTCCTCGTCCCCGGCCGGCGTGCCCGGGTCCATGAACCACTCGGGCGTGACCACCCACAAGAGCCGGCCGGCCCCCTTCCTCGGCACGTCGTCGAACTCGACGCACGCCGCCCCCGCCTTTTCAAACGGCAGGCTCCCATCCTCGGCCCCGATCAGCCACTCGGCGTATGCCCCCAGGTCGGGCTGGTGGCCGACGGCCGCGAGGTGTTCGACGCCGACCACGGCCAGGAACTTCGACAGCTTCCGCGGCTTCAATTCGCCCGACGCCAGGTGGTCGCAGAAGATCAGGTCGCGGGTCGGCGGCAGCCCGTCGATGAGGTCCGTCGACGTCTGCTGGGCCCGCACGAGCGGACTCGAAACAACCGCGTCCACCTGCACCCCGCGGGCCTTCAGGGCGGCGGCCAGCGCCTTCGCCTGGTCGTGGCCGTGGTCCGTCAGAACCCGATCGAAGTCGCGGCCGGTGTCGGCTTCGGGCACGGCTTCGGCGTGGCGGACGAGGTACAAACGCATGTCTGCCTCCGGGCCGGCCACCGTTCCGACAGGGGGCGGCCGGCGATTCATCGTTTCCTCTCGGGCCGCCCCCCTTCCGGACGGCGGCCGAAACTCCTACATTAAAAGTTGCGTTTGCCGCTGAACAGCCTGAAAAACGGAACCGGGCCGGCCGCCGCGACCCCCTGCGTACCACGACACATGAAGCGCACCGACATCCGCAACGTCGCCGTCATCGCCCACGTCGACCACGGCAAAACGACACTCGTCGACCAGATGCTCCGGCAGTCCGGGCTGTTCCGCACCGAGGAGCTGGACAAGCTCGTCGGCGGGCAGCACGGGCTGATCATGGACTCGAACGACCAGGAGCGGGAGCGGGGCATCACCATCCTCGCCAAGAACTGCGGCATCCGAATCGGCGACGTGAAGGTGAACCTGATCGACACCCCCGGGCACGCCGACTTCGGCGGCGAGGTCGAGCGCATCCTGAAGATGGCCGACGGGGCGTTCGTTCTCGTGGACTCGGCCGAGGGGCCGCTCCCGCAGACCCGGTTCGTGCTGAAGAAGGCGTTCGCCTGCGGGCTCAAGCCGATCGTCATCATCAACAAGATTGACCGGCCGGACGCCCGCATCCAGGAAATCCACAACCAGATGTTCGAGCTCTTCATCGACCTCGGGGCGGACGATGACACGGCCAACTTCCCGGTCATCTACGCCAGCGGCAGGGCCGGCATCGCCACAACCGACATGGCCGTGCCGCCGCAGGACCTGAAGCCGCTCTTCGACGCCATCATCGAAAAGGTGCCGGCCCCGGACGTGGACGCCGACGCCCCGCTCAAGATGCAGGTGTCGTCGCTCGTGTACAGCGAGTTCGTCGGCAAGATCGCCGTCGGCAAGGTGGTGGCCGGCAAGATCAAGAAGGGCCAGCGGGTGACGGTGGTGCGGCAGAAGGACGGGACCACGTTCAACGACACGGTGGTCCAGTTGCTGGAGTTCGACCGCCTCGCCCGCAGGGAGGTCGAGGAGATCGCCGCCGGGGACATCTGTTCGGTGGTCGGACTGGACGAGGCCGAGATCGGCGACACCATCTGCGAACTCGACAAACCGACTCAAATGCCGGCGCTGACGATCGACGAGCCGACGTTGGACATGGTGTTCAAGGTCAACGACTCGCCGTTCGCCAGCAAGGAGGGCAAGCCGCTCACCAGCCGCGAACTCCTCGACCGGCTCGAACGGGAGCTGCACCACAACGTCGCCCTCCGGGTCAAGCCGGGCGACCGGGAGAGCGAGTTCGTGGTCAGCGGCCGCGGGCTGTTGCACCTCGGGGTGTTGCTGGAGACCATGCGCCGCGAGGGGGCGGAACTCGCCGTCGGCAAGCCGCGGGTGATCGTCAAGGAGATTGACGGCGTCAAGTCCGAGCCGTTCGAGCATCTGGTGGTGGAGGTGCCGAACGAGCACCAGAGTTCGGTGATGCGGCTGGTGCTGGAGCGGCAGGGGGATTTCCAGCGGATGGAGAACATCCGCGGGTCGTCGCAGGTGGAGTTCTTCATCCCGGCCCGCTCGCTGATCGGCCTCCGCACCCGGATGCTGACCGCCACGCAGGGCACGGCGATCATGCACCACAACTTCCTCGAGTACCGGCCGGTCAAGGGGACCTCGGCCGGCCGGGCCACCGGGGTTCTTGTCTCGAAGAACACGGCGAAGATCACGGCGTACTCGTGCGACGGGCTTGCCGGCACACTGTTCATGGCCCCGGGCGAGGACGTGTACGAGGGGCAGGTGGTCGGCGAACACGGGCGGGACAAGGACATGGTGGTGAACGTGACCGAACCGAAGCCGTTGACCAACATGCGGGCGTCCGGGAGTGATTCGAAATCGTCGATCAAGCCGCCGGTCCGCTTCTCGATGGAAATGGCCCTGGAGTTCATCGAGGACGACGAGCTGGTCGAGATCACCCCGAAGTCGATTCGGATGCGGAAGATGCTGCTCAAGGAGGGCGACCGCAAGAAGTTCGACCGGGGGCGGAATTAGTCTGCACGTTCGCACCGTTTAGATGGGGCGGGAAATTTGTTCGCCAAGCAGGATTTCAT
>JANPKP010000499.1:0-2692 GCA_031426095.1 Gemmataceae bacterium
CGTGTTCCCCCCCCCCCCGCCCCCAATAACACCTTCCACTCTCCACAAACAAAAACCCCCGGGGCGTATCTTTCGTTTTCCCCCCCTTTCTTGTGTTGTCTCCCCCCCCGCGATTCGGTCCGGCGTATACCATGCGGCCCGGCCACGGACCGGCCGGGCGTTCGCCGCAAGGATGCCCCCATGTCCCGCCGCCTCCCCGGCCTGATTGCCCTCGTTCTCGCCGCTCCCGCCTTCGCCGCCGAGACGCCGGACGCGCCGGACGCGCCGCGGCCGCCGGTCGTGGAGCGGGCGCTGGCCGTGCAGAAGGCGACCGCGACCGCCCGCCAACTCCTCGCCACCGGCCGGCCCGCGGAGGCGGCCGCGGCCCTCGAAGCCCACCTCGCCGACGCCGACGGGGACCGGGCCTTCCTCGGCCTCCTGCGGGACGCTTACACCGAGGAATTGAAGTCGCTTCAACAGTCGGCCGGCCCCGACGCCGACCGGCTGGCCCGGGTCCGCGACCGGCTGGCCCTGCTCGGCGGCACGGTCCCCGTCGCGGTCGCCCCGGTCACGGCCCCGGCGGTCGCGAGGGCCGCCGCGCCGGTGGACCCGGTACCCGAGACGCCGCCGGCCCCTCCGCCGGCTTCCGCCGGCGGCTCGCCCGAACAACCCGACCCGTCGCAGGAAGCGGCGGCCGCGTTCCGGCAGGGGAAGTACGCCGTCGCCGCCCCGCTGTTCGCGGCCGCCGCCGCCCTTTCGCCGCTCCCCGCCGAGGAGGCCGCCGCGTGGGCGTACTGCCGGGTCAAGCTCGCGGCCGAGCGGCTCAACGCCCCCGCCGTGGACGCCGCCACCGTGGCGACGCTCGAACGCGAAGTGGCCGACGCCCTCGCCCTCGCCCCGGGGAACGCCAAGCTCCAGGAGATCGGCCGGTCGCTCCTCGCCAGCGCGAAGGCGAAGCGGGGCACGGCCCCGGCCGTTGCACAAGTTTCGGCCCCGGTTCCGGCCGCGAACGCCGCCCCGCCGGCCGTCCCCGCCGGGTGGGCGGTGGTGGAGACGGCCAGCTTCCGCGTGCGGCACAACGGGACGAAGGACGTGGCCGACGCGACGGCGAAGGCGGCGGAGGAGAAGCGGAAGGCCCTGTTCGAGCGGTGGTCGGGGCCGGCCCCGGGGGCGTGGGAGCCGAAGTGCGAGGTGGTCGTCCACGCCACGGCCGCCGACTACGCCAAAGCCACCGGCCGGCCGGCCGAGGGGACCGGGCACGCGGCCGTCCGCTTCGCCGGCGGGCGGGTGGCCGAGCGGCGGATCGACGTGCGGGCCGACGACCCGGCCGCCGCGGCCGACGCCCTCCCGCGGGAACTCACCCACGTCGTCGTCGCCGACCTCTTCCCGAGTACGCCGCCGCCGCCGTGGGCCGAGACGGGCATGGCCGTGCTGGCCTGTTCGCCGGCCGAGGTGGCCCGGTACAACCGCACGCTCCCCCGCTGCGCCCGCGACGGCGAGCTGTTCGCGGTCCCGGCCCTGTTCGACCTGAAGGACTACCCCGGGGCCGAGAAGATCACCGGCTTCTACTGCGGGAGCGCGTCGGTCGTGGCGTACCTGGTGTCGCTGCGGGGGGAGTTGAACTTCACGATCTTCCTGCGGGACTGCCAGCGGTACGGAACCGCGTCGGCTTTGAAGAAGACCTACGGCATCGACGGCCCGGCGGCGCTCGACCCGTTCTGGCGGCAACACGCCCTGCCGAAGGCCCGGGCGCAGGGGCCGTGAGTGGGCAGGGATGGGCGAGAACAGGTTCACGCGAAAGCCCACCCGTAGCAAGGGGTGGGCTTTCGCCATTCACCGCCCCCGCCAGGCGGCGGCGGCCCGGACCTCGTTCACGGCGAGGGCCGGCATCACGAACACGCAGGTGTGGGCGAGCATCAGGGTGCCGGCGAACAGCTTGCCCACCGTCTCGCCCGGGTTCATGCTCGTCTCCTTCACGATCACCGCGATCAGCCCGACGCCGACCACGAGGGCCCCGAGCGCACCCAAAGCGAGCACCATGGCCGACTGCGCCTGGTCGGCCGCCCCGTCGTCGCGGAGGGCGGCGGCCACGGCCCGGGCCGCGAGCAGGAAGAGGGCCAGCCGGGCGACCTCGGCCACCGCCACGGCCAGCGGGAGGACCACCTCCGAGCTGCCGCCGGGGCCGCTCTTGGAGTAGACCAGGCCCGGGATCAGGGCGTCGAGGAGCGGCTCGGTGGTCGAACAGACGCTCAGCTCGAACGTGCCGCCGACGCGGACGATCCGGCCCTTCGAGTCGATCTCGTACTTGTCGTCGTCACCCGCGCCGAAGGCCAGGGAGCCGAACAGCCCGCCCCCCTGGGCCGCGAACAGCAGGAGCAACACCAGGTGCAGGGCGGCCACGCACGCGGCCGTGATGCACATGCCCCGCGCCCCCTCCCGGGCCGGGCCGCCGGCGCACAGGGCCAACCCGACGAGGCCGACGAACCAGTTGATGAGTCCGACGAGCCCGGCGACCTTGTACGCCCCCGGCCCGATCTTCCCGCCCATCAGCGACAAGCCGACGAACACCAGCAGGAGGACGTAAGTGGCGAGGTAGCACCACATCGAAATGGACATCAGGAGCGTGCCGGCCTTGGCCGGCCCGATGGCGTCGGTCCCCCGGCCGCCGCGGTCCCGCCGCCGGCCGGCCCCCCCCCGGCCGCCCCGCCGGCTG
>JANPKP010000500.1:0-2050 GCA_031426095.1 Gemmataceae bacterium
CCGCCGGAGCCGATCCCGAAGAGCGGCATCGGCAGCGGCCTGCTCGCCCACGTCATCGTGTCGAAGATGGTCGATCACTTGCCGCTGCACCGCCAAGAGGCCATCCTCGCCCGCCACGGGTGGGACGTGCGGCGGTCCACCCTGTGCGACCACCTGCGGAAGTGCGGCGAGCTGCTGACCCCGCTGTACGACCTGATGCGCCAACGCCTGCTCCAGTCGTTCGCGATCCACGCCGACGACACCCCTCTCGTGCTGCTGCGGCCGCGAAGGGCCGCGTATGCCTGGGTGTACCTCGGCGACGAGTCGAACCCGTACACCCTGTTCGACCTGACCGCCGGCCGCCGGCAGGAGTTCCCGCAGCGGTTCCTCGGCGGGTACCGCGGGTTCGTCCACGCCGACGCCTACGACGGGTACAACGCCGTCCACGACAACGTCCGGCATCTGGGGTGCTGGATGCACGCCCGGCGGTACTTCGTGGAGGCCGAGCCGACCGACCCGCGGGCGGTCGAGGCCCTGGCCTTCATCCGCACCCTTTACGCCGTCGAGCGGGAGATCAAGGTCGAACGGGAGAAGGTGGGCGAGACGTTCACCGACGCCGACGTGGTGCGGGTGCGACGAACGCGGGCCGGGCCGATCCTCACCGCGTTCGCCGGCTGGCTCGAAATGCAACACCGATCCGCGACGCCGAAGAGCTTGTTCGGTCAGGCCGTCGGGTACGCGCGGAACCAGTGGGCGTCGCTCGTCAAGTATCTCGACGACGCGAGGTTCGCCATCGACAACGGGGCCGCCGAGCGGGCCATCCGTCCGCTGGCAATCGGTCGCGCCAACTGGCTGCATGTCGGCGGTGACGGCGGCCTGAAGACCGCCTCCGTACTGCTGAGCGTGTGCGCCAGCGCGACGCGGCACCGTCTGAATCCGTGGGAGTACTTGCGCGACCTGCTCGACCACCTGACCGTCCTTCCCGCCGGGGCCGACCTTTCCGACCTGCTGCCCGACGCCCCGGCCCAGGCCGGGAGCCGACTCGCCGCCTGAGAGCCGACGCCCCCCCGCGTCCGAGCGAGCCGACACGCCTCCATGCCGCGACCAGTACGGACCATTCCCGACCACGCTCCTCACCGGTCGGTTACGGTTGAACAGCGCCATGGCCCCCCCCGTTTGGTTTCGTGGGCAGCGATCTGGGGACTACACGCCGCCGGAAAAGCCGTCTCGGAAACGGTGCGGGGCTGTTTTGAACCCAAGGCGTCGTAGTCGTGGTGGGATGACTTCTTGGCGAGACTCGCCGTGCAGACCAGACTGATGAATTCGCCCGTCTCGGGGTGAACGACGTGGGCGTGGCCCATGACGTTGGCTTTCGGACAGCCGCGCAGGTTCTTGACGCGAACGCGGGTTACCGTGGTCAGGCCCGTTCGCCCGTCGATCAAGTCGATCATGCTGGGACGGCGAGGGAGCGTGTGGGCGAAGGAGGTTCTGAAATGACGTACCCGATCTACATTCTCGACCTGGGCGAGGGAGTTGACGCCATCGTCCTACCTGATGGCGAAGCGGACCTCGATCATTCGACTTCTAGTAAGCGATGCGCGGGCAGGCAATCGCTTTCGCGGAGGCAGCCCGGTACACTAACCCTTTCCCCACTCGCCGGGTGCGACCGCCAGACACAACACGTTTGACGGAGAGGTGCTATCGAGGAGCCGTACTCGAAGCAAGGACGGTGACTTTTGACCGACGTTCGGCCCGAAAATCAAAACGCCGACCCCCTCGCCTTCCTCGCCGGGGGCGGCGAGATGGGCCGCTTGATCCGGTCGATGGACTGGTCGGGGACGCCGCTCGGCCCCGTCGAATCGTGGCCGCAAAGCCTGCGCACGACCGTCAGCCTGTGCCTCGCCTCCAACTTCCCCATCGACATCGTTTGGGGACCGAAGTACGTCCAAATCTACAACGACGGCTACTGGCCGATCTGCGGCGGCAAGCACCCCCGCTCGATGGGTCAGGATTTCAGCGAGTGCTGGGCGTCGGCGTGGCCCGTCATCGGCGAGGCGTTCGCTCAAGCCCT
>JANPKP010000501.1:0-3382 GCA_031426095.1 Gemmataceae bacterium
CGGGTGGCCCCCCCGCGGTTCCCCCCCCCCCCCGGCCGCCCCCCCCCCCCCCGGCCCCCCCCCCCCCCCCCTCGGGGGGGCCCGCCGGCGTTCCCGGGCCGGGTTGCCCGCTCCGGCCGCACCGGATATTCCTGACGACGCGGCGGACGACCGGATTCCCCACGGAGGCTGAGCGATGACCCCGATCGACCTGACGGGCAAGGTGGCGCTGGTGACGGGCGTGGGCGACAACCAGAGCTTCGCCTGGTACATCGCCAAGGCCCTCAAGGCCGCCGGGGCGAAGGTCGCCCTCGCCTGCCACCCGCGGATGGTCGGCATCGTCGAGAGCATCCTCACCCGCGACGCCGACCGCGAGAGCCGGCTGCTGCCCGACGGGAGCGAGTTCGCGGTCGAGAAGGTGTACGCCTGCGACGCCAGTTACGACACGATGGCCGACGTGCCCGACGAGGTGCGGACGGACAAGCGGTTCGCCAAGTTCGGCGAGTACTCGATCCAGGGGACGTTCGACGCGGCCGGCAAGGAGTTCGGCGGGTTCGACGTGCTGATCCATTCCATCGCCTTCAGCCGGGAGATCACCAAGCCGATCATCGACACGAGCCGCAAGGCCTACGCGGAGGCCCTCGGCATCAGCTCGTACTCGCTGGTGAGCATGGTGCGGGCGGCGGCCCCGTACATGGCCAACCGGCCGGGCGGGGCGGCGGTCGTCGGCCTCACGTACGTCGGCGGCGACCGGGTGATCCCGCACTACGGCGGCGGCATGAGTACGGCCAAGGCGGCCCTCCAGCTCGACGCCAAGCAGCTCGCCTGGTTCGTGGGCGACAAGGGCATCCGGGTGAACCTGATCTCGGCCGGGCCGTACGCGAGCCGGGCGGCGAAGGCGATCCTGAAGGACTTCGGCAAGCAGATCGAGCAGGTCGCCGCCCACTCGCCCCTCCGCCGCCCGATCGAGCCGGAGGAGGTGGCGAACAGCACCCTCTTCCTGTGCAGCCCGCTGGCCTCGGCCGTGACCGGCCACGTCCTGTACGTCGACTGCGGGTTCAACGTGATGGGCGGCTGAGCCGCAGGGTCGCCCGTGCCGAGCACCACGTTCCTGTTCTGGAAACTCCAGAAGAAGCCCCTCCTCGACCGGGTCGCGCGGCTCGCGATGCACCAGCGCGCCGCGATCGTCGTAGTGGCGGAATGCGTCAGCGATCCCGAGCGAATGGTCGCGGAACTTCGGTCGGCCACCGAGCAACCATTCCAGTGGGTGGAGGGGTCGGGTGACCGTCTGCACGTCTACACCTGCCTCCCCCTCTCGGGCTGGCGACGACTGATCGCGGACCCGCTCGAAGGTTGGTTGGGGTTTCGGATCCGACTTCCGAAATGCCCGGCTTGGAACCTTTTCGTCGCACACCTTCCCAGCAAACTTTGGGCGGGTGCGATGGATCAAGTCCTCAATGCCGCCGAGTTGGCGAAAGACATCACGTCGGTTGAAAAGCGCGAGCGGCACGAGCGAACACTGCTCGTCGGAGATTTGAACGCGAACCCCTTCGAGACCGCTACGGCTTGGGCCGGTTCGCTCCACGGCGTGATGACGGCCGACATCGCCCGACGCGAGACTCGCGGGATTCGTGGACGTGACTACCCGATGTTTTACAACCCCATGTGGGGCGTTCTCGGGGATCGAACGCCCGGGCCGCCGGGCACCTACTACCGGACATCTTCTGAAACGGTAAACTACTTCTGGAACGCCTACGACCAAGTACTCCTCCGCCCCGCCTTGATGGATTGGCTGAGCGACCTGCAAATCATGACTACGGACGGGGTGAATTCGCTGGTGACATCGAGTGGCTTACCGGACGCCGCGACCGGGTCGGACCATTTGCCACTCATATTTCGACTGACGTGGTAGACCGGAGGACACGGACATGGCGACGGCAATCCCGACCTTGTGGTCCGACGACATCGCGGTTGACATCCTCACCCCACTCGCAATCCTTCGAGTCCAGGCCAGCGGGTTGTCCCCTCTAACGAAAGGGATTCTTGAGTCCGAAGTGGTGACCACCGAGTCCCCGTCTCAAACGTCCCACCGCTTGCAACTCATCGCGCCCGTACTCGATGGCTACCGGCGTACGATTTTCACGGCCACTCACGGGCGCGGCCAACCGTATCCCGTGATCTTGGAGGCCGACTGTTTCCGGGCCGATGCCGACCACCCCGACTTCGACCCGGAAGACGATTGGCGACCAACCGCTTGGACATTTCAGGAATTGCTCGGTTACGTTAAGCAGGCGCTTCAGTCGAAGGAAGTGCGTGCCGAACTCCAATCACTGATTGCCAGGAGTAACGAACCGGTCGAACTGCGATCAACCTGAACCCCATCCCCGTCAGTCACTTCACCGCCGTCGTGCCCTTGCCTTCGAGGGTGCCTTCCAGGGTGATCGCGGTCGGGGCGTCGTCGATCTTTTGCGTCCCCTTCATCTTGATCGTCCCGCCGATCAGTTCCTTCACGTCCACGCCGGTCTTGAGCGACCGCCACGTCGTCGCCTTCAGGTCCATCTCGAACTTCAGGTCGCCGTCGTCGTCCTTCATCTTCCCCGTGATCGGGCCGGTCGTCTCGATCACCGCGCACGCCTCGCCCTTTACGGCCTCGACGCGGACGAACTTCTGCTTCACCGTGCCGGTCACGTCGGTGAACGAGTTGCCGAAGAACTTCCGCATCTTGGAGGCGTCCACGTCCCAGGCGTGGCCGACCTTCACCTTCCCCTCGGGGAACAGGTCGTCGTCGCTCTCCGGCCCGAGCCGCTTGTCGAGTTCCTTCTTCTGGCCGTCGGTCGCCTTCGTGTCCACCAGGGCGTGCTTCCACTTGCCGTCGGCCGTCCGCTCGCTCACGATCACCTCGCCGGCCAGGTCGCCGGCCTTCTCCTCGGTCTCCGTCTGGCCCTTGAACTCGACCTCCGTCTTGACCGTGTCGGTGGTGATCTTGGCCCGCGACTTGGTGACGGTCCGGCCGTCGACGGCCAGGAACTTCTCCTCCTCCTCGCTGGTGATGGTCATCGTCTGCTTGAGGGCGAGGGCCTCGCCGGCCACCTTGAGGGTGACGGTGGCGTCCTTGACGACGAGGGTCGACTTGCTCACGAACGTCTGGCCCTTGGCCGGGGCCGGGCCGCGGAGGTCGAAGCCGTCGGCGGCCGCCCCCCCCCCCCCCGCCGCCGCCCCCCCCCCCGCCCCCGCCGCGAACACACCCACGCCCCGCCTGGGAAGCCACCCCCAGCGAACCCCCCGGCCCGCGACACCCCCGCCATCCTCGGGCAAACCGCCGGCCGGGGCAACCCCGGCGGGCGGGGGGCGTGAGCCCCCCGAGTCTTCCCGGCGCACGAACTCTCGCACAGACTCGGGGGGC
>JANPKP010000502.1:0-9145 GCA_031426095.1 Gemmataceae bacterium
CCTTGACGTAGCGCCCCGGCAGAACGTCCTCCACCGCGTCGATGCCGTCGAGTCGTCGGGGTAGTTGCGGGTGCGGTGGATCGCCCCGCTTCCGACGCTGACGCGGTGGCTGGGGCACACCGAGCTTATCTTGGAACGTCAGGCCCATGCCTTCCAAAGCCGCCGCAACGGCTTTCTCTTGCAACTCCTTCCGCTGGGTGCGGTATTTGGTGGCCGTGTTCTGGTTCGACTGGAGCGACACGGTCCAGAGCTTGGCGTACAACTCCGCGATCCCGCGCTCGGCCGCCGGCATCCCCGGCCGGGCTAGCCACTGAAACCGCTCCCGGTCGAGGTAGTCGTTGAACCACCGAGCCAGTCGCTCGGCCTGGTCGTCCGCCGGGACCAGCCCTTGTTCCTCGAACGACCCCGTGGTGCCCAACCCGATTAATTGCCCGAGCCGCATCTGGCTGATCATCGGGGCCAAGCAGTAGCGGAGCGTCTTGACGACCTTCGGGTTGGCCTTGATAGAGTCAGGGGTGATCGACGTGAAGTGCTTCGTGGCCGTTACGGTCTGGTCGTACAGCAGCTTGAGCGGGTCTTGAATCCCGCGGAATAGGGCGAGCGTGAGTGCCTTGTAAGTCCGCTCCTCGTTCGCCTCGCTGACGGCCATCTGCTCGCGGAGGAAGTCACGGTTCATCATCCGGCCGTCTCCGAAGTTGCTTCAGGGGGCGGCCGGTCTGACGGACCCCAGCCCCTTCACTGCCGAGAGATCGATGCCGTGCCCGCGCAGGCTCTCCCGGGCGGTCCGTCGGCTCTCCCCGTTTCGTGCGTGCTCACGTCGGGTATAGGTGATCGCGAGTTGGAACCCATGGGGGAGCGGGGCCGAGTCGGGTTTCGGTCGCCGCCCGCCTTCCAGGGCTTCGATCAGAGCACGGCCCAGCACCCGGCCGAAGACGCTCGGGACGGCGTTGCCCACCTGTCGAAACTTACTCGCCACGGGCCCCGCGAAGTGCCACTCGGGCGGAAATCCTTGAAGCCCGGCACACTCGCGAAGGGTGAGCCGGCGGAGAGAGCCGTCCGGCAGCCGGATCCAGTCTTGGCTCGCGGACGCCGTGACGGTGCGGGCCGGCTGCGCGAGGTCGGCAATAAAGGTGCCCTGCCGGTAGCCCCAGTGACCGCCCGGCCGGGTCGTTTCGCGGGCACCGGCACTCTTTAAGCCCGATCCGGCGGCGACGCCCGCGAGTAACGCCGCGAGCCGCTCGGTCGGGCGGACGATTTCCTCATTCGAGGGGGGCGTCAAGGTCGCCAAGTACTCGCCCAACGACACCCACTTCGGCAAGCCTCCGAAGAGGCCGGGGGTCGGGAGTTCGGAATTCGTCGCCTCGGGAAACTCGGGCAGTCGGGTACACCGGGTGGCCATCATGAAGCAGCGGACCCGGCGTTGCGGGCACCCGTAGTCGGCCGCGTTCAGGAGGGCGAACGTGGTCGCGTATCCGACTTCCTCGAACGCCCCGCGAACCATGTCGAGGACTTCGCCCGGCTCGCCCTTCGGCCCACGGGCCGTCACAAGTCCGCGGACGTTCTCGAAAAGGATCAGCCTCGGTTTCAACCCTTCGGCCATGCGGACGAAGTCCTCGAACAGCCGACCCCGCGGATCGCCGACCGAGAGCATTTTGCCCGAGCTACTGAACGGCTGGCACGGAGGCCCGCCGGCCATCAGGTCGGGCACCCAGTTGCGGTCCGCGGACGATGGACGCAGGTCAGCAGGTTGTAGGGTTTCGATCCCGGCGTGGATGACCTTCGCGCCTTCGAGGTAGGGCGGTCCGTCGCCGTGGCGGATGATGGCCGCTTGATTATTCCGCAGTGTGCGGGCGCAATCCGGCTCGTTATCCACGGCCGATACGGTGCGGAACCCGGCCTGCTCCAACCCGAGGTCGAGCCCCCCAGCCCCAGTGAAGAGTGAAACAACGGTGTACGGTCCGGCCGGCATGGCGGCTCCTATGGCGAGCGTGGCCCGGAACTCATCCTATGTGGATCGGTCGGTGCGGCAGTCCTGCATGAGTCCTGCCTACGGCCGTATCCTCTTGCCACGGTTCACCCGAACCCGAACCGCTTCGCCGCGTTGCCGCCGAGCACCTTCGCCCGGTCGGCTTCGCTCAGGTGGGCGAGGTGTCCGGCGATACGCTCACGCTCGGCCCGGTAGGTGGGGCCGGTCGCGGCGGCGCTGAAGCCGCCGCCGTAGAGGAGGCGGTCGGGGCCGTAGGCGTCGGCGAGGCGGCGGATCACTTTTGCCGGGTCGCGGTGCGGGTAGACGTTGCGGTCGGGGACCGCCGAGAGCTTCACCGCCACGTTCGGGAGGGCCGCCCAGCCGACGACGCGGTCGTGCTCCTTCGGGCCCCCCTGGAACGGCCGGCCGAGGTGGTCGACCAGCACCGGCACGTCCTTGAACTCCTTGATGAGCGGCTCGAACCCCTCGGCCCACCGCGGCTCGAAGTGGAGCTGCACGGCCAGGCCGAGTTCGCCGACGAGCTTCCAGAAGGCCCGTAGTTCGGGGGTGCCGAACGGCGGCAGGCGGTCCGGGTTGTAGCCGTGGATTCGGGCGGCGACGAGCGGCACGGCCTTCGCCAGCGCCTTCAGTTTGTTCGCCGCGTCCGGCTTGTCGGGGAAGACGAGGCACGTCCCCTTGAGCCGGCCCTTGCCGACCGTGAGGCAGTGTTCGAGGTAGCGGTGGTCGTCGCCGTAGGGCTCGGGGTGGACGACGACGGCGGAGTCGACGCCGGCCGCGTCCATGCACGCGAGGAGGTGTTCGGGGGTGGCGGCCGCGGCCGGCGTGTACGGAGCGTCCGGGTGGTACGGGAACCGCTTGTCGGCCGCCCCGGCGAAGCAGTGGAGGTGCGTGTCGACCACCGGTACCCGGGCGGGGCCGGCGGCGACCCGGGCGGCAAACGTGGAGGCGGCGGCGGCCCCGAGGAACAGGCGGCGGGTGGGCATCGGCGGCTCCGGGGTCACTTCTTCGCGGGGGCGGCCAGCAGGTCGGCCTCGACGTCGAGCCGCAGGACCACGAACGAGGTGAAGGAGTCCGTCATCGTCTCCTCCGAGTCCGTCCGGCTGGCGGCGTACTCCTCGACGCACTTCATCAGCACCACGCCGTCCCGCTCGGCCCCGGGGTGGTCGGCGGACAGCCCGGGAAGCCGCCGGCAGACATCGGCGTAGCGGTCGAAGTCGGCGTACGCCCGCAACCCTCCTCGGGTGCGGTACAGGGTGTGGTACATGGCGACGAACCGCACCCCCTCGGCGAGTTGGGCCGAACGCACTTGCCCCGTCAACGGGGCGTCGGCCGCGGGTGGCTTAGCGGCCCGAGCGGCGAACGGGGCCAGGGCCGTCGCTCCACCGACGTAAGCCTCGTCGGGCCGGCCGCCGGTCCCCTTAACGATGAGGTGTGGCGGACTGGCGAGGTCCGGGAAGGCGGTGTACACGGCGGCGGGGCGGACGGCTGAATCGCCGGCGTGGCGACGACGCGGCGGCTCGGGGGCAGCGGTTCGGGAGGCTGGGCGAGGGCGACGGCCGCGAGGGCAAGGTAGAACGGCATGGCGAACCTCCCGGGGCGGGCGCGGACACCCGATCTTAACGGTGCCCGCAGCCGTTCGCCAATCGAAAGGCGGTCACGCCGGCGAGGGGGCGGGCGACACCGTCCGGCCCACCAGCCCGGCCATTGCCCGCAACTGGCCCATGAGCTTTTCGACGCCCGCGAAGTCGAGCGACTGGGCCCCGTCGGAGAGCGCCTTGTCCGGCTCCGGGTGGCACTCGATGAGCAGGCCGTCGGCCCCGGCGGCGAGCGAGGCGAGGGCCATCGCGGGGACGTAAGCCCGCTTGCCGGTGCCGTGGCTCGGGTCGACGAACACGGGCAGGTGCGAGAGCGTCTTGGCCGGCGGGATGACGGACAGGTCGAGGGTGTTGCGGCTGTGGTCGCTGAACGTCCGCACGCCCCGCTCGCAGAGGATCACCTGGTAGTTGCCGCCGGCCATCACGTACTCGGCCGACATCAGCCACTCTTCCAATGTGGCGCTCATGCCCCGCTTCAGCAGCACCGGCTTGCGGCACTTGCCGACCCGCTTCAGGAGCGAGAAGTTCTGCATGTTCCGGGTGCCGATCTGGATCACGTCGGCGGCCTCCTCGACCGCGTCGGCGTACTCCGTGTCCATCAGCTCCGTGACGATGCCGATGCCGGTCTTCTCCCGCACCCGCTTGAGGATTTGCAGCCCCTCGACGCCCATCCCCTGGAAGGCGTAGGGGCTCGTCCGCGGCTTGAACGCCCCGGCCCGCAGGAGCTTGATGCCTTGCCCGAGGAGGAACTCGGCGGTGCGGAAGACCATCGCCTCGTTCTCGACCGAGCAGGGGCCGGCGATGACCGGGAACGCCTTCGGGCCGACCGTGGTGCCCGCCACCGGGAAGGTGGTGTCGTCCTTGTGCATCTCCCGGCTGGCGAGCTTGTACGGCCTCGTCACCCGGTTGCTCTCCTTGACCCCGGGCAGGACCTCGTCGGCGCGGGCGTCCACGGCCCCGGTGTTGCCGGTGATGCCGATGGCCGTGCGGAGCGCCCCCGGGAGCGGGTGGGGGGTGAGGCCCAGGGCGCGGACGGCCTCGATGACGCGGGCGACCTGCTCCGCGGTGGCGTCCGACTGCATGACGACGAGCATGGGGAACCAATGCGGAATGCGGAATGCGGATTTCGGAAGCGGACACACGGGGCCACCGGCCGTTCGCGGGGGTCGGCATTTCGCACTCCGCGTTCCGCATTCCACAATGGGAGGTATTATACGACCGGGCACCTTCCCCCGGCCGGGGCACCGCATGGGCTGGCAGGAGAACGACCACGTCACCCGGGCGACGCTCGAACTCGGCGAGCCGGACGCCCTGTACCGGGTCCGCCCCGGGCGGTTCCTGGCCAAGCTCGCCCTCGGGGTCGGTCTCGTCGCCTACGGGGTCGTGGCCAACTACTACTGGTGGGGCCGCGGCCCGGCCCGGTTCGGCCACCTCGAACTCGTCCTCCTTTTCGTCGTCCCCCTGATGGGCGCGTCGCTCCTCTGGCACATGTACCGCAACCGCGGGCTGTGCGTCCTCATCTACCCGACCGGGCTGTTGCGGCTGCTGCGCGGGGAGGTCGCGTCGTTCCCGTGGGACGAGGTGGACGGCCTCCGGCTCAAGGCCCACAACGTGGCCGCCGCCGGGTACGAGTACGCCGAGAGCGGGGCCGTCACGATGTGCTGGCTGCCGGCCCGCGACGCCCCGATCTTCCAGATCTGGAAGGGGGGGCTGACTCTCGTCCGGGCCGACGGGTTCGAGGCCGACCTGGGGCCGGCCCTGTCCGACTTCGAGGGGCTGGCCGAGGAGGTCCAGCGGCGGACGTTCGAGCGGCTCTGGCCGGTCGTGTGGGCGAACTTCGAGGCCGGCAAGTACCTCCGGTTCGACGACCTGGAGGCGACCCGGGCGGGGCTGACGGTGGGGACCAAGTTCGTGCCCTGGCGGGAGGTGACGGACGTGGTCGTGTCGCAGGGCAAGCTGACCGTCAAGCAGACCGGGAAGTGGCTCCCGTGGCTCGTCAAGGACGTGGCCGGGGTGCCGAACCCGCACGTCTTCTTCGCCCTGGCGACGGAGGCCCGCCGGCTGGCCGTGCCGGCCGCGAAGCGGGGGGAAGGAGAGGAAGAGGAGAACTAACCACAGAGTCACAGAGGGCACCGAGCCGGGCCGAACACGCGAGAAGAACATGATCGTTGTTTGAAATGCGGCCGTTCTTCTCGCGTGTTCCTTCCCTCGGTGTTCTCTGTGACTCTGTGGTTCCTTCTCTCGGCCCCGGGCCGTTGGGGTGGACCGGGGGGCCTGGGGATGTTATTCCCCGCGGGCACCCCAGGCGCAAGGAGCGGCAGGCATGGCCACCGTCGAATCGACCCCCGGGACCGACGTGCGTGTCATCACCGAACCCGGGGTCTACGTCCTCGGCCGGCAGACCATCGACGCCGCCGAACTCGACCGCTTCCTGGCCGACCACGGCGTCAGTTGGCAGTCGGACAGCGAGGTGGCCGCCGAGGCGCTGTCGGAGACGGCCGGCCGGCTCTGTTACATGAGCTTCGCCAAGCCGCGGCCGGGCGGGAACGCGACGTACCTGCACCACATCAAGGAGGTCGGGCACGGGTCCGTCCTCGAACACGGCGTCTGGAACCTCCTGTTCACCGGCGTCTCCCGCAGCCTCACGCACGAACTCGTGCGCCACCGGGCGGGCATGGGGTATTCCCAGCTCTCGCAGCGGTACGTGGACGAGTCGGTGGCCGAGTACGTCGAGCCGGACGTGATCGCGGCCGACCCGGAGCTGCACGCGCTCTGGCTCGACGCCGTGACGCACGCCCACGCCAGCTACGTGAAGCTGGCCGACAAGCTCAACGCCAGGCTCGCCGACCCGGCCGCCGGGAACTCGCCGGCCGAGCGGACGGCCCGCCGCAAGGCCGCCCGGCAGGCCGCCCGGAGCGTGCTGCCGAACGCCACCGAGACGAAGATATTCGTGACGGCCAACGCCCGGGCCCTGCGGCACTTCCTCGAAATGCGGGGCAGCGCCCACGCCGAGCCGGAAATCCGCAAGCTCGCCAACCGCGTCCTCGACGTGATGCTCGGCGAGGCCCCCCACCTGTTCAACGACTACACCAAAGTCCCGCTCCCGGACGGCACGTTCGACATCAAGACGCCGTTCCCGAAGGTGTGACCCCCGCCCCCGCCCGGACGCCGCCAGGAGGGCGACGCATGCCCCGCACGAGCCGCCCGTTCCTGCTCGCACTGGCACTGTCACCGTCACTGCTGCCGGCCGCCGACTTCCCGTTCCGCCCGAACGACCGGGTGGTCTTCCTCGGCGACAGCGTCACCGAGCAGAACCAGTTCACGGGCGAGGTCGAACTCTACCTCACCACCCGCTTCCCGAAGGCGAACCTCACGTTCCTCAACGCCGGGGTCGGGCTCGACACGGCGGCCCGCGGGGCGGCCCGGTTCCAGGCCCACGTCCTGGACGAGAAGCCGACGGTGGTGGTCGTCAACTTCGGCATGAACGACGGCGGGTACGGCGGGTTCAACGCGGCCGCCCAGAAGGCGTACCTCGACAACCTGGGAACGATCCTCGCCGCGGCCAAGAAGGCCGGGGTGCGGGCCGTCCTGCTCTCCCCGAACATGGTCGACCGCCGGCTCTCGCCCCGGCTGGCCGGGTACGCCGAGGCCCAGCGGCGGTTCTACGCCCCCCTCCGCGAGCTGGCCGAGACGCACGGGGCGGCCTTCGTGGACGTTTACGCCGCGACCCGCACGGCCCTCGAAAAGATGGAGGCCGTCGACCCCGAGGCGAAGGCCCTCAAGCCGCTGTCCGACGGCATCCACCCGAACGCGGCGGGCGGCCTCCTGATGGCCCACGCCGTCCTCACCGGGGTTCACGCCCGGGGGGCGGTCAGCACCGTCCGCGTCGAGGCGAGCGCGACCCCCGCCACGGCCGCGGCCGCCGGCTGCACGCTCGAAGGGCTCTCCGCGTCGCCCGCCGGGGTGGCGTTCACCCGCACCGACGACGCCCTGCCGGTGCCCGTGCGGCCCGAGTGCCTGCCGTTCCTCCCCTACGTCAACCGGCTCGACGACCTGAACTGGTACGGGCTCACCGTCACGGGGCTGGCCCCCGGGCGGTACGCGGTTTCCATCGACGGCACGGTTGTGGGCACTTACACGCACGGCGAACTGGCCGACGGCGTGAACCTCGGGAACGCCACGGCCGGCCCGCTCTGGGAGCAGGGCGAGAAGGTGCGGGCGGCCCTCGGGGCGAAGAACGCCCTGGGGCTGTTGCGGTTCAAGGAGGTGGTGGCGTACCAGTTCGCCCCGCCGCCGTGGCTGGCCGACCTCGGCCAAGTGGCGGCCGACCGGCGGGCGAAGGAGATGGCCCGCCGGGCCGACGCGATGGCCGCCGCCCAGGCCGAGGCGTACAAGGTCGCCCAGCCGCGGCCGCACAAGTTCGAGGTCCGCCCGGCCAAGTGACGGCGGCCGACGCTCGGAGTTGGGCCGAAGCTTTACCGAATTCTCCCGCTTTTTCGACGTGGGGTCGCCCGATCCCCTGGCCCCCGGGCGGGTTGCGATTCCCGTCCCAAATTTTGCGGTAACGCGGGAGCGTTCGCGGATTCCGGCGGGAATCGCGGCTCCGACCTTCCCATGCGGGCGGCACTCCCCTTCGACCGTGCGGCCCGTGTCGGTTCCCCCGCAGCCGGGTAAACTGGGCGAAACCCCCGCCCCACTCGGTTCACTCCCCATGCCGACCGCACGGTGATGTGACGACGCGGATCGACACGCACGTGCGGGTGAAGCCAAGTCGAGTGGTGCGAAGCCCGCCGGACGGCGGCCCGGCGCAGGACCAGGGTTAGTGGAATAGCCTGCGCCGGCGCAGGGTTGTGCGGCCGAGAGAAGGCCTGACCGCGGCCCGAACCCGCTTGTGTGCCGGCGGATGCGAGGTTACGATGTTCCGGGCCAAACGTGATAGCCTGCGCGGGCGCAGGTCCGCGCCGAATCGTGGCGCAGGCTAATAACAAGTTCGGCGGTGGAGGACGCTCGGGTGATGGAGGTTCCCCAACACCTGCAGCGATGGCCGACCTCGGCGGCGCGGCAGACGTTGGCGGCCCGGTTCGGCTTGCCGTATGACCGGCAGATGCAGGATTGGGAGTGGGAGGTGGCTCACCCCTCGCTCTTCACGGGGTTCCTCACCGCGTACCGCGATGGCGACCTCGACGACGACGAGCGGTTTTCCCTGATGGAGTGCCTGGTGCAGTCCGTCGCCGATATGACCCCGCCGCCCGTTGGCCCGCGCCCAGAGTGGGCCGACGTGGCCGAGTTGCTGCGGGCGGCCCCGCGCCTGCACGCCAGCACCATCGCCTACTGGTCGCGAATGAACGACGATCAGGGTTGGGAGTGGGCCGGCGTCGGCGAGGCGATGCGGCGCGTCTGGGCCGAGGTGCGGGGCCAACTTGCCGAACCAGATGGCATGTTGTCAACGGGTGATTTTTGAGGACCACGCCGGGTCGAACGGCTGGCGGTTCTTGAGCACCCCGAAGCCGATCATGACCAGCTTCCGCATGCACGCCCCGACCGCCTGCATCGGCGGCTTCCC
>JANPKP010000503.1:0-2544 GCA_031426095.1 Gemmataceae bacterium
AACTGAAGAAGCAAAATCCGCGTCAGACGCGTTATAATCCTATGGGCCGGGTTTCCTAGCAACCGGGCACCCCACCTCCCCGTTCGGAGGCAGTATGGCTGTGCCATTGAAACGAACTTCGCCCATTTGAAAACCACGCTCGGCATGGACGTGCTGCGATGTCAAACGGAAGCGGGCGTGCGGCGAGAACTGGCCCTGTTTGCGATCGTCTACAATCTCGTCCGCGCGGTCATGGAGTCCGCCGGCCAGCGGCAAAACGTATCGGCCCATCGGATCAGTTTCGTCGACGTGCTGCGGTGGTTGGCGACGATTCCACCGAGCGGTCCATTGCCCGTGTTTATCGTAAACCCCGAACGATCCGACCGTGTTGAGCCACGCTGTAAGAAACGACGCGCTAAGAATTTCCCGTACATGATTCGGCCCCGAGATGTCCTGCGGAAACACCTGATGGCCAAACCACTTGCGGCTTAACTTCATGGCATTCCGGGACACCCACTTTTACGGGTGTCCCGCACACTTGGTGCAGGTGGCCGCATTCTCCGTGGAAATTGATTCGTTGTTTTTTTTCACCCGGACTGGAGCACCCGGGCTTTAAGCAAGTCGAACCCGGCCCGTCCGTACATACTCCGTTTGATCGCTTTCAGCCGATTGACGGCCCCTTCCACCGGCCCATTGCTCCACGGCAGGGTTAGCCCGGCCCGCACCGCGGCTTCGTCCTGGCGGAGGCTCGTCGCGAACGCCCGGAACTCGGGCAGGTCGCTCGCCGTCGCGTCGGCCAGCCAGGGGTTGAGGCCGGGCTCGTTCTTCGCCCTCACGAGGTGTGTGAATCGCTCGGCCAGCGCAAGGGTGTCTTTCACCCCGGGTTCGGCGCGGGTCAGTCGTTCCACGAACTGCGTCTCCTCCGCCGATCGCGTGTCCCCGCGACGGGCGACCGCGAACGACAGACGTCGGGCGGACGGGACCGGCGGGCGGGGTGGCGGGAGCGGGACGGGAGTGTGGGGAATGCCTCGTGGTCCGACTCGTCGATCCCGTTGCGTCAGTCGATGGACCGCCTTGCGGACCGGGCTGTACCCCCCGGGATACCCGAGGGTTCGGAGATCCCGGAATAACGCCTTGGCGTTCGCGACGCCGTCGGCGACTTTCCGTTCGAGGTTTTCGCGGAACGGGTCGAGCGGGCTCGGGGCGGGAACGCCCTTGAGGGCCGACCGCCAAACCGGACACGCCTCGGCGCGCACGTACCTCTGGACCGTCAGAGGCGACAGGCGAACCGTTTTCGCGATCGTTCGTTGGGAGACGCCGTCGCGGTGCATCTGCCGGACGCGGTCGAACCGCTCCTGCCGGGCGTGCCTTCGTCCGGCGGCCACCTGCTCGCGGTGCGTCGCGGGTCGGGGAATCGGCGTCGAATCCGGCGGGACCGAATCGGTCTGGGCCTCTGTCTCAGGGGGCGTCGGGGCCGTCGGAGTGGCGTCGGGCTCCTCGAACACCGCCTTGACGGCCGGGGACTGTCTCGCGAGCGAGCGCTCGACCGCCCCGCGGAGATTCATCAACAGGTGAAAGCGATCCGCCACCTGCGTCGCGTTCGGGACCGCCTCCCGCGCGGCTTGGGCGTAGGCCGTCGCCCGGTCCCGGCTCACGACCTCGACGCCGGGGTGCGCGTTCAGCCACGTGGCGAGCGTCCCCGCCGCCCGGTCCGGCAGGAGATCGACGACGACCCGCCGCTCCAGGTCCATCAGGATCGTGCCGTAGGACTCGCCCCGGCGGAATGCGAAGTCGTCCACGCCCAGAACGCGGGGCGTTTGAGCAGAAGGCCGGGGGGCGTTCGCGACCCGCCGGAGCAATGTGTCGGGGCTCGTCGGCACGGCGAGGTGAGTCGACAGTCGACTGCCGGCCTCCCCGCCCAAGGCGAACCCGATCACCCGGTGGGCGGCCGTCAGCCGATTCGTCGTCCGGGCGTGCGGGGCGAGGGCCCGGGGCAGCCGTTCGCAGAAGATCGACCGCTCACACCCACCGTTCCGGCACCGAAACCGCCGCACGGTCAGGCGCAACACGACCCGCCGGCCCTGCCACGGCAGGTCTGCCACGGTCCGGACGTAACGGCTGTGAACGGATGAAGACGAAGTTCCGCACCCGGGACAGTCCGCCGTCTCCGCCGTCGGAGAGACGGCGATCCCGATGCACTCCAGGGTCAGTGTGACGGCGGTCACCGACAGCCCGGCCTCGGCCGGGAGGACTTCCGTGATCGACATGGCCGGGTATCCCGCACCCGGGGCGAACTGGGTAAACCGGTTTTCGCGTTAACCGAAGACTCGCCTGCATCAAGTCCGCGGGAGACCCGGAAAAGTGATGCAGGGCGTTGTAGAGCGTGCGGAAGCCGACCGCGTCTCGCGGGACGGCCATCGCATCGACCGGGTCAGTGCGAAACGTGATCTCGCCGTTCGACGACGCGGCCATCGCTTCGAACGCGCCGAGATTGGGGTATTTATCCGTCAGCATAAAAGAGACCGTCAATCCCTGCTCGCCCAACTCCTTCTTCAACGACGGGAT
>JANPKP010000504.1:0-2683 GCA_031426095.1 Gemmataceae bacterium
GGCCGCCGGGGGGGGGGGGGGGTGTTGGGGCGGGGCGTCTTGGGGCCCGCCGCCCGGGGGGCGGCGGGGGCGGCCCCCTCCCCCCCCCCCCCCCGCCGCCACGACCTGATCGCCGTCCGCACCGCCGACCCCCGCGAGGGGGCGTGGCCGGCCGCCGGGCTGGTGGAACTGGAGGACGCCGAGACGGGCCGGCGGCGGCTGATCGACACGGGCTCGGCGGCCGTGCGAAGCGGCTTCGCGGCGGCGGCGGCGGCCCGGCGGGAGGCGTTCCGGAAGCTCGCCCGCGGGGCCGGGGCCGACCTCGTGGAGGCGGGCACCGGGGGCGACCACTTCGACGCGCTGCTGGCGTTCTTCCGCCGGCGGGAGCGGCGGAAATGAGGCGCGTGTTCCAAGCCCGGGGATGGCCATCCCTGGGCTTTCTCGTGTTGCTCCTCGGGGCCGCCCCGCCGGCGGGCGTCGTCGCGTCGCGGACGGCCGACCGCGACGCGGTGCCGCTCTCCGGGTTCGTGGCCGTCACGCTCGTACTCGAAGGGCCGGCCCCGCTGCAACTCACGCCGCCGAAGGGGTGGCTGGCCGACGAGTCGGAGGCCGCCTGGGGCGTGAAGGCGGGGGCGGTGAGCGTCGAAGCGCGGCCCGGCGGGCGGGAGCGGTGGACGCTCCCGCTGCGGCTCGACCCGTTCCCGCCCGTCGGCGAGGCGGTCGTTCACTTCGCCACGGTCGAGGTGCGGGCCGGGGGCGACACGGAGCCGCGGGCGGTGACGTGGGACGACCTCGGCGTTCGCGTCACCACGTCGCTCAAAGACGTGAAGGCGGACGACGCCCGCCCGGTGACGGGGGTGGAAGACCCGCCCGCCCCGCCGCCGGCCGACGCGGCGGTCCCGCTCGGCCAACTCCTGGCGCTCGGGCTGGTGCTGCTGGCCGGGGCCGCGCTCGTCGTCGCGCGATATCGCAAGCGGCCGGCGGCCGTCTCCCCCGCGGCGTGGGCGGCCGGCGAACTCGACCGGCTCGACGCGGCGTTGGCGGCCGGGGGCGTGTCGCCGGCGGCGGGCCTCGACCAGCTCTCGGGCGTGCTGCGGGCGTACCTCGAACGCCGCGGCCCCGTCCCGGCCACCCGGCGGACGACGGTCGAGCTGTTCGCGGAAGCGGGCACGGCGGGCGGCTGGCGGGCCGTGCTCGAGCGCTGCGACGCGGCCAAGTTCGCACGGGAAGCCGCGACCGCCGACGAGTGCCGCCGGCTGGTCGCGGTGGGTCGGCGGCTTGTGAGCGGGGAGCCGGCCTGAACGCCGTCACCGCCCCTTGCCCTTCTTCCGTTTCTTCGGCGGCGGCGGGCCGCCCTTCTTCAACTTCGTCGGCAATAACTTCCCCTTCGGCGAACTCGCGGGCACCACGTCCGGCTCCGGGGTCGGTCCCGCCACCACCGGGGCCAGCACCGCGGGGGCGGCCGGCAGCGGCGGCCCGGGGTCGAACACGCCCGTCGGCGGCGTGTCACCCGTGAACGGCCACACCTCGACGCCGCAGCCGGAACACGGCCCCGCGGTCCGCATGAATTGGCCGTGGCACCGGGGACAGTAGCCGACCACGTCCGGGCCGTCCGGCACGGGCGGCGTTGAATAACGGGCGGGGTCGATGCCCGCGTCCCGCAGCGACGCCACCACCGCCCACCGCAGCCGCGCCGCGAACCAGGCGACGGCATCCGCGGCCCGGGGGTCGGCGAGCGGCACCGCCGGCAGCGGGTGGGCGAGGTCGAGGGCGGCCTGCCGGGCGAGGTCGGCGGCGGCGGCGTGGCCGGCCGCGGCGCGGGCGGCGGCCAGCGGGTGGAACAGTTCCATCGCGGGGCGGAAGACGGCGTCGGACGCCCGGAAGGCGTCGGCCGGGGAGACGAGGAGCACCCACCCGTGGCCGACCGAGGGACCGTCCGGCGGACCGACGCGACGTGCCGCCCGCCGATAGAGTACGAACACCACTACGACGAGGACCACGTACCCCGGCAGGGCGTATTCGAGGCGGGCGGCCAGGTCGGCGAACGCGGCCAGCCCGAGCGCCAGGAACGCATACCCGAACAGCACCGTGGACGCCGCCCGCAGTCCGCGTGTCGTACGCCGACACCTCGCGTAGGCTTCCGCCGCGGCCGCCGGGTCAAGGCTCGCCGCCAGCGCCCGGCGGACCCACCCGTCACGCTCGGCTTCGGGGAGCGCCTTCAACTCCGCGAGCCAGCGGGCCCAGCGCGACGCGGCGGACTTCGACGCACAGGTGACGAACGGCCGGCCGGCGAGGAGCAGCACCTTGCCGTCGGTGGCGAGCTTCGGCAGGTCGGCGAACGCGGCGAACGCCCCCGACCCGTCCGCCCGGCCGTCGGGGGTGGGGGCCGACGGCGCGTGGGCGACCACCCCGCCGGGTGACACGGACACGGGCCACGGGGCGGCCACGAAGGAGTCGCCGAACGGGACGAGGTTGGCGAGCAGGAGGCCGCCGCGGTCGTTGCGGGCTGCGGCGTGCCGGGCCACCCACCGGGGGGCGTGCCGGGGGCCGCCGCGGGAGACGAACAAGACCCCCCCGGGCCGGACCCAGACGGTGCCGAACGCCAGGGTGATGGCGGCCAGGGCGAGAAAGAATTGTGCGGCGTCGGACATGCGGACATTAGTGCCGGGTGCTGAGAGATGAGTGCTGAATTAGGAGGGCCTTT
>JANPKP010000505.1:0-2486 GCA_031426095.1 Gemmataceae bacterium
CATCGGCCGACTTCCGGCCCTGCTCCAGGGCGTGTCGCTCGGTGGCCGTGAGGGGGCGGACAAAGGTTCGTGCCTTGTTCATCCGGGCAGGATACGACCCCGCACGGATTCGCAAATCGTCAGGATCGAGCCTGCACTAGAGACCCCCGGCCGCGACAGCCGATGTCTCGCGACGACTCCGTCCTCCAGGCACGTAGCGGTTCAATATGACCCGTTCCATTGGGTGGGCGTATGCTTCCGAAAGTCGGTCATGTGTGGGCTGACAGCGATCTCGTCCAGGATTTACTCGACGTCGCCGCCGCGCACATCTGCGACGTCTTGCAGGAGCACGCACCCGACTTCGATCCGCCTCCCTCGGTGGGCCACGCTAGCATCCCGGTCGCCATGATGTCCCACGCCAACCGCGCTTTCGGCTGTCACCCCACTTCGCCCTGCGCGAACATTTTCGGCGTCTTTGGCCGGGACATGGACCTCAGGGACTTGGTCCGACGGGTTCGGCTCATCGATACGGAACCCGTTGTCCCCACCGCGTGCTGGATCAAAATTGTCGACACGCTGAGCGGCGAGTGCCTGGAATGGGCCTCTTTTCAAAAGACTGGTCGCCTCCGTGAATGGGCAGAACGTGCCACGGATGCCCTCGCTCTGCTCGACGTGACGGCCAACAAGATCTGTAACGCAGTACCCGAGTTCGTGCCCGCGGTGTACCCGCCGTTGTTCCACAACGGCACCGCCCCTCCGGGCCCGATCGCGGCACCCGCCCCGCCCCGTAAGAGGGGTCGACCGAAGACCGAAAACGACAAGTCCCGCGACATCAAGCTCTACCGCCGGTGGTCGGAGGCACACAAGGCCACGGGGGTCACGAAAACGGCGTTCGCCAAGCAGGTGCCAGACCGCGACTACGCGGGCGAGAACCTCGCCGTCGAAGAAATCCTTCGCATGATCGAGCGGGGTCGCGACCACGAAAAGCGTAAACGATCCCGACGTCGTCCCCCTTTTTGAAGCCTTTCGTCAGTTTCGAGGGCCCCAGACCGCCTACCGAAATCGGTCCTCGTGAACGGAGCCACGAGCCCGCCCGGCAGGCCATTCGTGTGGTGCCAAGCACCCTGGAGAAATTCCCTTCGGCCCGTTTTGGACTCGATCTTTTCTCCAGTCGTGCCGTCTGCCCCTGCCCGCCACTTACGATTCGAGTCGACCAGCGGGCACCGCAACTTTCCCCCGCTGGAGAAAATCAAATCCTCCAGACCCTGTGGTTTAGTAACGGTTCCGGCGGGTAACTTCGCCCGCCGGTTACCGCACCTCACGGGGGGGACCATGCTCCCGACTCACACCCAGCCCGACCCTCGGCCGGCCGGCAAGCCGTGGGCGGTGGCCGAGTTGGCCGACCACCTCGCCATCAGCCACCGCCACCTCTGCCGCCTCATCGCCGCGGGGCGGGTCCGCGTCGTCCGCTTCGGCCGCCGGGTGGCCGTGCCCGCGGCCGAGGCCGACCGCCTCATGACCGAGGGCGCCCGGTAGGCGTCGGTCCTCCGCCCTCACTCAAACCCCGACGGCCGGTCACCGGCCGCCACCCCCACGACGCGGCCGGCCTCGACCGGCCGCCGAAGGAGACGCACGTGACCTTCCGCGACGCCCTGGGCGACTCCGATAACGCCCCCGAAAACCCGTCCCGGCGCTGCCCGCCGGTCGCTCACGACCCCTACGGCAAGCCGGGCGGGGCGGACCCGCTCGACGCCTTCGACCGGGCCGACGGCACGACCCACGTCCCGGCCGGCGTCTACACCGCCCGGGTCGTCGAGGGCGGGCTGGTGACCACGAAGGCCGGCAAGGCGGCGTACCGGCTCGTCCTCGAGACCGACGCCGGGCCCCACGCCGGCCACAAGCTGTACCGGTACTACGTCCTCGGCGACCCCGACCCCTCCAAGGCCGCCGCGGCGGCGAACCGGGCGAAGGCGGCCCTGACCCCGCTCGGGCTGTCCACGGCCGCCGCCCTCCGGACCCCCTACCCGGCCCCCGGCCGTGAGGTCACCCTCCGGGTGTGGGTCGGGGTCCAGCCCCGGCCGGACGGCACGCCGTCGAACGACGTCGTGCGGTTCGAGGTCGCCGACGACCGGGCCGCCCCGCCCAACCCGAACGCGGTCGACCCGGCCCCGATCGCCGGCGGGGAAGGGGGTGCCGGGTGACGCCCGACCCGACCGACGCCCCGGGGGCGGCCGCCGGCGGGCCGCCCCCGGTCGGGGCCTACGTACTCGGCCGGTGGGACGGCCGCCGGCAGGTGGTCCGCTGGGCCGACCAGTTCCGGGACTACGCCGGGTTGGCGTCCCACGTCGACCCCGACCGGGAGGCGTACCTGAGCCTCTACCACTACCCGCCGGCCGACTACTGCCGGCACTTCGTCGCGGCCGGGTACTCGCCCCGCGGGTACGCCGGCCCGGCCGGGTGCCCCCGCCTCCTGCTCGACATCGACCGGGCCGACGACCTCGACCGGG
>JANPKP010000506.1:0-3713 GCA_031426095.1 Gemmataceae bacterium
CGCCCCGGCAAGCCCGCCCCCGGGCCGGCCGACCTTCTCGCCGTCGGCGGCGTCGGCCCGCCCGAGAACCCGTTCCGCCTGGTGGTAATCGCCGACCCCGGCTTGCTGGCGAACGGCCCGCTCCTCGACCCGCGGGCCGGCAACTGGGACTTCGCCCTCGGCCTCGTCCGGTTCCTCCGCGACACGGGCGGCAAGGCCCGCTCCCGCTGCCTGTTCGTGGAGCGGGGGCGGGCGGTCGAGTCGTTCGACACGGCCGCCCTGGCGTCCCTCCCGCCGGACATCCCCCTGCCGCTGCCGAACCTCAGCGCCATCCAGGGGACGCTCCTGGACAAGGCGAACGAGGCGGCCGAGCGGGTGCAGGCCGGCGACCTGCTCGACCGGGCGGCTTTCGGCACCTCGCCGGCGGGGCGGGACCGGCGGGCGGCCGACGCCCTCCGCGGGCTGGCCGTGGCGGCCGCCGTCTGGGCGGTCTGGTCGCTCCTCCGTAAGGTGTGGAAGGCCCGTCAACCGCTGGACGCCCCGCCGCCCCCCGGCACGCGCTTGTCGCCGAGCGGCCCCGGGGCGTACGCCCGCCGCGAGGACGAACTGCTGGCCCACGACAACCTCGCCGAGCCGGCCAGGGCCGTGATCCGCGAGGCGTTCCGCGAGTGGGGTGCTTCGGCAGACGCGGGGCAAGACCTGCCTGCGGTGGAGTTCCCCCGGGGGCCGTCGAAGTCGCTCCCGCGGGTGCTCGAAGAGTTGTGGCGGGTGGGGTTCGGGGACACGACCGGGCGGGTGACGGTCGAGCGGTGGCGGGGGCTGGAAGCCGCGCTCGGCGACGTTCGGCGGGCGGCCGCCGCCGGCCGCTGGCGGTTCGCCCCGCCCGAAAGTGGAGTGGCATGAGCGCGACCCCGCCGACCCCCGCCCGGCCCGCCGCCTCTTCCGGCCCCCAGTCCGGTTCGCCGGACGCGGCCCAGGCCCGGGAACTGGCCGTCGAGGCCAAGCAGCTCTACCAGAAGGTTGCGGCCGAGATCGCCCGCGTCGTGGTCGGCGTCGAGGCCGTCACGCAACAACTCCTCATCGCCCTGCTCGTGGGCGGGCACGTCCTCCTCGAAGGCGTCCCCGGCGTCGCCAAGACGACGCTGTCGAAGGTGTTTGCCCGCCTCCTCGGCTGCGAGTACCACCGCGTCCAGTTCACCCCCGACTTGCTGCCGTCGGACGTGACCGGCACGTCCGTCTACGACCGCAACGCGAACGACTTCGTCCTCCGCAAGGGGCCGGTGTTCACGCAGGTGCTGCTCGCCGACGAGATCAACCGGGCCCCCGCCAAGACGCAGGCGGCCCTCCTCGAAGCGATGCAGGAATACCAGGTGACGGTGGACGGGGCGACGATCCCGCTGCCGCTCCCGTTCCTCGTGCTGGCGACGCAGAATCCGGTCGAGCAGGAGGGCGTCTACCGCCTGCCGGAGGCCCAGCTCGACCGCTTCCTCCTCCGCGTCGAGATGGGCTACCCGGGGTTCGACCACGAGGTCGAACTGCTCAAGCTCCACGGCCGGCCGGCGGTCGACGTGGGGCCGATGTTCACCCCCGAGATGATCCTCGCCCTCCAGAAGAAGCTCCCGGCCGTGTACGGGGCGGACAGCCTCTTCCCGTACATCGCCCGGCTGGCCGAGGCGAGCCGGGCGCACCCGGATGTGCTGCTCGGGGCGAGCCCGCGGGCGGCGTTGAACCTGCTCCGCTGCGCCCGCGCCCGGGCCGTGCTGGAAGGCCGCCCGTTCTTCACCCACGAGGACGTGCAGGCGGTCGCCCTCGGCGTGCTGGCCCACCGCCTCATCCTCCGCCCCGAGGCCGAGATCGAGGGCAAGCAGGTGGCCGACGTGGTCCGCGAAGTCCTCTCGGCGGTGCGGGTGCTGGAGACGGTGTAACGCGGTTCGCCCCCGGACCCCTCATGCTCACAACCCGCGGTTGGTGGTTCCTGATCGTGGTCGTCCTCCAGGTCGTCCTGGGGGTCGTCGCGGTGCCGACGTGGACCATCACGCCCGCCGTCGTCGGCCTCGCGCTGCTCCTCTGGTTCGGGTACGAGTGGGCCGCGTTCCAGTGGCGGCTCAATGCGTGTGTGTCGAAGCTGTACGTCGAACGCCGGCTCGTGCAGGGCGAGCGCGACGTGCCGATGGTGTGGGCCGGGGTGCCGTTCGCGGTGCGTGTCGAAGTCGGCTTCGCGGCCGGGCCGGCGGTGCCTTACGTCACCGTCGAAGACGTACCGCCGCCGGGGGCCGACCGCGGTGAAGGTGAGACCTCGCGGGCCGGGCGGCTGGCCGCGGACCGGCCGGCGGTGATCGAATACACGCTGCTTTGCCCGACGCTCGGCGTGATGCGGTTCGAGGGGGTGGGCGTGAGGGTGGCCGACCTGCACGGCTTCTTCTACCACCGCGCCTTCTTGCGGGAGGCGGGCGAGGTGGTCGTCCTCCCGCGGCTGGGCGACGACGAGGGGCACCAGCGGGCGACCAAGCGTTTCAACACCCTCCCGCCGCCGGGCGTCCACCGGCTTCGGCGGCCGGGGAGCGGGGGCGAACTCCTCGACCTCCGCGACTACCGGGCCGGCGACCCCCCGAAGATGATCGCCTGGAAGGCGTCGGCCCGCCGCGACCGGCTCATCACCAAGGAGTTCGAGAGCGACGTGCCGGTGCGGTGCGTCCTCTTCCTCGACACCTCCGAGGGCGTGCGGCTCGGCCCGACCGGCGAGACTCCGGGGGCGAGGCTCGCGGGGCTGGCGGCCGGGGTGGCCCAGGCGGCCGCCGGCGGCCGCGACCTCGTCGGACTCACCACCTTCGACGAAACTGCCGCCGCCACGCTCCCCCCGGCCCGCACCCGGGCCCACCTCGTGTCGCTGCTACGCCGGCTCGCCGAGGCCGCCGCCCTGCCGCCCACCGTGTCGGGCGTGACGGTGCCGCAGATGGTCCGCCGGGGCACGGCCGCCGCCCGCGAGTGGTACCCGGACCTGATGAACCGGGGGGCGAACGCGGTCCCGTTCGGCCGCCTCTGGAAGCCATTACTCGACACCCGCTGGGGCTGGCTCGCCCTCGTGTGGATCGCCGTCACGCCGCTGCTCGTGACGCAGAAGTTCTGGTTCGTGGGCACCAGCACCGCCGCCCTCCACAACCGTCCGGACGTGTCGCCCGGGTGGCTGAGGTTCGTGCTGTTCCTCGCGCTCTGGGCGGCCCTGCTCTTTTCTCCCGCGCTGATCGCCCTGTTCGTCTGGGTCCTCCACGGGGCCCGCGGCTGGTTCAACCCCCGCCGCCGCGAACTGACCCAGCGGAAGCGGCTGTCCGCCGTTGTCGCGCTCACCGACGGCAGCGGGGCGGCCGGGGTCGAGCGGTACGTCCACGACGACGACGCCTTCACAGCCGCGGTCGGCCGGTTCCTGACCCGCCACCGCGTCCGCTACCCGGTGCCGCTCTACGACGCCGCCGGCCGCTACCGCTACCGCGGCGAGGGGAAGGCCGGCGTGCTGGCGGCCGCCCTCGTGCGGGCGGTCGGCCACGCCCGGGACAACGAGCTTTATGTGGTCCTCGCCGACCTGGCCGAACTCGGCCCCGACCTCGCCCCCGTCGTGAAGGCCGCCCGCATGGCCCGCGGCCGCCACCACCAGGTGCTCGTGATCGTCCCGTGGCCGGCCGGCGTCCCCGACCCGGGCGAAGCCCCGGCGACCCCCGAGCCGGCGACGCGGCCGCCGG
>JANPKP010000507.1:0-4828 GCA_031426095.1 Gemmataceae bacterium
CGCGATCCGCGTCATCCGCGTCCCGTCGCCGGGTTCACTTCGCCACCGGCACGAACTTCACGCACACCGGCCGGCCGACGGCCACCGTGCGGCCCGTCTCCTTGCCCAGCCCCGTCTCCGGGTTCAGCTCCCACACGCCCACCTTGTCGCCGTTCTGGCTGGCGATCAGCATCCACCGGCCGCTCGGGTCGACGTTGAAGTTGCGGGGAACCTTGATGTCGCCCGTGATGTGGCCGGCGGCCGTGAGCTTCGCGTCGTCGCCCACCTTGAAGGCGGCGACGCTGTTGTGCCCGCGGTTCGAGACGTACACGAACTTGCCCGACGGGTGCCGCACCACCTCGGCCGTCGAGTTCCCCTTCACCGGCTTCGGGAGCGTCGAGAGCGACTGGACCACCTCGCCCTTGCCGGTCGCCGGGTCGAGCTTGACCACGTTCACGGTCGAGTCGAGTTCGCCACACACGTAGGCGAAGTCGGCCGCGGGCGTGAGGGCGACGTGCCGCGGGCCGGCGTTCGGCGGCAGCACGATGTCGGCCGGGGCGTCGTCCACCTTGCCGGCCGCGGCGTCGACCGCGAACACCTTCACCCGGTCGAGCCCGAGGTCGTTGACGAGGGCGAACTTGCCGTCCGGCAGGAAGGCGGAGCAGTGGGCGTGCGGCGGCTTCTGGCCGGGCTTCGCGTCCCCCTCCCGGGCGTGCTGGAAGAAGGCCACCTTGTCACCGATCTTCCCGTCGTCGGCCAGCTTGTAGAACACGGACGAGCCGCCGCCGTAGTTGGCCACCGCGATCATGTTGCCGGCCGGGTTGACGACGACGTGGCACGGCCCCGGGCCGACCGACGAGGCGCTGTTGAGCGGCGTCAGCTTCCCCGTCGCGGAGTCAAGCCCGAAGGCGTGGACGCCGCCCCCCTTCACCCCGCCGACGGCGTTCACCTCGCCGATCGCGTACAGGTACTTCCGCGTCGGGTGGACGGCCAGGAACGTCGGCTGGGCCACCTCGGCGGCCAGCTCCGGCTCCGTGAGGGTGCCGGCCGCGGGGTCGAAGCGCGAGCGGTAGATGCCCTTGCTTTCGAGCCCCTTGCCGACGGTGTAGGTGCCGAAGAAGACCCACTGCGGGGGGCCCGCGTCCGGGGTGGCGTCGGCCGCGAAAGCGGGGGTGGCGAGCAGGGCGGCCGCGACGGCGGCGGCGGAGAATCGGAGGCGGGGCACGGAGATTCCTCCCGGGTTGGCGAAAAAAGCGGTTCCCGACGGGCGGGCGGGGGTTGATGATAAGGGACCGCCCCCGCGTCGGGAATCGAAATCGCCACCCCGGAGCCGATGATGCGTTCGACCCTCTCCGTTTTCGCCTTCGCACTCGCCGCCACGCCGTTCGTCGCGGCCGCCGACCCCGCCGCCCCGGCCGCGGCCCCGGGCGTGCCCGACGGGTGGACCGACCTGATGAAGCCGGACGTGTGGAGGAAGTTCGACGCCGGGTGGATCGCCACCGACAAGGTGGAACTCGACGCCGCCAAGAAGGACAGCAAGCTCAAGGCCGCGAAGGTCGAGGGCGGGCCGATCTGGGTGAACGGCGTCACCGGCCGGCTGCCCGACTTGCTCACGAAGAAGGACTACAGGGACTGCGAGGCCCACGTCGAGTTCCTGATCGCCAAGGGGGCGAACGCCGGGGTCAAGTTCCACGCCATGTACGAAATTCAGATCCGCGACACCGCCGGGCTGCCGCTGGACAAGCTCGACGGCGACTCCCTCGGCGGCATCTACCCGCGCGCCGAGGACAAGCCGAAGTACCACCACATCGACCACGGCACCCCGCCGAAGGTGAACGCCGCCAAGCCGGCCGGCGAGTGGCAGACGCTCGACATCGTTTGGCGCTCCCCCCGCTTCGGCCCCGACGGCAAGAAGACGGAGAACGCCAAGGTGGTGAAGGCCGTCCTCAACGGCCAGGTGGTGCAGGAGAACCAGGAGCTGCTGACGCACACCGGCTCGAACTACGTCAGGAAGGAAGTGGCCGGCGGCCCGTTCATGCTCCAGGCCGACCACGGCCCGGTGGCCTTCCGCAACGTCCGCATCAAGGCCGTGGAGAAGTAAAAGAGGACTTCACCACAAGGGCACGAAGGGCACGAAGGAAGACCAAGGAGACGGGGAGTGTTTCAAAACCCCGCATCTCTCTTGGTTTCCCTTCGTGCCTTTGTGGTGAGTGCCTTTTTCATCCCCGCCCGCACCGTATCATGCCCCCATGAGCGAACCGTCGGAGCGGGCACGGCTGGACGCCTTCTACTCGGCCGTGGACGGCGTCCTCGTCGGCCAGAGGCGGCTCGTGGACCGACTGCTCGTCGGCCTGCTCACCGACGGGCACGTCCTCCTCGAAGGGGTGCCGGGGCTGGCCAAGACGCTCGCCGTCCGCACCGTGGCCGCCGCCCTGCACCTCACCTTCAAGCGGGTCCAGTTCACCCCGGACCTGCTCCCGGCCGACGTGGTCGGCACGCAGATCTACAACCCCCGGACCGGCGAGTTCACCGTCAAGCCGGGGCCGGTGTTCGCCAACGTGGTGCTGGCCGACGAGATCAACCGGGCCCCCGCGAAGGTGCAATCGGCCCTGCTCGAAGCCATGCAGGAGCGGCAGGTGACGGTCGGCGACACGACCTTCCCGCTGCCCCGCCCGTTCTTCGTCCTCGCCACCCAGAACCCCGTCGAGCAGGAGGGGACGTACCCGCTGCCCGAGGCGCAGGTGGACCGCTTCATGCTCAAGGTGCTGGTCGATTACCCGTCGAAGGCCGAGGAGCTGGCAGTCCTCGACCGCATGGGCGGGCTCGACGGGCCGGCCGCCGTGTCGCCCGTCCTCACGCCCGCCGACCTGGACGAGCTGCGGCGGGCGGTGGACGCCGTGTACGTGGACGGCAAGGTGAAGCAGTACCTCGTGGACGTGGTGCGGGCGACGCGGAAGCCGGCCGAATACGGGCTGGACATCGGGGGGCTGATTCAGCTAGGAGCGAGCCCGCGGGCGACGCTCGCCCTGCACAAGGCGGCGAAGGCCCACGCCTTCCTCGCCGGCCGCGGGTACGTCACCCCGGACGACGTGAAGGCCCTCGCCCCGGACGTGCTGCGGCACCGCGTCGTGATCTCCTTCGAGGCCGAAGCCGAAGACCTGAAGCCGGACGCCGTCGTGCGGAAAGTCCTCGACGGGTTGCCGGTGCCGTAGCCGATGACAAGGTGACAAGGTGAGGGGGTGACACGGTGAACCCGACTTGTCACCCCTCACCTTGTCACCTTGTCACCTTGTCACCTTGTCATCGGGACGACCCATGCGACAAATCCTCTTCACCGTCCCGCTCGTCGACTACCCGCTGACGGCGTTCGGGGCGATGCTCTTCGTCACCTTCGTGATGGTCGTGGCGTGGGGCGGGCGGCGGGCTTTCCGGCTCGCGGGGCTGTCCCCGGAGCGGTTCCAGGACATGGCGATCTGCCTGTTCGCCACCGGCATCGTCGGGGCACGGCTGCTGTACATGGTGCAGTACTCGATGGACTACCCGGACAAGTCGGCCCGGGCGCTGCTCGTCGAGTTCGTGAGCATCTGGAACGGCGGCATCGTCTTCTACGGGTCGGCGTTCGGCGGGGCCATCGGGTACGGCCTCTTCTACTGGTTCGTCCTGCGCCGCATGAAGATCAACGGCTGGCAGTTGGCCGACGCGGTGGCCCCGCTGCTGGCGATGGGCCTCGCCATCGGCCGCATCGGCTGTTACCTCAACGGCTGCTGCTGGGGGCAGGTGGCGTGCGAGGGGGCGACGTGCCCGGTGCCGCTCGGGGCCGCCCACTTCCCGCTGCTGCCGACCCCGGCCCGCGAACTGCTCGTGTTCAAGAAGGGGTACCAGACCTCGACCGGGTTCACCCTCGCCGACCGCCACGCCAACGACGACCCGCGGTCCGTGGTGGCGGCCGTGGAGCCCGGCTCGGCGGCGGCCGCGGCGGGGCTGAAGCCGGGCGACCGGGTGGTGCGGGTGAACGGCGAGGCGAACGCCGCCGTCCTCGAACTCGGCGGCTCGCCGGACGCGGTGGCCGCCGGGCTGGAGTTCCTGAAAGCACGCGGGGCGGCCGTCGAACCGCCCGCCGGCCGCCGCCCGGCCCACGCCGCGTTCGACCAGCCGACCGCATTCCTACAAGCCCGCCTGGCGCTGGACGAGAAGGGCCCGGCCGGCCTGATCGCCACCCCCCGCGACACGCTCGGCGAACTCGTCGGCCGGTGGCCCCGCGGCGAGAACGGCATCGAACTCGCGGTCCAGCGGGACGGCAAAGAGGTGGGCCTACCGGCGTTCTCGCCGCGGACCATCGGCCTCTACCCGACGCAGCTGTACGAGACGGTGAGCATGGTGCTGCTGATCGGCCTCCTGCTCGCCTACTACCCGTTCCGCCGGCACGACGGCCAGTTGTTCACGCTCCTGCTGGTCGCCTACGCGGTCCACCGCTTCGTCAACGAGTCGCTCCGGATCGAGCCGGACTACGCCATCATCGGCCTGCGTATGACGCTCTCGCAGTGGCTCAGTGTGGTCATCCTCGGCATCGGCGTGGGGCTGGAACTGTACCTGTGGCGGACGAGCCCGTCGCGGTGGAGGCGTAGCCCCACGCCGCAGACGCCAACACCACCGACCGCCAATGCCTGAGCCGCGGAGCGGCGGCCGTTCGTAGCCTGGGGCGGGAGCCCCAGGGACGGGCCGCCCCAAAATCGTTGAGCCCCGGCGGGGCGCCCGTCACCACCGTCGCCCCGCCGGGGGGCATGCCGTTTTCGCATAAGCCCCCCTGGGGCTCCCCCCCCACGCAACCCACGGCCGCCGCTCCGCGGGG
>JANPKP010000508.1:0-7253 GCA_031426095.1 Gemmataceae bacterium
CCGCCACTGCCCCCGGTGCGGGGCCGCCCGGGCCGCCGACAACGCCGGGCGGGTGCCGTTCCGCTGCGGGGCGTGCGGGCTCGTCTTCTACTTCAACCCCACCGTCGCGGCCGCCGCCTACGTCTTCGCCCCGGACGGCCACGCCCTGTTCGTCCGCCGGGCGAAAGACCCCGCGAAGGGGAAGCTCGGCGTCCCCGGCGGCTTCGTGGACGTCGGCGAGACGGCCGAGGCCGCCCTGCGGCGGGAGGTCCGCGAGGAGGTCGGGCTGGAACTCACGAACGTCGCGTTCCTCACGTCGTGCCCGAACCGTTACACCTACAAGGACGTGACGTACCCGGTGTGCGACCTCGTGTTCACCGCCACGGCCGTGAACCCGGAAGACGCCAAATTCGAGGACGGCGAGGTGACGGGCATCGAGTGGCGGTCGCTCGTGGACGTGGACCCGGACGAGCTGGCCTTCCCGTCGATGCGCGAGGCCCTGCGGCTGCTGACGCAGGTCTGATCTCCGCCCGTTACCAAACTGTTACCCCCCTCGCTCGTCTGTTCGGGTAGAGTGCGCTTCGCACCCTGTGCCGTCCCGTCGGTCCGACCGCAGTCCTTTCCCCGCGTTCGCCCTTCTCAGGAGGCTGGCGATGAAGACAAGGTTCCGTCCCCTGGCGTTCTCCACGGCCGTCGGCGTCGCCGGCGTGTTCGGCGTCAACCACCTGGTGGCCGAGCCGCCGCCGGCCCCGCCCGCCCCGCCGGCGGCCGCCGCGAAGGCGGACGCGCCCCCGGCCGACCCGATCAAGTTCACCGACGAGGTGGTCGCCACCAGGACGGCCGTCACGCCGAAGCCGATGTCCGAGGCGGTCAAGAAGGGGCTGGCGTACCTCGTCAAGACGCAGCAGGACGACGGCGGGTGGGCCCAGGGCGGCGGCTGGCGGACGACCGTCGGCGGGGGCGGCGGCCGCGTCGAGGGCAAGGACGTGGAAGACCCGTCGGACGTGGGCAACTCGTGCATCACCCTGCTCGCCCTGATCCGGGCCGGGAACACGCCGACCGAGGGCGAGTACAAGGACGCCGTCAAGAAGGGGATGGCGTACCTGTACGCCAAGGTCGAGAAGGCCGACAAGGACACGCTCTACGTGACCGACGTGCGGAACACCCAGCTCCAGAGCAAGATCGGCACGTACATCGACACCTTCCTGGCCAACCTCGTGCTGGCCGAGATGAAGGGCAAGGCCGGGGCCGACGAGCGGCGGCTGGCGGCGTGCCTCGAAAAGACGATGAACAAGATCGTCAAGCACCAGACGGCCGAGGGGCAGTTCGCCAACAACGCCGGGTGGGCCCCGGTGCTGTCGGTGGCGGTGGCGAACAAGGGGATCGCCCGGGCCCAGCAGAACGGCGTGAAGGTGGACGCCCAGTTCTTCGCCCGGGCCGCCGAGCAGTCGAGGGTGGCCGTCGGCGGCGTCCCGGCGGGCGAAGCCGTCGCCGGGCTGCCCGCGGCGACCGTTACCACGCCGGCCGCCGGCGTCGTCACCGCAACGCCGCCGACCAGCGGCCCGGTCGCCAGCCTGCCGGCGACGAAGGTGCCCGCCGTCGCCGGCGTTAAGCCGGCCGACCCGGTGGCGGCGGCCGCCGCCCCGCGGGTCACCCGGGCGCTCGACTCCGCCAGCGCGATGCCGGCCCCCGGGTTCGCGGGCGGCGGGGCCGGCGGGCTTGGCGGCCGTGTGCCGGCCGGGGACGCCGGGGTCAACCTGTACCGCATCGCCCAGGGGGCGAGCAACTACCAGGACGTGGTGAACGGCCTGCGGGTGGACGGCAAGAAGGCCCAGGAGATCCTCAAGGACGCCAACGCCCCGAAGGAGAAGCGGGACGAGGCCCAGCGGAAGCTCGGCGAGTTGGAGAAGGCCGAGGGGGAGAACGTCGCGGTCCAGAAGCAGCTCGCCGCCAACGTCAACGACCCGGCGTTCGTGGCCGGGTTCGGGTCCAACGGCGGGGAGGAGTTCCTGAGCTTCCTGAACATCAGCGAGACGCTTGTGGTCAAGGGCGGCAAGGAGTGGGAGGAGTGGGACGGGAAGATGCAGAAGGGGATGGAGAAGGCCCAGGACAAGGACGGCTCGTGGGCCGGCCACCACTGCATCACCGGCAAGAACTTCTGCACCGCCGGGGCCCTGCTGGTGCTGATGGCCGACCGCACCCCGTTCCCGCTCGACACCCTCAACAAGGCCAAGACCGAAGTCCGCCCGGACGCCCCGAAGGGGGCCACCCCGACGCCGGCCGTGACGCCGCCGGCCACCCCGGCTCCGACGCCGCCGGCGACGACGGAGAAAAAGTAAGGGTCTGAACCGGACCAACGCCCACCCGGCTCACCGGGTGGGCGTTGTCATTTCCACCCCGCCGCCCGCCGCGGAGCCCTCCCCATGTCCCGCCTCGCATTCGTCCTCTCCCTGTCTCCGCTTCTCCCCCTCTCCCCTTTCGCGACGGCCGCCGACCCGCTGCCGAAGGCAGTCACCTTCCTGGCCGCCCAGCAGTCGCCGGACGGGGCGTGGCGGTCGGACGTTTACGCCACATTCAAGGACGGCCGGGCACTCACGCCGCTCGTCCTCGTCGCACTTCAACACGCGCCGGATTCGCCCGTCGAAGCCCGCCGCAAGGGGGCGGACTACCTCGCCGCGTTGGCGAAGCCCGACGGCACCATCGACCCCGGCCCCGACGGGCTCGACTACCCGGCGTACACCGCCGCCCTGTGCGTGACCGCCCTGTCGCACGCCGAGAACGCCCGCCACGCGAAGGCCCGCGACGCCTGGCTGGCGTACCTCCTCGACCGGCAACTCACGGAGAAGCTCGGGTGGTCGTCGGACGACAAGGAGTACGGCGGCTGGGGCTATTGCCGCACCGTTCCCCGAAAGCCAGCCGCCGGCCGCTTCGCCCCGCCTCTCGTCGAGTCGAACCTGTCGGCCACCGCGTTCGCGCTGCGGGCGATGAAGGCGGCCGGGCACGCCGACCCGAAGACGTTCGAGACGGCGGCCGTGTTCGTCCGCCGCTGCCAGAACGCGGACGGCGGGTTCCACTTCATCTACGACGACCCGGCCCGCAACAAGGCCGGCTCCCCGGCCGACGACCCGACCCGCTTCCACTCCTACGGCAGCACCACCGCCGACGGGGTGATCGCGTCGTGGGCGTGCGGCCTGCCCACCGCGTCGGCCGGCGACTGGCTCCGGAAGAACTTCCGGGCGGACGCCCACCCCGGCACCTACGCCCCGGCCGCCGAGCGGAACCGGGACGCGGTGTACTTCTACTACGCGGCGGCCGTGGTGAATGCGTTCGCCCTCCTCGGTACGAAGGAGGGCGACGGCAAGCCGTGGGCGGCGCTGGAGGCGGAACTGGTGAAGCGGCAGCGGCCCGACGGCAGTTGGGCGAACCCGATTGAACTGGTGCGGGAGAACGAGCCGCTGGTGGCGACGGCCCAGGCGGTGATCGCCCTGGGGGCGTGCCGGGGGGCGGGGAAGTAAGGAGACACGGGACACGGGACACGGGGAAGAACGGACCTGTTGAACCCGCCCGCATGTGGGATCGTGTCCCGTGTCCCGTGTCCCGTGTCCCGTGTCCCGTGTCCCGTGTCCCGTGTCCCGTGTCCCGCCTACGCACGGGGCCGCCCGTCGCGTATACTCGCCTCCGGTGTCCGCCCACCCGTTCGCCTCCGGAGGCCCGTCCATGTCCCGCCTCGCCCGTGCCGCACTCGCCGGCCTGTTCGTCCCCCTCGCCCTCGGCGCGGCCCCCGTCCCGCCCGACGCCAACCCGGAGCCGGCGAAGGCGTTTTCCTGCCGGCGGGGGGCGGACAAGTTGAGGCTCCTGGAGGCCGGCGGTGGGAACCAGGCGTCCGAGGCGGCCGTGGCCCGCGGGCTGGAATGGCTGGCCAGGCGGCAGAAGGCCGACGGGACGTGGAACTTCGACGGGGCAGGCGGGGGGCACACGGCGGCCGCCACCGGGCTGGCCCTCCTCCCCTTTCTCGGGGCCGGGCAGGTGCCCGCGGACAGCAAGCTCTACGGCAAGGCGGTCGCGTTCGGGCTCAAGGCCCTCGTCAGGCTCCAGGCCGCCGACGGGGGGTTCGGCCTGTCCGGCGTCGCGCCCCAAGCGGGCCACACGATGTACGACCAGGGCATCGCCGCCCTGGCCCTGATCGAGGGGTACGGCATGACCCGCGACGCCGCCCTCAAGGGCCCGGCCCAGAAGGCCGTCGACTTCATCCAGGACGCCCAGGGAGCGAACGGGAGCTGGGGCTACCAGGCGAAGTCCGACGGCGACACGTCGATCGTCGGCTGGCAGGTCCAGGCCCTCCACGCGGCCAAGCTCTGTAAAGACCTGACCGTGAACGACAAGGTGCTGGACCGCGTCAATGGTTACCTCGACAAGGTGAGCGGTGGCGAACTGAAGGCGACCTACGGGTACCGCGACGGCCCCGGCAGGCCGGGCACGTCGCTGACGGCCGTCGGCCTCCTGTGCCGGTACAGCGAGGGCGGCTGGGGGCCGAGCAACGCCGGCATGGCCGAGGGCGTCAAGGGGCTGATGACCCGCCCGCCCCGCAAGGCCTTCTTCGACATGTACTACTACTACTACGCGACCCAGGTGGTCCGCTTCTACGAGACCGACTTCTGGCACGTGCAGTGGAACCCGATGATGCGGGACATGCTCATCGAGTCGCAGGCCAAGAAGGACGACGCCGCCGGCGGGAGCTGGGACGCCGACAACGGCCAGATCGGCAAGAACTGCGGCCGCCTGGGCACGACGTGTCTGAGCCTGCTGACGCTCGAGGTGTACTACCGCCACCCCCCGCTCTACAAGCGGGCCGGGGCCGACGGGCTGAAGGAATTGGAGCGGCCGGCCCCGTGACGGGAACCCCGCCGGCCCCCGCGGCGTCCAACGACTCGTGAGCCGGGCGGCCCATTCGATCTCGTGGCCCGGGCATCCTGGCCCGGGCTGTTCCACGACCCCGGTCTTGGAAGCCCGGGCCACAAGAACCCAACCCCGCGTTCGACCCCGGCTTGGCCAATTGAAACACTCTGTCCGACCACGCCGGCCCCGACCGAGGGAAGTAACGACGTGACGCCCCTTCTCACCCGCCGCCGCTTCGCGGCCGCCGCCCTCGCGCTGGCGACCGGCCCCGCCCGCGCCATCGACGACCCCATCGCCCTCCCGCCGGCCGCCCCCGACGAAAAGGTGAGGCGGTTTTTCGAATCGGCGGGTTGCGGCCCGCAGGATCACTACACGATCGGCCGGGCGCTCTACTGGCTAAAGCAACAGCAGCGGTCCGACGGGCTGTGGGCGTTCGACGACGGCGCGCGGAAGGCCGACACGGCGGCCGCGACGGGGCTCGCCCTCCTCCCATTCCTGGCCGCCGGTGAGACGCACAAGTTCGCTAAGAAATATCGGACGAATGTCGCCGCCGGGCTCAAGGCCCTCCGCGCCGCACAACAGGCCGACGGCGGGTTCGGCTGCCTGTCTACCGCCGGCACCGCGTGGGCGCTCCTCGCCCTGTCCGAGGCGTATGCCGTCACCGGCGACGCGGCGTTGCGGGGGCCGGCCCGTAAGGCGGCCGACTTCCTCGCCGCGGCCCAACAGCCCGACGGCGGGTGGGCCGCGAACCCCGGCTTCGGGTCGGACACGGTTTCCACCGCGTGGGCGGTCCAGGCCCTCGCGTCCGCCGACCGGAGCCTCGCCGACACGAACGGCCGCGGGGTCAACGCCCGGGCGTTCGGCCGGGCCGGCGGGTACCTCGACGCGGTGGCGACCGGCCCGGGGAAGACGCTGTTCCGCCCGAGCCCCCGCTGGCCGGCCGGGGTGGCGACGGCAGCGACCTCCGGCGGGGTCGCCGCCCGGATGCTCGCCGGCGGCGTCTGGGCGGACGACCCGTGGTTCGTCGCCGCCACCGACAACCTGGCCGACTGTGCCCCCACGGCGGAGCGGTTCAACCCGGAGTTCGCGTACTTCGCCGCCGTCGCCGTCCGCCGCCGGGGCGGGGAGGCGTGGGCGCGACGGTGGAAGCCGGCGGTGACGGACGTGGCGGCCGCCCTCCAGGTCCGGGCGGACGGGCCGGCCCACGGCAGCGTCGCCCCGCCGGGCAAGGCCGGCGACCGGCTGACGGCGACCGCCCTGAGCGCGCTGACGGTGGAGGTGCATTACGGGCACCTGTCGCCGTTCAAGCAGCCGTGAGGGGGCGGGGGGACGGCGGCTCCCGACTCGACCGTGTGGCGCGCCTGCTGGCAGACTCTCCCAATCCCCCCGCGTTACCGGCCGATGCGGTAGCGGTTTCCCGATCCCGTTCGCCCGCGGGTGGATGGGGAAAGCGTACCCCCTCCGATGCGGTAAAATCCGGGAACGCCCGCCGCCCCGCCGGCTCCCTGCCCGACCGGCAGAGCTTCCCCACCTTCGCCCGGCGGGCGGGTTCCCCCAGAAGTCCGGCTCAACCGGCACAACCCCGTCGGCCGATCCTTGTGGTAAGCCCGGTCGTCCTCCGTCGTCATGGCAGGCGGCGGGGGGTCGGTCCGCACGGAGGAGCAGTCATGTCCCGGTGGTCTTGGAAGCGGGCGGTCTTGGCGGCGGTGGCGGGGACCGGGCTGGCGGCCGGGACCGCGGCCCCGGCCCACGCCCAGGCCGCGGCGCTGCCCACGGCCCCCACGGTCGGGGGCCTCACCCGCCAGCCGAACGACGTGATCGTCCTCAAGTCGGCGTCGCGGCCGGACCGCCGGGTGACGGTCATCAAGTCACACCGGCTGGCCGACGGGAAGGTCCACACGGAGGTCCGCGACCAGGCCACCGGGGAGACGTTCGTGATGGTCGACCGCGGGGTCGGCGGGTCGGTGGACGCGGCGGGCGGGCGGGGGCCGACCGGCAAGGACGCCGGCCTGCCCCGGGCCCGCCCGCGGGAGGTCGACCCGCTCGGGGCGATGCCGCTGGCCGCCCTGCCGACGCTCAACCCGCCGGCCGGCTCGACCGTGACGACGGCCCAGAAGCCGTGGCGGCCGTTCGCCCCCAAGCCGGCCGCCGACCCGGCCGCGGCCGCCGCCCTGGAGCCGACCGCGACCCCGGAGCCGGTGAAGAAGCCGGGCTTCGCGGCGCGGGTGTTCGGCGGCAAGTCGAAGGACGCGGTTCCCCCGCCGCTGGCCCCGGTGCCGGCCGCGCCGTATGCCCCCACCGCGACGGCCCCCGCGTTCTCCCCGCCGGCGGCCTCGCAACTGTCCCCGCCGCCGGTGCGGCCGCCGGCCCCGGCCGCC
>JANPKP010000509.1:0-3410 GCA_031426095.1 Gemmataceae bacterium
CACCCTGTCCACGCTGCCCGGGATGTGGGCCGCCGTCCTGATGCCCATCCCGGTCTGTTACGTCCAGGCTCCGTACAGAAAGGGGCAGTACGAGTCCGTGCAGGTGCGTTACCCGGATGGCCACGCCGAGAACGTCAAGACTATCACCGACGCCGGCGAGGGGCCGAAAAAGCCGGCGAAGAACGACAAGTAACGAAACTGCAGTCGGAAGGGTCGGTTCAGAGGTTCGAGGAGTGTAGCCGGCGGCCACTGTGCCCGGACGCCGTACCAGGCAGCGGGTAGTAAAGAGGCGATTCTTGAAGCTCATTTGAGGTCGAACGGTGTGAGGTGCTTGAGCATGCCGAGGAGGACCATCGCCTTCTAACACATGCTGAATTGCAACCCGGAGGTTCAGTCCGTGATTGCTTCCCTATCCGGTGGAGCACCGGTCGATCTCCGGCGGGAGCCGAGCCGTGTCAAGTATCTGCATCCCCTCGGCCGACCGCAACGCCCTCTTGGGGCACTTCCGCCGGTCCGCTGACCCCGACGTCCGCCTCCACGCCCACGTTCTCCTGCTGCTGGACGCCGGGCACCCGTGGACCACGATCGCCGCCGTCCTGTTCTGCTCGTTTAGCACCATCAGCCGGTGGAAGCGGCGTTACGAGCGGGAGGGGGTCGATACCATCCTCGGGCGGCCACGGGGGCGGCCGCGGTCCGACGTCCACGTCTGGGCGTCACTCGTAGTCCGGTGGGTGCTGACCGTCTCGCCCACGCAGTTCCGGTTCGCCCGCAGCCGGTGGTCGTGCGAGGCGGCGGCGGTGATCCTTCGGGAGGACTACCGGATTCGGGTCGGGCGGGAGACTGTCCGCCGGTGGCAGCACGACGCCGGGCTGGTCTGGCGGCGACCCCGCCCGACCATCCGCCCGAAGGACCCGGACCGGGAGGCGAAGCTCAGGGCCCTCCGAGGGTTGCTTGAGCGGTCCTGTCACCCGACCACTTCGGGGTTGTCGTGGTCCTCTTCCGACGTGGCGAACGGGCCGATGAGTCGAGCCGGATCGACGCCACCCGGCGGGCGGCGTCGGCTTCGGTCACGGTTCCGCACATCGACCGGCAGGCGCCGGACGGGATGTTGGCCCGCCGGACCAGTTTGTTTCTCGGTGGCACCGGCTTCGGTCCCGTCGCGTACAATTCCTCCGCGACGATCATCGTGTGAACCCCCGCCGCTAAGGGGGCAGCAGAAGGCCCGGCAGAGTTGCCGGGCCTTCTCGTTTACCCGCCACGTCTCGCCCCTCTCTAACGCGGCCGTCACTCGAGTCGCTTGCCCTCTCTCGTCACTTGCCCCAAAAATGCCCCGTCCGCCTTTTTAATGCCTGCCTGAATGGCGATTAGAGGCAACGTCGCGGTGCGTCGGGGTTTCCCCGACGCCGGGAGTTCAAAATTGATGACCCACTCTTGCCTTTGTTCCGTCCGCCGAAGACCGCGGACCGGTGACAATAAAAAACATCCGCGGCACGGAGTTCGGGGGTGAGGCGCTCGCCCGTGCCACGGGCCGGGTACGAAGATGACGGCACCGAAACTAAGCGTCCTCATCGTGACCGCGGACTCGGCCTGGTGCGACGGACCCGGTCTCGACGGCCGCGGGTTCGCCGTCCAGGTGGCCGGGAACGCGGACGTGGCCCTCCTGTCGGCGGACGTGGCCCTCCGGTCGCGGCCGCGGCCCCTGCGGACGTGGTCGTGGTGGACTTCGCGACCCCCGGTGTGGACGGGCAGGCACTGGCCCTGTCGCTGAGGAAACAGCCGCGGGGCAACAAGGCCCCACTCTTGGTCGTGGCCGTCAGGGCGGTCGGAACGGACGCAACCCACCGCGCCTCGGCGACGCAAGGGGTTGACCTGTCGTTGTGGCGAGACGCACCCGGCGTCGTGGGCGTCATCGTCGGCGTGCTGACCCGGTTCGCCGACTTCTTCAAAGGGCTACACCCTACGGGAGATGCGGGCGAGGCCCCCTGCCTCCCGGCGGCGAGCCGCCCTGTGCGTCCCTTCCGCCACCTCCAGTGCCGCCCACGTTCCGTCCGGCTCGTGCCGGGCGACCGAAATCGAACCCCACTCACGGGCGGCCCCTTGCCCCCGCGACGGTGAGAATCCCCCGCCGGTCTGGTGCCATAGCAGGTGCGTCCGCCGGCCCGACTCGCACCCCGCGGTATCGATGGCCGCCACCCGAACAGTGAAGCGGTCCGCATCTGGGCGGGTCGCTGTGCTGTCCCGTACCTCTGCTCCCGGAGAAGTCTAATGACGCGTCTGTTCGCTCTCGCTGCGTTCGCCGTCCTGCCCACCCTCGCCGGGTGGACCGCCCCCTCGGCCCGCGCCGAGGACAAGCCCACCGCGGGCCACGAGAAGCACTACGCCGCGTGCGCGAAGGTCTGCGCCGACTGCCAGTTGCAGTGCGACTCATGCTTCAGGTACTGTCTCACGCAGCTGGCCGACGGCAAGAAGGACCACGCCCGGTCGGCGCAGAGCTGCGCCGACTGCGCCGAGTGCTGCAAGCTGTGCGTCACCCTCTGTGCCCGCCAGAGTCCGTTCTGCCCGGCGGCGTGCGAGTGCTGCGCCAAGTGCTGCGACGAGTGCGCCGCGGCGTGCGAGAAGTCCGCCAGCTCGCCGGAGATGAAGGCCTGCGCCGAGGCGTGTAAGAAGTGCGCGGCCTCCTGTCGGGAGATGGCCAAGATGGCCGCCCAGAAGTGACGGACTGGTGACCGACGCCTCACCTCGCCGGGCCGGCCGCATCCGCGGCCGGCCCGAATCACGCGCAGGGGCGTGGGAGTACCGGCAAACTCGTGGTACATTGAGTCTCCCGGACGCCGTGCGCACGGCGTCCGGCCCATCAACTCCGCGGAACGCCCCGCGACGACTCGTCGCCGGCCGTGTTGGGCGGTGCAGGAGGTACGACCCGATGCCCCCACACCAGGAGCCCCGACCGGTGCCCGCGGAATGGATCGCGTCCGCCCTGGGCGACATCGGTGCCGCGACCATCGTCACCGACACCCTCGGCCTGGTGGTGTACAAGGACCCGGTCGCCGAGTCCTTGACCGGGTGGCCGCTGGACGAGGCGGCGGGCCATCCCATCGCCCGCGTTTTCCGCATCGAGAACGAGGCCGACCGTGAACCCATTCCGGATCCGATAGCCGGTGTGCTCGCCGGGACGGCCGTCGGCCTCTCCGACCACACCGTCCTGATCGCCCGGGACGGGAGGGAGCGGCGGATCGACCACGGTGCCGCCCCCGTCCGGGACGCCGCTGGCACCGTCGTCGGGGCGGTCGTGATCTTCTGCGACGTCAGCGAACGCCAGCGGCTGGTGCAGGGGGTGGAGGACGCGCGGGCGTTCTCCGACGGGATCGTCCAGACGGTCCGCGAGCCCCTGGTGGTCCTCGACGCGGACC
>JANPKP010000510.1:0-2018 GCA_031426095.1 Gemmataceae bacterium
GGGGGGGGGGGGGGGGCCGCCCCAGGCATGGGAGGTTTCCGGGGCCGCGGCGGGGGGAGCGGGCGCGGGGCGGGAGGGCTTCCAGGCGTACAGACCAAGGGCGACGGCCACCTCGGCGGCGGTCCAGGCCAGCCGCAGGACGAGGGCGATGACGACCGCCAGGCCGGCCGCCTTCGTCGTCCCCAGAGCCGTGGCGAATTCGAAGCCGAGCGCCTTCGTCAGTACGTACTCGCGGGCCCCGAGCCCGCCGGGGGCGACGAGGATGACGAACCCGGCGACGTAGGACAGGGCCACGGCAGCGAGGTCGGCGAGGAACGCGGGGCCGGTCCACGGCGGCGGGTCCGGGGCGACGGCCCGCACGGTGAGCCCGAGGCTTAGCCCCAGCAGACACCACCCGCACGCCGCCTGCAAGAGGCCGCCCGTGAGGAGCGCGAACGACGGGCTCCTGAGCGGCCGCGCATCCGGCCCGCGGGACTTCGAGGCCACCCGCACGACCAGTTTATGCAGCACCACGATCACCAGCGGCAGGGCCGCGATGCCGGCGAGGGCGGCCACGTTCCCCGAAATCTCATCCGGCACCGCCCCGAGCCACGGCAGGAGGAATACCCCGAGCATCGCCCCGGCGGCCATGCTCGTGAGGGTCTCGTAAGTCGCCGTGACCGCGACCGGCAGCGGGTGGGCACCGTAGGGCCGGAGGATGCCGACGCGGAGGAAGATGACCCACGCCTTGCCCGGTACGTACTTCCCGAACTGGCTCACGAAGTACGCCCGCAGCCCCAGCCCGTACCCCACGTGAACGCCCTGGCTCCGCAGGAGCCGCACCCAGAACGACCCCCAGAGCGTGTGCGCCCCGAGGTAAAGCAGCCCGGCGGGCACGAGCCTGCCCCAGCGGATGTCGTGCGGCAGGTCGGCGGGGTCGAGGGCGGTGAGCACCTTGTAGAACTGGAAGCCGACGCCCGCCACCACCGCGAGGGCGAGGGCCGACTTCAGCACGTTCCAGAGGAGCCGGCGGTTCGGGCGCATGGGGTCGCATTCTACGAACGGGCGGCCGCCCGGCCGGTTCGGTTGCCGGGGTTTTCGCCGACTGATAAGTTGAGGGGAGGAATCTCCCGAAGCCCGCCCGTGGCCACGGGCGGGCTTTGTTGCATCGAGGCGACCATGAGCGACGCGAACACCCCGGATCCGACCCCCGCTCCCGCCGGCCCGGCTCCCACGCCGTCCCCGGCCCCCGCGTCGCCAGAGGGTCAACGGTCCGGCGAATTCCAGGGCCGCCCCGGTCGGCCGCCGCAGCCCGGCCCGGCCCGGCCCGGCGGGGCCAGCCGGTCGTTCGGCGGCGGCGGCCGTCCCCCCTTCCCCAAGGGCGAGCGGACCCCGAACCAGGGGGGGACCCCGCAGTCGCTCGACCGCAAGGACTTCGCCCCGCTCAAGCCCAACAGCAAAGACCTCGACGCCATGATCGAGGCCGAGCTGGAGGCGGCGATGGCCGGGTTCGACGTGTCGAACACGGTCGCCCAGACCGGCCCCGGCGGCCGGCCCAACGCGGCCTCGGCGGCGTCGATGCGGGGCAAGAAGAAGGGCGTCGTCGCCGGCGTCCACGGCAAGGACGTGTTCATCGAGGTGCCCGGCGGCCGCGGCCAGGGGGTGCTGCCGATGGAGCAGTTCGACCGCCGGCCCGAGGTCGGCGACGAGGTCGAGTTCGACATCGAGCGGTACGACGCCGCCAACGGCCTGCTCGTCCTCACCCGCCAGGGGGCCGTGCAGCAGATTACCGACTGGTCCACGGTATCCGTCGGCATGATCGTGGAGGCGAAAGTCACGGGCGTGAACAAGAACAAGACCGGGCTCCTGATCGAGGTGAACGGCATCAAGGGGTTCATGCCGGTCAGCCAGGTCTATCTGTACAGGGTGGAGCTAGTCGACAAGTTCATCTAACATCGGCTAAAGTGAATGGTCTCGGAGGTGGTTCCGGAAGAACGGAACCTGCTCGCCTGCCGCAGGGCCTTGATGGAGCAGGATCG
>JANPKP010000511.1:0-7182 GCA_031426095.1 Gemmataceae bacterium
CACCCTGTCCACGCTGCCCGGGATGTGGGCCGCCGTCCTGATGCCCATCCCGGTCTGTTACGTCCAGGCTCCGTACAGAAAGGGGCAGTACGAGTCCGTGCAGGTGCGTTACCCGGATGGCCACGCCGAGAACGTCAAGACCATCACCGACGCCGGCGAGGGGCCGAAACAACCGGCGAAGAAGGACAAGTAGAGTAACTACTTCCGCCTTTGGTGGGCGGCATCTCGTGGGCAGGGTCGTTCCGTCGGCCGCCCGACCAACCACTCACTTCCGATTGCGGTCCCATGAGTCTCCCGCTCCAGACGGTCTCGCTCATCCAAGCGGCCCGCGACCTCGTCAAGGGTTTGCAGGCCGACGCCGTCCTCGTGCTCACCGAAACGGCCCTCGACTGGCCGGCCGTCGGCCGCCTGCTCGTCGGCTGCCGGAAGTTCGTGGCGGCCGAGAACCCGACCCTCACACGCCCGCTCGCCGACAACCCCGACTGGACCGTCATCGACCTCGACCCAGAGCCGGTGCCGACCCAGGAGCGGATGAACTCGGCGCTCCTCAAGGCCGTGGCCGACCACGACCTCCAGCCCGGGGCCCACGTCGTCGTCCTCTACAACGGCATCGCCACCTACGAGGACGCCCCCGAGCCGGTCGATACGCTCAGTGTCATCCACCTCGGCGAACACCTCGAACGGATGACCCCGCAGGACCTCCGGGTGCTGGGCAAGGCCGTGCCGCTCGACGTGCTGCGGGCCACCGTCGACCTCGCCGCGGAAGTCGGGCGGGAGGGCCGCGAGGGGCAGCCGATCGGCACCATCCTCGTCGTCGGCGACACGCGGAAGGTGTTGAGCCTGTCGCGGTTCCAGAACTTCAACCCATTCCGCGGGTACACCCGGGCCGAGCGGGACATCCGCGACAAGGCGGTCCGCGAGCAGATCAAGGAGATCGCCAAGCTCGACGGGGCGATTCTGATCAGCCGCGACGGCATCGCCGAGGCCGCGTGCCTGCACCTGAACGTGCGGGCCGAGGGGGTGACGGTGAGCAAGGGGTTCGGCAGCCGGCACATGGCCGCCGCCGGCGTGAGCCGGGCGACGAACGCCATCGCCTTCTGCGTCAGCCAGTCGTCGGGCACGCTCCGCATCTTCCAGAAGGGGGAGGCGGTGCTGCACATCGAGCCGCTGGCCCGCCCGCACGTCTGGCAGCCGTTCAAGCTGGAGACGCACGAGCCGGACGACGAGAAACCCGACAAGGTCGAATGAGGGCGGTGCAAGGTCGGAGCCGGCGGTCGGCGTGGAAATAGGCGGAGCTCCCGCTTTACCGGGGCGAGTGGGAGCGGGAATCGGAAGCCGTTCACCGGCCGGCGGACGGGGCGAACCGCACGTCATGAATGCGGGAGAATCCGGGGGCACTTCGACGCCCGTCGGAGCGATTCGGCCCTTTCAAGCTTCCGTCCGCACCGCCGTCTCGAACGCCGCTAACCCCGTGTGGTAAGCCCCCACCCACTCCGCCCGCGGGGCCGCCGGGGTGCGGAATTTCACCATCGCGGCCACGGCGTCGGCGGCGGTGAACGGGTCGGCGATCCCCTTCGCCCGCCGCAGGTGCGTCTCGTAGCCGGCGAGCGCCGCGGCGGCCGCCCCGAGGGCCGGGCCTTCGGCCGACACGAGCCGTTCGAGCGGGCGGTTTAGGACGCTCGCCAGGATTTCGCCCATCAGCTCCGAGCGGGCGATGCCGCCGGACACCGTCACCCGCGTCACCGTCTGCCCGGCCGCCTCGTGCTCCCGCACCGCCAGCGCGATGAGGTACGCCAGCGCCTCGAACGCCGCCCGCACCCGCACGCCGGGGTCGGCCGGCAGGTCGGGCGTCCACCGGACGCGCGGGGCGAACACGCCGACGGACGGCTCGGACAGCACGAACGGTAGCACGGAGACGCCCCCGCACCCCGGCGGCACCGCCCGGGCGGCGGCTTCCAGCGTGGGCCAGTCGGGGTTCGGGCCGACGACCGTGTCGAGGAACTGAGCCCCATTCGAGTAGCACCGCATCCAGAGGTACGGGCCCCAGTTCAGCTTCATGGCGTCGAGCGAGCCGGCCCGCGGGAGGTCGGCCGACGACGAGTTGACCACGGCCGAGTTGCCGAGGATGACCGCGACCTGGCCGGCGTCCACCGCCCCGCCGCCGATGAGGCCGGCCGCCTGGTCGTCGAGCGTCGGGAACACCAGCGGGCGGACGCCGGCGGGGAGACCGGCGTCGAGGGCCACCGACTCCGAGATTGGCCCGACCGGCTCGTTCGCGTCCACGATCCGCGGGAGGTTGTTCGCGGCGAGGTCGCGGTACTCCGGGCGGGCGAGGGCGGCGAGCATCCCGGGGGCCCACTCGTTCGTCCGCAGGTCCATGATTCCCGTGGACGCCGCCGACGACACGCTCGTCACGCCGAAGCGGCCGGTGAGGTAGCCTGCGGCGAGCGGGCCGTGCGGGAGCGTCCACCGCGTCCGCCGCCAGTCGGCTTCGGGGAGCGTGGCTTCGTCCTTTACGAGGTGGCTGAGCGAGTAGCGGACCGCCCACGGGCCGCCGGTCAGGTCTCGCGGCACGTCGGGGCCGCCGAGGCGGGCCAGCCCGGCGGCGTGGTAGGCGGCGAGCGTCTGGTCGTTCCAGCAGACGGCCCGGCGGACCGGGTTGCCGTCGGCGTCGATCCGGCCGGCCGTGTGGTGCGTGGCCGAGATGCCGCCGACGAGCCAGTCTTGAAGGCGGCCCAATTCGCGGAGGCGGGCGGCGAGGGCGCGGGTGCTGGCCCGGGCCTGCCCTTCGAGTTGCAGGAGGTTCAACTCCGACACGCCGCCGGCCGTCCACAGGTCGGTCGGCAGCCGCACCTCGGCGACCACGGCCCCGGCGAGGTCGAAGGCCAGGGCCTTCACGGCCCCGGTGCTGAAGTCCCACCCGGCGACGAGGGCGGACGGCGGGGCGCAACGCAGCGGCTCGGGCATGGGAGAAGTCCGCGGGGGTGGGGGGTCGGTTCCACCCCACAAGATAGGGCCGCCGCGTGGCACCGCCCGCCCCGCGGGGGTACAATGCCGGCGGGTCGGTCCCCACGCCCCGCTTCCCCGACGAGGCCCCCATGCCCGCCCGCCGTCTCCTCGCCGTCGCCGCCCTTCTCGCGGCCCCCGCGTTCGCCCCGGCCCAGGCCACGCCCACCACGGAGCCGCCGCCCGACACCGGGGCCACGGTTTACCAGAAGGTGCTGCAGTCCACCGTGTGGGTCATCTCCGACCGCGGGGCGGGGCGGTCGGCCACCGGCAGCGGGTCGCTCGTGGACCGCGGGCGGCGGCTCGTCCTCACCAACTATCACGTCGTCGGGGACGTGAAGAAGGCGACCGTTTACTTCCCGGTCTACGAGAACAAGAAGGCGATCTCGGACAAGAAGTATTACACCGAGCGCCGCGGCAAGCTCGGGATCGAGGGCGAAGTCCTCGAACTCGACAAGCAGGCCGACCTCGCGCTGATCCGCCTCGACCGCGTGCCGAACGGGGTGCCCGAACTGCCGCTGGCGAAGGACAGCCCGGACCCCGGCCAGTCGGTCCACTCGGTCGGCAACCCGGGCCGCAGCGGGGCGTTGTGGGTCTACACGCCGGGCAAGGTGCGGCAGGTGTACGGCAAGCGGTGGAAGGCCAAGCTCGACGAGAAGACGGTGGCGGCGTTCGAGGTCAAGGTGGTCGAGACCGACTCGGCGACCAACCCCGGGGACAGCGGCGGGCCGCTGGTGAACGACCGCGGCGACCTCGTCGGCGTGACCGAGGGCGGGGCGGTCGACGCCCAGCTCCTGAGTACGTTCATCGACGTGACCGAAGTCCGCAAGCTCGTAAACCGGCGGTCGGTGCAGACGCTCCGCACGAGCGCCGACGGCGACAAGGAGCCGCCCGCGAAGAAGCCCGGCCGCGAGGCGGCGGTGGCGAGCAAGGACCCGGCCAAGTTCTTCGGCGACGAGGCGTGGAAGAAGCTCCAGCCGGCCGCCGACCGGCTTTTCAAGGAGAAGAAGACGGACTTCGTGGTCGAGACGCTGGAGGCCCCGCCGAAGGACGCCGACAAGGTGAAGGGGATGTCGCCGACCGAGCGGCTGAAGTACTTCCGCGAGGTCGGCAAGGAGCGGGTCGCGGCCGAGAAGGTGAACGGCGTGTTCGTCCTCGTCTGCAAGAGCCCCGGGTTCGTGTGGGTGGACGTCACCCCGGACGCGGCCGCCCTCTTCCCGAAGGACTTCGGCGACAAGCTCAAGTCCACGCTCCTGACGGCGTTCAAGGAGAAGAAGAACGACGAGGGGCTGACGAAGGCCATCGACCTCGTTCTCGAAGCGCGTGGGTTGGGGGCGAAGAAGTGACCCCCACTCCCCCCGCCGGCCTGATGCTCACGGACGACCTCATCTTCTTCAGCCGCGTTGCCGCCACCGCCCGCGCCCGCGGCCTGGCCGTGAGGCAGGCCCGCACCGCCGACGCGCTCCTGGCGATGGCGACGGCGGGCCCGCCCGCCGGCGTCCTCCTCGACTTGCAGAACGAGTCGCTCGACCTGCCGGAGCTGCTGGCCGGCCTGCGGGCGGCGTGCCCCGCGATGCCGCGGACGACCGCCTTCGGCTCGCACGTCGAGGCCGCCGCCCTCAAGGCGGCCCGGGAGGCGGGGTGCGACCGGGTCATGCCGCGGAGCCGCTTCGCCCAGCAGTTGGAGGAAAACTTGGCGGACTGGCTCGGCCCTCCCGCAGCCGCCCCACCCGGTCCGGGGTCGGAATGAGCCACAACTTTGCGAGCGGGCGGCGAGTCCTCCTCGGAATCAACGGCCCTCATCACGTTTTCCAAACTTTGTACTTGCTGCCGCACGAGAAAGGTCGATAACATCAGAGACGAGTGAGCGACCAGTGCATGTCAAGCGGTCGCTCGAACGGGTTCGGTCCGGTAGCTGTTTTCCGACGAGACCTGCGGTGAGTCGAATCGGCAACTCTCCCGATGCGGTATGACAAGTCTCAGGTCGAACGAAACGTTCTCAATCTGTCGGCCCTCGGCGACTCCCTCGACGGATCGAAAACTTCGGAGTCCGTCGGGCTAATTTCGGTCGTTCCCGGGAGGGTTCCCTCCCGCACGATACGTTTTCTTTCTTTTTCTTCGTCCCCGTCAAGGAGTGGTCTCATGAGTCTCCCCCGTACGCCGGCCCGCCGCCGGGCGTTCACCCTGATCGAGCTGCTGGTGGTGATCGCCATCATCGCCATCCTCATCGGCCTGCTGTTGCCGGCCGTGCAGAAGGTCCGCGACGCCGCGGCCCGGAGCACGAGCCAGAACAACCTGAAGAACATCGGGACGGCGATGCACAACTTCGCCAGCACCTTCAACGACGACCTGCCGTGGGGCAACTGGCCGGCCACGAGGACGACGACAGCGGGTGCCGCCAACGGGCTCAACGGGCCGTTCGCGGCCATCCTGCCGCAGATGGAAGCCGGGAACATCGCCAACCTGACCGTGGCCGGTGCCTCCAGCTCCACCATCAAGTCTTACGTCAGCAGTGCCGACGCCACGTCCACGAGCCCGGCCGGGCTGACGAGCTACTCGTACAACGGTTACTTCCTGTCGAGTCAGGGCATCGGCAATCTCAACCGTATTCCCGACGGCTCGACCAACACGATCATGCTTTCCGAGCAGGTCATGACGTGCGGTACGACGAACAACCCGTGGGCCGGCGCTTTCTCGACGACGGCCTTCTCCGGCCCGGCGTTACGCCCCGCTCCTGCGACGCTCGCCGCCGCCGGCACGTCCAACTTCCAGACCACTGCCCTCCCGCTGGAGGCGGCCCAGTTGGGCGTTCGGAGGGCCACGTGTAGCACGGCCAAGCCGAGCGGGGCCCACAGCGGGATCATCCTCGTCGGGCTCGGCGACGCCAGCGTCCGCAGCGTGTCGGTCTCGACCGGCAACGCGACCGGCACGGCCGGGGCGGCCGGTTCGAGCAACATTACCTGGAACGCGGCTTTGAGCCCGAGCGGCGGCGAACTCCTCAGCTCCGACTGGTAAGCCCGACGTGACGACCTCGTGGCCGAAGTCACGACCGAAGCCCACCCCTCGCAACGGGGTGGGCTTTTGCGTTGACGACCACGGCGTCGCGCGTGTCCGGCCGGCGGATGGCCCGCCCGGGCCCTTTCGGTAGACTGATGCCGGCTTTAGTCACGGTCGTCACCGGGAAGTTCGACTCCCCGCACGATACGGGTTCGACGCCTTCGCCCCGCACCAGGAGGGTTCTCATGGTCCGCTCGCACGCCCCCGCCCGACGGCGGGCCCTCACGCCCACCAGCCTGCTCGTCGCCGTCGCGATCATCGCCGTCCTGATCGGCCTCCTACTCCCGGCCGTTCAGAAGGTGCGGGAGGCGGCCGCCCGCGCGGCGAGCCAGAACAACCTGAAGCAAATCGCCCTGGGGATGCACAACTTCGCCAGCACCTACAACGACGACCTGCCGTGGGGCAACTGGCCGTACACGGACAAGAACAAGGAGGGGAAGATGACCGGGCCGTTCGCGGCCGTCCTCCCGTTCATCGAGCAGCAGAACGTCTTCACCGCCGAGGCGGCCGACGCCACGATCAAAACGTACGTCAGCCCCGCCGACGTCACCTCGCCCAAGCCGGCCGGGCTGACGAGCTACTCGTACAACGCGTACCTCCTGTCGAGCAAGGGCGTCGGCAACCTGGCCCGCATTCCGGACGGCACGAGCAACACCGTCCTGACCTCGGAGCAGGTGATGCACTGCGGGGCGAACCCGACGACCCGGGCGACCGGGGCGAACCTGTGGAACGGGGGCGACGTGGCCCTGGCCGCGACCTCCGTGAACGGCCCCGCCCTCCGCCCGGCCCCGGCCACGTTGCCTTCGGCCGGCACGTTCCCCAACGCCGCCGCCCCGCTGCTCGCGGCCAACCTCGGCTGCCTCAAGGGGGCGTGCGTGCTGACCAACCCGTCCGGGGCGCACAGGGGGGGGATCATTCTCGTCGGCTTCGGTGACGGCAGCGTCCGTACCGTGTCGGTGGCGGCCGGGAACGCCGCCGCGAAGCCGGGCGAGAAGGGCTCCAGCAACGTCAACTGGAACGCCGCCCTCTCGCCGAGCGGCGGCGAACTCCTCGGGTCGGACTGGTGAATCGGTACGTTTCGCAAGTTCGTAAAAGCCCTGGGATGGCCATCCCTGGGCT
>JANPKP010000512.1:0-8230 GCA_031426095.1 Gemmataceae bacterium
GCGGCGGCCGCGGAGGCGACCGCCGCACGGGCGTCACTCGACCCACTGCGGGCGGCCGCCTCGCTTCAGCCGGCCGCCCCGAAAAAGTGACACGCCACGCCCCCCTCCCGGCCCGTGGCGGCGTCCTTCCCCTTGCAATCCGCCCGCCGACGAGAAGAATAGAACTCTGTCCCCCGCCGCCCGCCCAGCTCCCACCCCCGCGGAGCCTTCATGCCGCCCGCCGCCTTTCGCTACGCCGCCGTACTCCTGCTCGCGGCGGCCGCCCCGCTGTCGGCGGCCGACAAGATCGACTTCGCCCGGGACGTGCGGCCGATCCTGTCGAACGCCTGCTTCAAGTGTCACGGCCCCGGCACGGTCAAGGGCGGGTTGCGGCTCGACCTCCGCGACAAGGCCGTCGCCAAGAAGGCGGTCGTCCCCGGGAAGCCGGACGAGAGCGGGCTCGTCGAACGGGTCGCGCTACCCGACGACGACGAGGGGCGAATGCCGCCGGCCGCCGCCGGGCACGCCCTCACCCCGGCGCAGGTGGCCACCCTCAAGGCGTGGATCGCGCAAGGGGCCGACTACACGCCGCACTGGGCGTTCCAGTCGTTAAAGCGGCTAACCCCTCCGCAAATCCGAAACCCGAAGCTCGAAATCCGGAACGAGATCGACTCGTTCGTCGTCGCACGGCTTGAGCGCGAAGGGTTAACGCCGTCGCTCGAAGCGGAAAAGTCGGTCCTGCTCCGCCGCGTCACGCTCGACCTGACCGGGCTCCTGCCGTCGCCGAAGGAGGTCGACGACTTCCTCGCCGACGCCTCGCCGGACGCCTACGAGAAGGTGGTCGACCGGCTCCTCGCCAGCCCGCACTACGGCGAGCGGCAGGCCCGCCACTGGCTCGACCTCGCCCGCTACGCCGACAGCAACGGGTTCACGATCGACGGCCCCCGGTCCGTCTGGCCGTACCGCGACTGGGTCATCGCCAGCCTCAACGCCGACCTCACGTTCGACCGGTTCACCGTCGAGCAACTCGCCGGCGACCTCCTGCCGAAGCCGACGAAGGAGCAACTCGTGGCCACCGGGTTCCACCGGAACACGGCGTACAACGAGGAGGGCGGCACCGACCCCGAGCAGTTCCGCGTCGAGCGGACGATCGACCGGGCCAGCACCACCGGGGCCGTCTGGCTCGGCCTGACCGTCGGCTGCGCCCAGTGCCACGACCACAAGTTCGACCCGGTGTCGCAGAAGGAGTTCTTTAAGCTTTACGCCTTCTTCAACTCGTGCGACGAGCCGGTCTTGCCGGTCGGCGGTACGCCCGAGTTGGAGAGGCAGGTGAACGACCTCACGGCGAAGGCCGACGCCCTGAACACGGCCGGCAAGTTGGACGAGGCGAAGAAGGTGCGGGCCGAGATCAAGAAGGTGTCCGGCAAGATTCCGACCACGCTCGTGATGCGGGAGCGGAAGGCCCCCCGCAAGACGTTCGTGCAGATCCGCGGCGACTTCCTCCGGCCCGGCGACGAGGTCACGCCCGGCACCCCGGCCGTGCTCCCGCCGCTCAAGGGGGCGAAGGCGACCCGGCTCGACCTGGCGAAGTGGCTCGTCGGCCCGGACAACCCGCTGACGCCGCGGGTGGTGGCGAACCGCGAGTGGCAGAAGTTCTTCGGCCGCGGGCTGGTCGAGACCGAGAACGACTTCGGCATGCAGGGCACCCCTCCGACGCACCCCGACCTGCTCGACTGGCTGGCATTCACCTTCAGCCGCGACGACGGGTGGAGCTTCAAGAAACTGCACCGCCGCATCGTGACCTCGGCGACCTACCGGCAAGCGTCCACGGCCCGCGCCGACCTCGCGGCGAAGGACGCCCGCAACCTCCTCCTCGGCCGGCAGGCGCGGCTGCGGCTCGAAGCCGAGGCGATCCGCGACGCGGCGCTTTCCGCGAGCGGCAAACTCACGCCCACGGTCGGCGGGCCGGGCGTCTACCCGCCGCAGGCCAAGGAGGTGTTCAGCTTCACCCAGAGCAACCGGGCGTGGGTCGAGAGCACCGGCCCGGACCGCTACCGCCGGGGGATGTACACCTTCATCTACCGGCAGGCCCAGCACCCGCTGCTCACCACCTTCGACGGGGCCGACGCCCAGACCGCCTGCACCAAGCGGAACCGGAGCAACACCCCCCTCCAAGCCCTGCACCTGGCGAACGACCCGGTGTTCGTGGAACTCGCGGCCGCCCTCGGCGAGCGTGTGGCGAAGGACGGCCCGCCCGACGACGCCGGCCGCGTGGCGTTCGCCTTCAAGGCGTGCTACGGCCGCCCGCCGTCCGATGCCGAGATGGAACGGGTGGTGGCGTACCTCGCCGCCGAGCGGAAGGCCGACCCGAAGGGGGCGTGGAGCGCCGTGGGCCGCGTGCTGATGAATTTGGACGAGTTTGTCACTCGTGAATGAGCCGTCATGCTGACCCCGCACCGAATCATTGACGCCTTCGACCGCGGGCATTTCACCGCCGCCACGGCCGCCCACGAGTTGATTTCGGCCGCCTGCACTCACGACGCGGCCGACTACGTCCGAGACATCCCGCCCGAGGTGCTGGTTCGAATCCGCGAGTGTGCGGCCGCCCCGCCTGACACGGAATGGATTCGGATCGCCTCGGCCTGCCGCCACCCCGGCGTGACGGCGGACGCTATCGCCGAGGAAGAACGCCGCGCCGTTGCCGAGTGGCGAGAAGGTTTGAGCCGCTGGCGAACTCTGGCGTTGTGACAGATTTGCCCCGCGAACAAGTAGCGAGTACCAGCCCGACGCGCGAGCGAGGGCCGACCGGTTTAGCGTATCACCCCACGGCCCTCGCTCGCGCGTCGGGCTGGTAACGGATCGACACCATGACCCCCTGCGACCTGGAATCCGCCCGCACGCTCGCCCACACGCGGCGGCACTTCTTCCGCGACTGCGGCGTCGGCCTCGGGGCGATGGCCCTCGGGTCGCTCCTCAACCGCGACGCGGCCGCCGCCAGCGCCAACCCACTCGCCCCCAAGCCGCCGCACTTCCCGGCGAAGGCCAAGAGCGTCATCTTCCTGTTCATGGCGGGGGGGCCGAGTCAGCTCGAACTCTTCGACCCCAAGCCCGAACTCAACAAGCTCAACGGCCAGAAGGTGCCCGAGTCGTTCACCCAGGGGAAGCGGTTCGCCTTCATCAAGGGCGACGCGAAGGTCCTCGGCTGCCGCCGCGCGTTCAAGCAGTACGGGCAGTCCGGGGCGGCCGTGAGCGAGCTGATGCCGCACCTCGGCGGGGTGGTGGACGACCTCTGCTTCCTCAAGGGGATGAAGACGGACGTCTTCAACCACGGGCCGGCCAAGTGCTTCGTGAACACCGGCAGCCCGCAGTTCGGCCGGCCGGCGATGGGGGCGTGGGCCACTTACGGGCTCGGGTCCGAATCGACCGACCTGCCGGGGTTCGTCGTCCTCCAGTCCGGCCCCCGGGGGCCGCGGGGCGGGGCGTCGCTCTGGTCGAGCGGGTTCGTCCCGAGCGTCCACCAGGGGGTGCCGTTCCTCAAGGGGCCCAGCCCGATCCTCGACCTGTCGCCGCCGCCGGGGTACGACGGCAAGCGGCAGGGCGACTTCGTCGGGGCCGTCCGCGACCTGAACAAGCTGCGGCACGACGCGACCGGCGACCCCGAGATCGAGACCCGCATCGCCGCCTACGAGATGGCCTACCGGATGCAGAGCAGCGCCCCGGAGCTGATGGACCTGTCGAAAGAGACGAAGGAGACGCTCGCCCTGTACGGGGTGACGCCGGGCAAGCCGAGCTTCGCGGCCAACTGCCTGCTCGCCCGCCGGCTCGTGCAGCGGGGCGTCCGCTTCGTCCAGCTCTACCACACCGACTGGGACCACCACGGCGGCGGGGCGTCCGACCTCGGCAAGCCGCTCGACACGATCTGCAAGGAAGTCGATCAGGGGTCGGCCGCCCTCGTCCGCGACCTGAAGCGGGCAGGCCTGTTGGACAGCACGCTGGTGGTGTGGGGCGGCGAGTTCGGCCGCACGCCGATGGGCGAGACCCGCGAGACGGTCGGCCGCGACCACCACATCGACGCCTACACGATGTGGCTCGCCGGCGGCGGCATCAAGCCGGGAATCGTGTACGGCAAGACGGACGACATCGGCTACAACGTGACCGAAAACCCGGTCCACGTCCACGACCTGCAGGCCACGATCCTGAACCAACTCGGCCTCGACCACACGAAGCTCACGTACCGCTTCCAGGGCCGCGACTTCCGCCTGACGGACGTGCACGGGACGGTGGTGAAGGACATCCTGGCGTGACCAATCGTCCCGTGTGTCAAGGCCCGCTCGGGGCCGCATACGCACGTTATGGGAGTGCGACGGCCGTGACGATCACCGCGATTGAAGCCCGACGCGAGATGGTTTTGCTCGGCCCCGACGGCCGACGCCACATCGTTCTAGGACGTGATGTCGATCCGAGGATCGGTGGTGCGAGCGGGCCGCTGTTTTGGCTTCTGCTCCGTGATGCCGAGACGGGTGAGGAAGCGCGGGTCGAGTACCACCCCGCCGACCCCGTCGAAATCGTGACCCCGGGCGGGCCTTGACACACGGGACGAGGGCGGGTCCAATCCGCTTTTCACCCCGCCCGGAGATGTGACGTGACCCGTCCCGCCCTCGCGCTCGCCGCCCTGCTCGCCATCGCCCAGTTCGTCGCGGCTCAAGACCCGCCTGCCCCGCCCCCGCCGGCGACGCCCAAGCCGGCCGGGGGGATCGACCTCGACGGGTTGGCGAAGCTGCTCGACGCCACCACCCTCAAGACCAAGCTCGACGGCAAGCACATCAAGGTGTACCTGCCGGGCGACGAGGAGTGGCAGGTGCAGGTGTGGACGAACGAGACGACGCCGTCGATGGCGTACCTGACGTTCCACTGCCAGCAAATCCCGGCCGGCCCGCCCCCGGGCGAGCCGCTGCTGAAGTTGCTGGGCCAGAACGGGTTCATGAACGGGGCGTACTTCGGGTACAACGAGAAGACCCGCGTCGTGTTCCTGGAACTGGTCGTACCGGCCGAGGGGCTCACGACCAAAAAGCTCCGGGCCGACCTCGACCGCGTCCAGAAGCTCGCCCTCAAGACCGTAGACCTGTGGGCCGTGGGCAAGTGGCCGGGGGCCGAGAAGAAGTAAAAGTGGCGGCGTCCGTGGCGGAAATAGAAGGCCCCCGGCCGAGTTTCCCCGACCGAGGGCCCCCTCAGCGGAACCGGACGGGGCCACAAGCCCCGCCCGCGAGGGTGACGGGGCGGGCGGGGGAACTTGCGCCGGGAATAGCGGTTAGGTTGGCGATGTCGGAGCCACAATTCCGGGCGAATCACGCCGCCGCTCCCGCTTTACCGGGTATGGTGGGGGCGGGAAGCGGAAGTCTCGTTCCGGCCAGAGGATCGAGCAAGCCCACCCCCGAAAAAGCGGTAAAATCCGGGGGCACTTGTCCCGCCGCTTGAGTGTCCCTCACTCGTCCGGCGGCCGCATGGCGGGGAAGCCGGCGGTGTTGTCGGCGGCGAAGGCGCTCTTCATCGGCACCCGCAGGACGAACTTGCTCCCCTTGTCGGGGACCGACTGCACCACGATGTCGCCGCCGTGTTCGCGGAGGATTTTGCGGCTCACCGGCAGCCCCAGGCCGGTGCCGCGGGAGCCTTTGGTGCTGACGAACGGCTTGAACACGTCGTCCACCGCGTCGGCCGGGATGCCGGGGCCGTTGTCCACCACCACGACCCGGGCCCAGTCGCCGCCGGGTTCCAACAGCGCCTGCACCGCCACCCGCGGGTTCGGCCGGTCGGCCACCGCGTCGAGGGCGTTGCTCACCACGTTCAGGACGGCCCGGTGCAGGCCGTCGGCGTCGCACGGGACGGCGGTCACGCCCTGCCCCGGCCGCCAGTCGAGGGCGACGCCCTTCTCGCCGGCCCGGCCGCGGACCACGTCGAGGGCGTCCTCGCAGAGCCGGTTCAGGTCGGTCGGCTCGATCAGCGGCTCCCGCTCCTTCGAGAACGAGAGCATGTCGAGGATGAGCGTGTCGATCCGGCCCGAGTTCGTCTCGACCAGCCGCCAGCCCTTGCGGAGGAGGTTGTCGTCGGCCTCGGCGAGGCCGGTGCGGACCATGTCGGACCCGAAGCGGACGCCCTGCATGATGTTCTTGATGTGGTGCGACAGGGCGGCGATCGTCTGGCCGATGGCCGCCAGCCGCTCGGCGTTCACCAGGGCCTTGTGGTAGCGGGACTCCTCGACGGCGATGGCCGCCTGGTGGGCGATGGCGCTGGCCAGGTTCAGGTGGTCGTCGGTGAACGTGCCGCCGGGGCCGCTGCGGGCGAGGTACTGCTTCACCGTCGATTGCGTGTCGAGGAACATCACGCCCACGGTCTCCCGCCGGCCGCGGAGGGGCACGCAGAGGGCTTCCTTGATGTTGTGCCGGTGGATGCTGTCGCCGCCGCGGAACCGGGCGTCGGCCGGGGCGTCGGACACGAGAACGCCGTGCCCTTCTTTCAGGACGTGATCGACGATGGTGCGGCTGACGGCGAGTTCTTCCTGGCGGCTGAGCCCGTCGCGGTAGCGGACGGCCCGGGGGGCGAGCTTGCCGTCGGGGTCGCGGAGCATGAAGCAGCCGTGGTCGGCCCCGACGGAGCGGAAGACGAGGTCCATGACCTTGTCGAGGAGTTGGTCCACGTCGAGGATGTGGCTGACGGCCTCGGCCGTCTCGTAGAGCGTGGCGAGGCCGGCGAGCTTGCCCTTGAGCCAGTCGGTGCCGGCCCGGTCGGGATTCGCCATAATCTGGCTCCCGGCCTCGGCCGGGACGGTGCGGACGATGGCGGAGGCGAGGTCGTCCTGCGACCCGGCGGCGAGCAACTTCACACGCTCGGCGAGGTCGGAGCCTTCCCCCCCGTCGGCCCGGCCGGCGGTGTAAACGAAGAGCGTCTGGCCGATGCCGATGGAGTCGCCGGAGCGGAGGGCGGCGGCCTTGGCGAGCCGGCCGTTGACGAGGGTGCCGTTGCCGCTGCCGAGGTCGAGGAGTTCGTACCCGCCGGTGGGAAGGAGGCGGAGTTCGAGGTGCTTGCGGGACACTTGCGTGTCGTGCAGGGCGACGGCGTTGGCCGAGTGCCGGCCGACGGTGACGGCCGGGGCCGTGAGGTCGAACTGCTTCCCCTCGTCGACGCCCTTGATGACGATGAGTCGGGGCACGGCGGGCCCAGCCGGGTGACGCGGGAGGTTGATGCCGCTACCGTACCCGCGTGCGGGAGGAGTGACAAGGAGAAGGGGAGGTGGGCCTTGCCGCCGTTGTACCGCGACCCGCACTACACCTTCCGCTTCGCCGACGACAGGCTGGTGCCCCGCTTCCACCTGGAGGGTGTCGAGGCCGGGCGGCGGGTGGCGGTGTTCGCCCTCGACCCGGCGACGGGTGGGCCGGGGGAACGGCTGGCGGACGCGGCGGCGGGCGACGGCGGGTGGGTCGATCTGCCGACGCCACTTTTGGTGCGGGCCGGCGAAGGATTCCTTGCCGTGCCCGCGGTTTAGAGGCTCGCCCCGCCCCACTCCGTCACGTCCGGGCGGAACCGCTCCTCGGCCCACGGGTCGCCCCGCATGTGGTAGCCGCCGTTGACCGGCTGCTCCCAGAAACCGGGGCGGTCGGCCTCCATGAACTCGATCCCGCGGACCCACTTCGCGCTCTTCCAGGCGTACAACCGCGGCACCACGAGGCGGACCGGGGAGCCGTGGTCGGCGTCGAGCGGGTCGCCGTTGTGGGCGAGGGCGAACAGGCAGTCGTCGCCGAAAAAGTCGTCGACCGGGAGGTTGGTCGAGAACCCGTACTCGGCGTGGACCATCACGAACTTCGCGGCCGGCGACGGGGTGACGTGCTTGAGCAGTTCCCGCGTCGGCACCCCTTCCCAGAGGTTGTCGAGCTTGCTCCACCGCGTGACGCAGTGCATGTCCGCGAACACCTTCGCCCGCGGGAGGGCGGCGAACTCGGGCCAAGTCCACCGCTTCACCGCGTCCACGAGCGGGACCGGGAAGACGGTGAAGTCCCACGCCGCCGGGTCGAACGGGGGCACCTCCCCGGCGTGGAGGACCGGCCACTTGCGGGTGAGCGCCTGCCGCGGCGGGAGGCGCTCACCCCGCCGGGTGTCAGGGCTGATGATCGGCTCGTCGCTCATCGGTAAGCCCAGCGATGGGAGGCGGATGACGCGGAGAAGACGCGGACCAAGAGGATCAGAGCCGAAATCGGGTTTG
>JANPKP010000513.1:0-7149 GCA_031426095.1 Gemmataceae bacterium
GTGCATGACCGTCCCGACGTGGGCCTCGCGGACTCGACCCACCCTACGAAATCGACCAACACCCGCCGCCTGCCAAATGCGCTCCGCGCCCCCCGCCCCGCCCCTGCCACATTGACACCGGCCGCCACCCATCTCGCCGCCCGCCTTCGACAAGTCCCTGCAATTCCACCGCTTGCGTCGTCGATCCGGGGCGGCACACGGATTGCTTGCCGGGGAGGGCACGCTCCGACTTGATCGCTCGACTACCCTGCAAGGAGACCCGCGGATGGGAGCCAAGCAACTGTCTTACTCGGACGACGCCCGCCAGAAGCTGCTCGCCGGTGCCAGCAAGCTCGCCCGGGCCGTCCGCTCCACCCTCGGGCCGCGCGGCCGCAACGCCGTCCTCGACAAGGGCTGGGGCAGCCCGACCGTCACGAAGGACGGCGTGTCCGTCGCCGAGGACATCGAACTGAGCGACCCGTTCGAGAACATGGGGGCCCAGCTCGTCAAGGAGGCGGCCTCCAAGACCTCCGACGTGGCCGGCGACGGCACCACCACGGCCACCGTGCTGGCCGAGTTCATCTTCCGCGAGGGGCTCAAGGCCGTCGCCGCCGGGCACGACCCGATGGGCGTCGTCCGCGGCATCCAGCGGGGGGTGGCGAAGGTGACCGAGGAGCTCGGCAAGATCGCCGAGACGATCGACCCGAAGGACACAAAGGTCATCACCGAGGTCGCCACGATCTCGGCCAACAACGACCGCGAGATCGGCAAGAAGCTGGCCGAGGCCATGAAGCTCGTCGGGGCCAACGGGGTCATCACCGTCGAGGAGGGCAAGACGGCCGACACCGAGCTGAACGTCGTCCAGGGGATGCAGTTCGACCGCGGCTACCTGAGCCCGCACTTCGTCAACAACCCCGAGTCGGTCACCTGCGAGTTCGACAACCCGTACGTCCTGATCTTCGAGGAGAAGATCACGTCGGTGAAGACCCTCATCCCGGTGCTGGAGTGGGTCAGCAAGCAGAAGGACCCGTTGCTGGTGATCGCCGAGGACATCGAGGGCGAGGCCCTGGCCACGCTCGTGCTCAACAAGCTCAAGGGCGTGCTCCAGGTGTGTGCCGTCAAGGCCCCGGGCTACGGCGACCGCCGCAAGGCCATGCTCGAGGACATCGCCGTCCTGACCGGCGGGAAGGCCGTGTTCAAGGACCTGGGCGTGCAGCTCGACGCGGTCACGACCAACAGCAAGGGCGAGGCCGTGCCGACGGTGGTCAGCCACATGGGCCGGGCCAAGCGGGTCAAGGTGGACGGCGAGAACACCACCGTGACCGAGGGCAAGGGCGACAAGAAGGCGATCGAGGGGCGGGTCGAGCTGATCCGCAAGGAGATCGAGAAGACGGACAGCGAGTACGACCGCGAGAAGCTCCAGGAGCGGCTCGCCAAGCTGGCCGGCGGGGTGGCCCAGATCAAGGTCGGCGGGGCGACCGAGACGGCCATGAAGGAGCGGAAGGCGCTGTACGAGGACGCCCAGGCGGCGACCCGGGCGGCCCTGGCCGAGGGGATCGTACCCGGCGGCGGCGTCGCCCTGCTGAACGCCCGCAAGGGGCTCGACAAGTCGAAGTTCGGGGGCGACGAGGACGCCGGGATGAAGGTCCTGTACCGGGCCCTCGAGATGCCGGCCCGGATGATTGCCGAGAACGCCGGCAAGGACGGCACGGTGGTCGTCTCCCGCATCATGAAGGCGAAGGACAAGAACTACGGGTACAACGCCGACACCGACAAGTACGAGGACCTGCGGGCCGCCGGCGTCATCGACCCGGTGAAGGTGACGCGGAGCGCCCTCCAGAACGGGGCGAGCGTGGCCTGCCTGCTGCTGACCACCGAGGCCATGATCGCCGACATCCCCGAGCCGAAGGGCAAGGGCGGCGGCGACCACCACGACCACGACCACGGGGGCGGCGGCATGGGCGGCATGGGCATGGGTGGCATGGGCGGCATGGGCGGCATGATGTAAGCGGCCGAGCCCACCCGTCGCGACGGGTGGGCGTTCGGCCCACCGCACCGCCCTCACCGACATCAACAATACACACCGACGATTTCTCAGTATCCAGGAGTCTCCCATCATGGCGAAAGACAAGCCGCTGACGCTCAAGCCGCTGGACGACCGGGTGGTGATCGAGCAGGTCGACGCCGACGAGAAGACGTCCGGCGGGATCATCCTGCCGGACACGGCCAAGCAGAAGCCGCAGCAGGGTAAGGTGGTGGCCGTCGGCCCCGGCAAGCTCACCGACAAGGGCGAGCGGCTGGTGCTCGGCGTGAAGGTCGGCGACACCGTCCTGTTCGGCAAGTACAGCGGGTCGGACGTCGAGGTGGGCAACAAGGAGTACAAGATCCTCCGCGAGGCCGACATCCTCGGCAAGCTGCAGAAGTAGCCGCCGGCTCGGCCCACAGCCCCAACGGGGCGACCGTCAATAGCCAGGGGTGTGAACCCCTGGGACCACCCCCGCGGGACGGGGGGAACCCCGAAGGGGTGGCAGACGGGCGTCCGCGGAAGCCCTTGACTGCCGCCCGGTTGGGGCTTCGATTCACTCCATGCCTCTTACCAGGGGCTTACGCCCCTGGCTATTAACGGACGCCCCGTTGGGGCTCGAAACCGAACACCCAAACACCGAGCGGGATAACATGGCGAAGCAACTCCTGTACACCGACGACGCCCGCAAGAAGCTCCTGGCCGGGGCCGAGAAGCTGGCCAAGGCGGTCGGCTCGACCCTCGGGCCGACCGGCCGGAACGTCATCATCGACAAGTCGTTCGGCGGGCCGACCGTCACCAAGGACGGCGTCACGGTCTCCAAGGAGATCGAGCTGGCCGACGCCTTCGAGAACATGGGCGCGAAGCTCGTCAACGCGGTCGCCCAGAAGACCTCTGACAGCGCCGGCGACGGCACGACGACCGCCACCGTGCTGGCCCTGGCGATCTACCAGGAGGGGCTCCGGCACACGACCGTCGGGGGCAACCCGATGGCCGTCAAGCGGGGCATCGACAAGGCCGTCGCCAAGTGCGTCGAGTACGTGACCGGGACGCTCACCAAGAAGCTCTCCAAGAAGGAGGAGATGCAGCAGGTGGCGGCCATCTCGGCGAACAACGACCCGAAGATCGGCGACCTGATGGCCGACGCCTTCGAGAAGGTCGGCAAGGACGGCGTCATCACCGTCGAGGAGGGCAAGACCTCGGAGACGACGCTGGAGTTCGTCGAGGGGATGCAGTTCGACAAGGGGTACATCAGCCCGTACTTCGCGGCCGGGAACGCCGACCTCGTGTGGGAGGCCGAGAACGCCCTCGTCCTGTTGCTGGAGAAGAAGCTGGCGAACGTCCGCGAGGTGCTGCCGGTGCTGGACAAGGCCGTGCAGGCCCACCGCCCGCTGCTCATCGTGGCCGAGGACGTGGAGAGCGAGGCCCTGGCCATGCTCGTCGTCAACCGGCTGCGGAACATCCTCGACGTGTGCGCCGTCAAGGCCCCGGGCTTCGGCGACCGCCGCAAGGCCATGATGGGCGACATCGCCGTCCTGACCGGCGGGACGTTCGTCAGCGAGGACCTCGGGGTCAAGCTGGAGAACGTCGAGCTCGACCAGCTTGGGTCGGCCGACCGGGTGGTGGTGGACAAGGAGAACACCACGATCATCGTGGAGAAGATGGACAAGGCCCGCAAGCAGGCCGTCGAGGACCGGGTGAAGGCGATCCGCACGCAGATGGGGCAGACGGAGAGCGAGTACGACAAGGAGAAGTTCTCCGAGCGGCTGGCCAAGCTCGTCGGCGGGGTCGCCATCGTGAAGGTCGGGGCGGCGACCGAGGCCGAGATGAAGCAGACGAAGGCCCGGGTCGAGGACGCCCTGCACGCCACCCGGGCGGCCGTGTCCGAGGGGATCGTGGCCGGCGGCGGGACGGCCCTGCTGCGGTGCGTGCCGATCGTGCGGGAGCTGGCCAAGGAGCTGAAGGGCGACGAGCGGGCCGGGGCCGAGATCGTGGCCCGGGCGCTGACCAAGCCGGCCCGGACGATCGCCGAGAACTGCGGCAAGGACGGGGCGGTGATCGCCGACGAGATCGAGACGCGGGGCGAGAAGGGGCTGAACCAGGGGTACAACGCGAACACCGACGAGTACGTCGACATGTTCAAGGCCGGGATCATCGACCCCACCCGCGTCACCCGCAGCGCCCTCCAGAACGCGGCCTCGATCGCCGGGCTGATGCTCACCACCGAGGTGATGATCACCAAGATCGACGAGGACGACAAGAAGTCGCGGATCAGCGGGTCGATCGCGTGAGCGGGCGACGGCCCCCGCCCGCCGGGGCCACTGCGAAGCCCCGGCGGGGTGGCCGTCCGTAGCCCGGAACGGTCGCCCCGCCGGGGTTTTCCGTTGCCCCCCGCCCGCCGGGGCGGACGTACAATACGCTAGCCCTCTCCGCACCCACACGGACCGCCGCCGACGAGAGTCCCCCCTTCATGGCCAAGCGCGACTGCTACGAGGTCCTCGGCGTCGGCAAGACGGCGGGCGACGAGGAGATCAAGAAGGCCTACCGCAAGCTGGCCATGCAGCACCACCCGGACCGCAACCCGGGGAACGCCGAGGCCGAGGCCAAGTTCAAGGAGGCCACCGAGGCGTTCGAGATCCTCGTGAGCGTCGAGAAGCGGGCCATCTACGACCGCCACGGGCACGAGGGGCTCGAAGGCCGGTCGGCCGGCGGCGGGTTCGGCGACGGGTCCGTCCAGGACCTGTTCGAAGACCTCCTCGGCGGCTTCTTCGGCGGCGGCCGGCAGCAGCGGCGGCAGGGGCCGCGGGCCGGGCGGGACATCCAGGCGGTCATCGACATCGACCTCGTGGAGGCCGCGACCGGCGTCACGAAGACGCAGACCATCCCCCGCGAGGAGGGGTGCAAGGACTGCTCCGGGAGCGGGGCCAAGCCTGGGACCAAGCCGTCGCCGTGCCGGCGGTGCGGGGGCCAGGGGGTGGTGATCGTTCACCAGGGGTTCCTCTCCGTCCAGCAGCCGTGCCGGGCGTGCGACGGCCGCGGGCAAGTCATCCCCGACCCGTGCGGGACGTGCAAGGGCCGCGGCCGCGTGGAAGTGCGGCGGACCATCGACGTGGCCGTGCCGGCCGGCGTCGACACCGGGAACCGCATCCGCTACGCCGGGGAGGGCGACGCCGGCGAACCGGGCGGGCCGCGGGGCGACCTCGAGTTCGTGATCCGGGTGAAGGACCACAAATTCTTCCAGCGGGACGGGCACAACCTGATCTGCCAGTGGCCGGTCACGTTCGCGCAGGCGGCGCTCGGCGGGCCGGTCGAGTTCGTCACGCTCACCGGCCAGAAGGTGTCGCACGAACTTCCCCGCGGCACCCAGACGCACGAGGTGGTCCGGCTGGCCGGGCACGGGATGCCGAACTTCCGCGGCGGGCGGCGGGGCGACCTCCTCGTGCAGGTGGTGGTCGAGACCCCGACCTCGCTCACGGCCGAGCAGGAGGAGCTGTTCCGCAAGCTGGCCGAGCACGACGAGCGTGCCCCGCCGACCCCCCGCAAGGGGCTGTTCGGGAAGTTGAAGGACCTGATTGCGGGTGAGTGATTCAAAAGACCCGGGGACGGCAGTCCCCGGGCTTTCGCCCCGAGTCGACGCGAGATTCCACCATGCCCGATACCGACACCGACGACACGCTGCCGATCGACGCCGAGGGCGATTCCGTCCGCAAGAGGCTGGAGGCGGCCGAGCGGCAGATCGGCGACTACAAGATGCTCGTGGCCGACTTCGAGAACGCCCGCAAGCGGACGGCGCGGGACGCCGAGCAGAGCCGGAAGTACGCCTCCGAGGGGCTGGCCCGCGACCTCCTGGCCGCCCTCGACAACCTCGACCGGGCCCTCGACGCCGCCAAGCAAGCGGGCGACGGCGGCCCCCTCGCGGCCGGCGTGTCGGCCACCGCCAGCCAGATGCTCGACGTGCTCCGCCGCCACGGCGTCACGAAGATCGACATCGGCCCCGGCTCGCCCTTCGACCCCAACCACCACCAGGCCGTGATGCAGCAGCCGAGCACGGCCGTCCCCCCGGGCAGCGTCCTCCACGTGCTGCAGCAGGGGTTCATGCTCCACGACCGGGTGCTGCGGCCGGCGTCGGTCGTGGTCGCCTCCGACTCGTAACCCGAACCGTCCCGAGTCATCGAGTCGCAAGTCCCAAGTCGGCCGGACTCGGGCCTCCCGACTTGGGACTTGCGACTCGATGACTTGAGACTCCCCCCCATGCCGACCTACGACTACCAGTGCAAGGGCTGCGGCCACCGGTTCGACGAACTCCAGTCGTTCTCGGAGCCGCCGCTATCGAAGTGCCCGGCGTGCAAGAAGAACAAGCTCGAACGCCTCTTCGGGGGCGGCGGGGCGATCATCTTCAAGGGGTCCGGGTTCTACGAGACCGACTACCGCAAGGACTCGTACAAGTCGGCCGAGAAGGCCGACGCCCCGGACGGCGGCAAGTCCGAGGGGAATGGCGACACGAAGGCCGACGCCACGCCGGCGGCCTCGGGGACGGAGGCGGCGAAGCCCGCGGCCGAGGCACCGGCCCCGGCCGCGAAGGCGAGCAAGCCGGCGTCCGGCGTCAAGTCCGGGGGCAAGGGCGGCAAGAAGGCCACGTGAGCGGGCACCCGGCGGGACGTGATGCGCACTCCGACCGCACGCATCGGCGGCCCCGATTCTGGCCGTCACAGTCGCTACAGTCGGCGGGCCGGGAGTGGCCGGTTGGGAGTGGAATGCGCGAAGTCCGGGGTGGGGCGGTCCGATGAATAAGGTGTGCTGTCCGATCTGCGGGGCCAAGATGCCGGGGAACTGGCTCGACTACCCCGATTATCCGTTCTGCACCAAGCGCTGCCGGACGATCGACCTCGGCCGCTGGCTCGGGGAAGACTACCGCGTGGCAGGCCCGGACAAGAGCGACGACCGCTCGACCCCCGGTGACAGTGACGGTGACGACCGCCGTTGACGCCCGCCAACCGGCCGATCCTCCGGCCGATTTTTCATAAGACGCAGGGGCACGGCACCGCGGCCGTGCCCCAGGCCGGTTGCCCCCCCCCCCCCAAACACACCGGAAAAACCAAAAGGTGTACCACCCGTACACGGCCCGGGGGGGGGGGGGGGTGGCTCCT
>JANPKP010000514.1:0-4903 GCA_031426095.1 Gemmataceae bacterium
CGACCGGCCGGCCTCGAACGGCGGCTACGGCGGCGGCGGCTCGACCGGCGTCGGCCGGCCCGGCGGGAACGCCGGGGGCGGTCGGCCGGCCGGCGGCGGAAAGCCCGGCGGGTACTCGCCCCCCCCGCAGCACGACGACGACGGGCCGAGCGACGCCGGCGACGGCGGCGAGATCCCGTTCTAGCACAACGACCTTGGCCGTTCCTGCCAGGGCCGGGGGTGAGGGGTCACCCCCGGTTCGCGTTTTCGAGACCGCCTGGGGTACACCCCTTCACCCCTAACCCGGAGCCCCGGGGACACGCGGGAGGACCGACAGCATGGCGAAGTCCACCAAGAAGGCCGCCCCGAAGGCCGAGAAGGCCCCCGCCCCGGCCGGCGGCACGGCCACCAAGCTCAAGGAGCCGAAGCCCAAGCTCCGCGTCCGCCAGCAGGTCAAGAAGGGGAAGAACGGCGGGTCGCTGCTGGTGCTGATCGAGGACGTGACCCACCTCGGCAAGCAGGGCGACCTCGTGGAGGTCAAGCCGGGCTACGCCCGCAACTACCTCGTCCCCAACGGCCTGGCCCTGGTGCCCGACGAGCACAACCTCAAGCTGCTCGAGACGTACAAGATCAAGGTGAACAAGGCCCGCGAGGCCAAGGTCGCCGACCTCAAGGTGCTGGCCGAGCAACTCACCCGCCTCCCGGCCGTCACGATGGAGGCGAACGCGACCGAGGAGGGCCACCTGTACGGCTCGATCGGCCCGGTCGAGATCAGCAAGACGCTCAAGGCCAAGAACCTCCAGGTCGAGGCCGAGATGGTGAAGCTGGAGGCCCACATCAAGGAGGCCAACACCCTCACCGAGGTGCCGCTGAGCCTGGGCTACGGCATCGAGACGAAGATTCAGGTCCTCGTCGTCGCCCTGCAGGGCGGGAAGAAGTAATGCCGGCAAGCCCACCCGTTGCAACGGGTGGGCTTTCGCCCAAACGACGAAGCCCGCGGGTCATGCCCGCGGGCTTTTCTTTTTCCCCCCTCCCGGTTATGAACGGGGGTGATCCGCAGTATACGCCTTGCCAGTGCTTCCGGCCGGCTGACGGCTGAAAGCTGACCGCTGACAGCAGGATAATCCCATGTCCGACCCGATCACCGACCGCCTGCCGCCGCACAGCCGGGAGGCCGAGCGGGGGGTCATCGGCGGGGTGCTCCGCGACCCGGACACGATCAATCAGGTGAACATGATCCTCCGGGCGGAGAACTTCTACTTCGACGCCCATCAGAAGATTTTCCAGGCCATCCTCGACCTCGACCGCGACGCCCAGCCGATCGACCTCGTCCTGCTGTTCGAGAAGCTCAAGAGCCAGAAGCAACTCGTAGACGTGGGCGACGTGCCATACCTGACGGAACTCTGGGAGTCCGTCCCGACCGGGGCGAACACCGAGTACCACGCCAAGATCGTCCGCGACCACGCCATGGTCCGGAGCCTGATCCACGCCGGGAACGAAATCCTCCGCGACGCCTACGACCGGGCCCAGTCGGCCGACGAGCTGGTGTCCCAGTCCGAACGCAAGATCATGGACATCGCCAAGGCCGGCATGGTCGGCGAGACGAAGACGCTGACGGAGGCCCTGGCCGACGCCTTCGACCGGCTCGACTCGCGGATGGGCCAGGGCGACATGGCCGTCAGCGGCGTCCCGAGCGGGTACGTCGACCTCGACAACCTCACGGCCGGGTTCCAGAACTCGGAACTCGTCATCATCGCCGCCCGTCCGTCGGTGGGCAAGACGGCGTTCGCCCTGAACATCGTCCGCAACGTCATCGTCGAGGAGCGGCTGTCGGCCCTGTTCTTCAGCCTCGAACAGGCCCGGATCGAGCTGGCCGAGCGGCTCCTCGCCTGCCAGGCCCGGGTGGACAGCCACCGCATCCGCAAGGGGCACCTGTCGAGCGACGACATGGACAAGATGATCGCCGCCGGCGACGTGCTGCGGAAGGCCCGCCTGTACATCGACGACACGCCCCAGCGGAACATGCTTCAGATTGCCGCCACCGCCCGCCGGCTCATGAAGAAGGAGGAGAAGAACGGCGGCCTGCGGCTGGTGGTCATCGACTACCTCCAGCTCATCGAGCCGGAGAACCGCCGCGACCCCCGCCAGGAGCAGGTGGCCCAGATCAGCCGGCGGCTCAAATTCCTGGCCCGCGAGCTGAACATCCCGGTCGTGGCCCTGGCCCAGGTGAACCGGGCGAGCGAGGACCGCCAGGACCACAAGCCGCGGCTGGCGGACTTGCGAGAGTCGGGCTCCATCGAGCAGGACGCCGACACCTGCATGATGCTCCACCGGCCGGGCAAGTTCGACGGCACCCAGGAGGACAACGTGCTCGAAGTCCTCATCGCCAAGCAGCGGAACGGCCCGACCGGGGACGTGACCCTGACCTACCTGAAGCAATACATGAGGTACGAGAACTACATCGCCGACGCCGGGTTCGCCAACTCCCTGTGACCGCACTACTATGGGTGTTCGGCGGGAGGCGGCCGGGGGCGCGACGGACGTCCTCGTTTACGCCACCGCCGCCGACACGCCCGCCGGCGGCGAGTCCGCCATCGACCCGACCCGGGCCCAAAAGCGGCTCCTCACCTTCAAGCGGAGCATGTGACGCCCCCGGATTCCCCCGCTTTTTTCGCGTCGCGTATCCCGAACTCGCAACCCGTCAACGACATCGGCAGACCGCCCCCAAAAAGGCGGTAACGCCGTCGAGTTCCCGAAATCCGCCCCGATTCCCGCCTTCGACCTTGCCGGTCGCACTGGGGTGACCGGCGGCGCGTATTCGCTGGTAGGGGGCGGTCGGATCGGTTATGATAAAGGGGTTCGCTTCGCCTAACCTCCCTCGCAGGACGGCCCCGATGTCGACTACCGCCGCCGCCAAGCCCGCCCCCGCCGCCTCGAAGAGCCCGGTGCAGGGCGAGATCGAGACGTTCCGCCAGCTCGTGATCGCGGCCAAGACCGACCCGGGCGTGGGGCCGGACGCCGTGGCCAGCGCGGAGCGGCTCAACGCCATGTACGCCGCCGACAAGGACCAGTTCACGCCCGAGGATGTCCGCTGGCTCAACGTCCTCCGCGGCTATCTTGGGGCCCGGCTGGAGGGGCTCAAGCCGAAGGAGGCCCGCACCAAGAAGGCCAAGCGGAAGGGCGACCAGCTCGACCACTGCTGGCGGTGCCTGACCCCGGTGGACGAGCGGTTCGCCGAGATGTGCCCGACGTGCAGCAGCAAGGCGTACCAGTGGCGGGCCTGCCCGGTCTGCCAGGCGTGCGGCTGCCAGCGGGCCGGGACCGTGCTGATGTGAGGGCGGCGGCGGACGCGAAACACCGAGCCCAGGGACGGCCGTCCCTGGGCTTTTCCTTACCCCCCCCTCCGCCCGTGAACGACTGGCTCTTTTGGGCGGTCCTGTCGGCGGCGTTCGCGGCCCTCACGGCGGTGTTCGCCAAGGTGGGGGTCGAGGGCGTCGACCCGGACTTCGCCACGCTCGTCCGCACGGTCGTCGTCCTGGCCGTCCTGGCCGCCCTGCTCACGGCCCTGGGGAAGTGGCAGGCCCCCGGCGCGCTGGGCCGGCGGACGGTCCTCTTCCTCGTCCTGTCCGGGCTGGCGACGGGCGCGTCGTGGGTCTGCTACTTCCGGGCGCTACAACTCGGGGACGTGTCGAAGGTCGGCCCGGTGGACAAGCTGAGCGTGGTGCTACTGGCGGTGTTCGCGGCCGCGTTCCTGGGCGAGCGGCCGTCGGCCCCGGGGTGGGTCGGGGTCGGGCTCGTGGGCCTCGGCGTGGTCGTGCTGGCGGTGAAGCGGTAGTCCGTCGCAACGGCGCGGCGGACCGGACATCTCAGATCCGACGAGGGACGTGACGTGAAAGGCCCCCCGCGCAACGGCAACGGCAAGCAGCCGCCCCCGGCCCCGAAGCCGCCGGCGTCCATCCTGGCCATCGACGTGGGCGGGACCGGGCTCAAGGTGCTGGCCACCGGGGAGGCCGAGCCGCGGCGGAAGCGGTCCGGGCCGGCCATGACGCCGCAGGACATGGTCGCCGCCGTCCGCGAGCTGGCGGCCGACTGGAGTTACGAGGCCGTGTCCATCGGCTACCCCGGGCAGGTGGGCGACAACGGCCCGCGGTCGGAGCCGGGGAACCTGGGGGCCGGGTGGGTCGGGTTCAACTTCGCGGCCGCCTTCGACAAGCCGGTGCGGATCATCAACGACGCGGCCATGCAGGCCCTCGGCAGCTACGACGGCGGCCGCATGCTCTTCCTCGGCCTCGGCACCGGGCTGGGGTCCACCCTGATCGCCGAGAACGTGATCGTGCCGCTCGAACTCGGCCAGCTCCCCGACGGGCGGGGGCGGATGCTCGGCGACGTGCTGGGCAAGGCCGGCCTGGCGAAGCACGGCAAGAAGGCGTGGCGGAAGGCGGTCGACCGGATCGTCCCGCACCTGATGGGGGCGCTGCTGGCCGACTACGTGGTGATCGGCGGCGGGAACGCGAAGCTCGTCAAGAACCCGCCGGGCGGGTCGCGGCTTAGCAACAACCTGACGGCCTTCCGCGGCGGCTACCGCCTCTGGCACGTCGGCGACGTGAAGACCCTCGACGGCGAGGTAGGCCCGCCGACCCCGCAGCCGGTGGGCGACTGGCGGCTGATTTGAGGGGGCGGAACACGGGACGCAGGGACACGAGGCGGTGGATTTGCGGCCCCGACGGGGCCACCGAGAATAGCCAGGGCCGTCAGGCCCTGGAAAACGCAGGCGGAAAGACGTCCGTAGCCCCGAGGGGGGGGCCCGGGGTGCGGGACCGGGTGGGCCCCCCGGGGGGTCGGGCGTGGTTAGGCCTGCGTTTTAGAGGGGCGGGCGGCCCGGGCGGTTCGGGGTGGGCCCGGGGGGGCCGGCCTTCCCCCCCCG
>JANPKP010000515.1:0-5811 GCA_031426095.1 Gemmataceae bacterium
CCCCGTGGGCGGAAACACAGAGAAGGCGCCAAACACTGTTTTTAATCACGCCGTGTTTCCGCCGTCGGTGTTCTCTGTGACTCTGTGGTTACTTCTCTTGCTTTCTCTATGAGGAATCTCAAGCTAACGATCCGCTACGACGGGACGGACTTCGTCGGCTGGCAGACGCAGCCGGGCCGGCGGACGGTGCAGGAGACGCTGGAGCGGGCCGTGGTGGCCATCACCCGCGAGCCCCGCGTCCGGCTCAACGCCAGCGGGCGGACCGACTCGGGCGTCCACGCCGTCGCCCAGGTGGCGAACTTCTACAGTGCCACGAAGCTCCCGTGCGACGTGCTGCTGAAGGCGATCAACGCCAAGCTGCCCGAAGACGTGTCGGTGAGCGAGTGCGGGGAGGCGGCCCAGGGCTTCTGTGCGAACAAGGACGCGGTGCGGAAGCTCTACCGCTACGTGATCGGCGACAGCCGCCGGCCCGACCCGTTCCTGCGGAATTACGCCTGGCTCACTAAGCTCCCGCTCGACGCGGCGGCGATGACGGAAGCCGCGACGGCGCTGGTCGGCCGGCACGACTTCCGCAGCTTCGAGACGGACTGGCCGAACCGCCTGACGAGCGTGCGGACCGTGACGAGGCTGGCGGTGAGCCGCTTCGGCGAATACCTGTGGATCGACGTGGAGGCCGACGGCTTCCTGTACAACATGGTCCGGGCCATCGCCGGCACGCTTTATCAGGTGGGCCGCGGCTACTGGCCGCCGGCGAAAGTGGCCGAAATCCTGGCCGCGAAGGACCGCAGCGTCGGCGGCCCGACGGCCCCGCCCGAGGGGCTGTTCCTGATGCGGGTGGTGTACCCCGAAGTGTGAGTGTGGAGTGTGAGTGTGAGCGAAGCCGGCCGCCCGACGTATCCGCCGGAACTCCCCGTCGCCCCGCTGACGGCCGCCCCGGACGCGACCGTGAGCGTCCCCGGCAGCAAGAGCATCACGAACCGGGCGCTGGTGCTGGCGGCGCTGGCAGTCAATGAGAAGCCGACCCTACACGGCGTGCTGCGGAGTGAAGACACCGAGGTCATGCTCGGTTGCCTTCGCAAGCTTGGCTTCATCGTTGATGTGGACTGGGAACGCCACACGGCGCGGATCGACAGCGAAGTAGTCGATCCGGTCATTCCCTCAGCGTCGGCCGATCTATACGTCGCCAACTCCGGTACAACCGTTCGCTTCCTGGCCGCGATGGTCAGCCTCGGCAACGGCCGCTATCGCTTCGACGGCGTTCCCAGAATGCGGGAGCGTCCGTTGGAAGACCTCCTCTCCTCGCTCCGCCAACTCGGCGTCCACGCTTACAGTGAAGCCGGAAACGGATGCCCGCCGGTTGTGATCGAGACGACCGGCTGGCAAACGGGCGAAGTCACTGTTCGCGGAACGACGAGCAGCCAATACTTGAGCGGCTTAATGATGGCGGCCGCGTTCGCCCCGCGAGCCACGACCATCCGCGTTGACGGCGACCTCGTTTCGGAACCCTACGTCGAGATGACCTACCGAATGATCGGCGAGTGGTCGGGCAGCATGACCCGACCATCGCCCGGCGTGTTCCAAACGGTGCCGGGTGCGTTCTCGGGGATGGAAGATTACGACATCGAACCTGATGCTTCCGCAGCGTCGTACTTCTGGGCCGTGCCGGCGATCACCGGTGGACAGGTGACCGTCCGCGGACTCGCACGCCGGTCGCTGCAAGGCGATGTTGCGTTCGTGGACGTACTCGAACGGATGGGCTGCCGCGTCGAAGCCTCACTCGACGGCATCACCGTTCACGGCGGCCCGCTCCGCGGGGTCGACGTGGACATGAACGCCATCAGCGACACGGTGATGACGCTCGGGGCGGTCGCCTGCTTCGCGGACGGGCCGACGACGATCCGCAACGTCGGCCACATACGCCACAAGGAGACGGACCGCATCGCGGCGCTGGCGACGGAACTCCGCAAGCTCGGGGCCGGCGTCGAGGAGCGGGCCGACGGGCTGACGATCACGCCGGGGCCGCTGACGGGGTGTGCCGTCGATACGTACAACGACCACCGCATGGCGATGAGCCTGGCGCTCGTCGGGCTCAAAGTGCCGGGGATCGTGATCCGCAACCCGGGGTGCGTGGCGAAGACGTACCCGGGGTTCTGGCAGGACTTGGAGAAGCTGCGGCGGTGAAATGAAAAAGCCCCCCGGTCGCGACCGGGGGGCTTGGGTCTACTTCTTGGCGGGGGCGTCCGTCTTCTCGGGCTCGGTCCAGAACGGGCTGAGCTTCTTGATCGTGGCCAGGATTTTGTCCCGGGCCTCGCCGGTCGCCGTGGTGAGCTTCCGCTTGAGCTTGCCCATCTTCTTCTTGCGGTGGTACCGCCGCCCCAGCTCGATCCTTCGCTCGACCATTGACAGGCTCCACGCAACGGGTGTCGGGTTCGCGTCCGATAGGTCAACAGTACGGACCGGCCCGGGAACGACAAGCCAGGGGGTGGCGGTGGGCGGCGACGCGACGGCGTGGCTGATCGGCGGCGGGGGCGGGCTCCTGCTCGCGGCGGTGGCCGCGTGGCGGGCCCGGCACTTCGGGCGGGCCGTGCAGGTGGAACGGGCCCGCGAGCTGTTCCGCCTCCAGCACGAGCGGTTCGAGGAGATGCTCCTCGCGGCGGCGGCGGCGACCGGGAAGCCGCGGGGGCTGCGGTGGGCGTCGTGCCTCATCACCGGCGACGCCCTGCTCGTGCGGGAGAAGCCGGCCGGCGGGGTGGCGGCCCTCGTGCCCGTGGTGGTCGGCTTCGAGCCGGTGGAGGGGGGCGACATGGCCGACGTGCCGGCCGCCCGCGAACCCCGCCCGGCGACGGCCGTGTTCACCTTCGCCCGGGGGGCGTGGCACACCGCCGGGCGGGTGGTGTTCAACCTCGACCCGCGGGAGACGGCCGAGCGCTCCGCCGGCGGGTACGAGGTGATCGACCCGGCCGCCGCGTAGATTCTCCTTGCCGGCCGGCGGCGGCGCTGGTATAGATTCCACACCGCCCACTCGTGGGCGGCCCGTTCCGGTCGAGGTGTTGTGGTGACGATTCGTGCGACAGTTCGGCAGGCCCTCCCCGCCCGCGTGGCGGTGGCCGGCCGCGTCGTCGTCGCAGCAGTCGTCGCCGTGGTGGCAGTCGCCGCCGCGCACACAACCTGATCCGGGCACCCCACGCACAAGCGAACCACGACGGCCCCGGAGTAACCCTCCGGGGCCGTTCGCGTTTGACGGCGACCCCCTCCCCAAAAGGACGACGCGATGACCCCGGCCCCTCCTCTGGCCCCCCTCCCCCTGTCCGCGAAGTCGGGCCGCACGGCCGACTCGCCGATCACGTACTTCATCCAGACGGCGCTGGAGACCGAGGGGCTGATCTCGTTCGCCGCCGGGCTGGTCGACGAGGCCTCGCTCCCGGCCGCGGACGTGGCCGCCGCCGTCGCCGACATCATGGCCGACCCCGCCACCGCCCGGGCCGCCCTGCAGTACGGCTCGACGCGCGGCCTGCCGGCCCTCCGCGAGCGGGTGCTCAACCACGTCTGCCGGGCCGACGGCGTCTTCCCCGCCGACCTCAACCTCACGCCCGACGACGTGGTGCTGACGACCGGCTCGCAGCAGTTGCTCTACCTCCTCGGCGAGGCCCTGCTCGACCCGGGCGACATCGTGATTACCGAGGCCCCGTCGTACTTCGTGTACCACAGCCTGCTGCAGAGCAAGGGCGTCCGCGTCCTCACGGTGCCGATGGACGCCGGCGGCATGGACCTCGCCGCCCTCGAAGCGCTGCTCGCGCGGCTCGAAGCGTCCGGCGAACTCCCGCGGGTGAAGCTGATCTACACCGTCGATTACTTCCAGAACCCGACCGGGCTGACGCTCGCCGCCGACCGCCGCCCGCGGCTCGTGGAACTGGCCCGCCGCTTCAGCAAGGCGAACCGCGTCCTGATCCTCGAAGACGCCGCGTACCGCGAACTCCGCTACCAGGGCGACGACCTCCCGAGCGTCAAGCGGTTCGACCCGCAAAACGAGTACGTCGTCTACACCAGCACCTTCTCGAAGCCGTGCGCCCCGGGCCTCAAGACCGGGTACGCGCTGCTGCCGAAGGGGCTCGCCGGGCCGATCGGGAATTTGAAGGGGAACCACGACTTCGGGTCGAGCAACCTGGCCCAGTATGTGGTGAACCACTTGATGGAGACGGGGGCGTTCCACCGGCACGTCGAGAACCTGCGGAACGTCTACCGGGCGAAGCGCGACCTGATGCTGGCGGCCCTGGACGAGGAATTCGCCGACTTCCCCGGCGTGACGTGGACGGTGCCGTTCGGCGGGCTGTACGTCTGGCTCACCTTCCCGGCGAACGTGGACACCGGGCCGGGCGGGCCGCTGGTGCCGGCGGCGCTGGCGAACGGCGTGCTGTACGTCCCCGGGTCGTTCGGCCACGTCCCCGACGAGGCCGGGCGGGTGCCGCGGAACGAGGTCCGGCTGAGCTTCGGGGTGGCGGTGCCGGAACAGATCACGGAGGGCGTCCGCCGCCTGCGGGCGGCGTGCCGCGGGCTGGAGGGGCCGGCGAAGAAGGAGCGGCGACAGATGGCGGGTGTTTAAAAGCGATGGGACGCGGATGACGCGGATCAGGACGCAGATACAGAGGATCGGACGAGCAGGATTTCACGATCGCAGTCGGTTCGGTCCTCTGCCTCCGCGTCCTGATCCGCGTCATCCGCGTCTCATCGCCGTCAATCTTGCCGCCAGCCGCACCGCTTCCACCAGGCTCCCCGCGTCGGCCACGCCCTGCCACGCGATGTCGAACGCGGTGCCGTGGTCGACGCTGGTGCGGACGATCGGCAGGCCGAGTGTCACGTTCACCGCCCGGTCGAAGGCCAGCGCCTTGAGCGGGATCAATCCCTGGTCGTGGTACATGCAGACGTAGCAGTCGGTGTCCCGGCGGTACTTCGGGAGGAACGCCGTGTCCGGCGGCAGTGGGCCGCGCACGTCGAAGCCCTTCGCCCGGGCCGCCTCAATCGCGGGGATAATCACCCGCTCCTCCTCACGGTCGCCGAACAGGCCGCCCTCGCCGGCGTGGGGGTTCAGCCCGCACACCAGCAAGCGCGGCTTGCGGCCGCGGATGCGTTCCATCGCGGCGGCGCTCAACTCGATCGTGTCGAGGATGCCTTGTGTCGTCAGCAGGCCCGGCACGTCCCGCAGGCCGACGTGGACGGTGACGAGGCTGCACGTGATCTCGTCGGCCGTGAGCATCATGCACGACCGCGGGGCGTGGGTGCGGGCGGCCAGGATTTCCGTGTGCCCCGGGAACGGGAACCCGGCCGCGTGCAGCGACTCCTTGTTGAGCGGGGCGGTGGCGACGGCGTCCACGCGGCCGGCCAACGCCTCGTCGATGGCGAACGTGAAGGCGTCGAACGCCGCCTTCCCGCACGCGGCGGAGATGACACCGGGCACGACGGCTTCGGCGTTCCGGAGGGCGAGGTCGAGGACGACGGGAACATTCACCCCGGCCCAATCCAGTCCCCACATATTGCGGTTGATGCCCCGTCCGGGTTCCGGCCAGCCGAGGTGGCGGGCTACGCGGCGTAACAGCGCGGCGTCGCCGAACACGACGGGGGTGCAGAACGCGGCGACGGCCGGGTCGGCGAGCAAGCGGAGGCAAAGTTCGGGGCCGACGCCGGCGGGGTCGCCGACCGTGACCGCGATTCGGGGCAGGGGCATCGGCCGGGGTTCCTCATCGGGTACGGGACGGTGTCGTGATTCCGTTTAGCGCCGCGGACCGCGGTCGCAGGAGGGGGACCCGGGGGGCGGGG
>JANPKP010000516.1:0-6138 GCA_031426095.1 Gemmataceae bacterium
GGGACGACCGGCCGGGGGTTCCCTTCTTGCCGCCCGGGCATCCGTGCCCGGGCGCGTGGACCAGCCCCGGCCAGGATGCCCCGGCCACAAGATCGAAGGTCCGCCTGGCCCCCGGACACGGGCGGGCCGCCCGTGCCACCCGGGGTCGGCCCGACCGCTACTTGAAGTCGATCGCCTTCCCCTTGACCGTGGCCGGCCACTTGGGCGGCACGAGGGTGGCGTTCCACCCGTCCCAGGCGGCCTGCAAGTCCTTCACCCGGCCGGGGTACTTGGCGGCCACGTCGGTCGTCTCGCCGGGGTCGTCCTTGAGGTTGAACAGCATCGGGGCCGGCGGCGGGGGCCCGTGTTCCTCGTCGGTCAGGCTCGCCCTCACCAGCTTCCAGTCGCCGGCCCGCACGGCCATCTGCGGGCCGAACCGCCAGAACAGGAATTCCCGCCCGCCGGTCGCCTTCGGGTCGGCGACGAGCGGGAGGAGGTCGACGCCGTCGAGCGCCTTGTCGAGGCGGACCGTCGCCCCGGCGGCGGCCAGGGCCGTGACCGTGGCGTCCATCGCCACCACCGGGGTGTCGCACGTCCGCCCGGCCGGCACGGTGCCCGGCCAGCGGACGAAGAAGGGGACGCGGACGCCGCCCTCCCAGGTGTCCCCCTTGCTCCCCCGCAGGGGGGCGTTGCTCGCCGCGTTCGGGGCGAACTTGGTACTCGCCCCGCCGTTGTCGCTCAGGAACACGACCAGCGTGTCCTTCTCCAGCCCGGCCGCCCGCACCTTGTCGAGGACCTTGCCCACGGCCGAATCGAGCCGGGCGAGCATGGCCAGGTACACCCGCCGCTTCGGGTCCTTGACGGCGGCGAAGGCCTTCGGGTCGCCGGCCGGGGCCTGCATCGGGGTGTGGACGGCGTTGAACGCCAGGTACAGGAACCACGGCCCGCCCTTGTGCCGGTCGATGAATCCGGTCGCCTCGTCGGCCAGCACGTCGGTCAGGTAGCCCTTGAGTTCGACCCGCTCCCGCCCGCGGGTGATCGGGCCGTAGTTCGGGTCGTCGGTGGCGACGTAGCTGTGGGCCCCGGCGAGGCACCCGAAGAACTCGTCGAACCCCCGGGCGAGGGGGTGGAACTGCGGCTCCTCCCCCTGGTGCCACTTGCCGACGAGGCCGGTCGCGTACCCCTTCGCCTTGAGCCGGTCGGCGACGGTCTTCTGCGCCACGTCGAGCCCCTGCCCCGCCCCCTTCTGCTTGAGCAGGGCCGGGTTGAACTCGTGCCCGAACCGCTGCGGGTAGAGGCCGGTGAGCAGGGCCGCCCGGGTCGGCGAGCAGTACGGCACCGGCACGTACCCGTTCGGGAAGCGGACCCCGCCGGTGGCGATCGAGTCGATGTGCGGGGTCGGGCACTCCTTCCCGCCGTGGGCCGACAGGTCGGCGTACCCGAGGTCGTCGGCGACGATGAACAGGACGTTCGGCTTGCGGGCCGGCGGGTCGTCGGCCCACGCCGGGGCGGCGAACACGAGGGCGAGGGCGGAGAGGGCGGCGGGGCGCATGGTCGTGGTCCTCTACTTGGCCGGCTTGAGGACCACCCGGCGGAGGTCCATCACGGCACCTTTGGGCTTGGTTTTGGGCGTCACCGTCAGGGTGTGCCGGCCGGCGGCGGGGACGTCGAGCGTGCCCACCTCGCGGGCCTCGAAGGCCTGGAAGCCGCCGGTGTCCTTCACCGTGAACGTGAGCTTCGACCCGCCCACGGCCACCTCGACTTCCGCGCCGCCGCTCCCCTTCCCGCAGCCCTGCAACACCTCGACGGTGAACGGGCCCGGCTTGGTGACGGTGAACTCCCACGCCGCCGTGTCCTCCTGGCGGACCCAGAAGCCGAGGGTGTTCTTGTGCGGGAGCGGCTCGTACCGGAGCATCACGCCCGTCACCCGGGCGGTGCGGGCCGGGAGCGTGACCGTGCCGTCGGCCGCCTGCGGGTTGGGCGCGTAGTTCGGGTTCGGCGTCGGCATCTTCGCCCCCACCGCCTCCCGCCACGCGGCCAGCTTGGCTGCCAGTTCCTTCACCGCGTCGGGCTTGTCGGCCGACAGGTTGCGGGCCTCGCCGGGGTCCTTCTTGAGGTCGAAGAGTTCCCGCCGGCCGTCCTCGTAGAACTCGACGAGCTTGAGGTCGCCGTCGCGGACCGACCCGCCGGGCTTCGACCCCTGGTTGGCGTAATGGGGGTAGTGCCAGAACAGCGGCCGCGGCGGGAGCGTGCCGCCCTTCAACACCGGGAGCAGGCTCACGCCGTCCGGCTTCGCCTCACCCGGCGGCACCCCGCAGGCGTCGAGGAGCGTGGGCAGGAAGTCGATGCTGCACCCGCGCTCGGCGGTCACGGTGCCGGGCTTGACCACGCCCGGCCACCTCACCACCAGCGGCACGCGGACGCCGCCCTCGTACAGGAACCCCTTCCCCTCCCGCAGCGGGCCGTTGTACGTCGCCCCCGTCGGCCCCCCCTCGGTGGTCGCCAGCCCGCCGTTGTCGGACGTGAACAGGACGATGGTTTTGTCCGCGAGCTTGAGGTCGTCGAGGGCCTTGACGACGGTGCCGACGGAGTCGTCCACGCCCTCGACCATCGCCGCGTACACGGGGTTGCTCTGCCGGCCGGCGACGGGCGGCCCCTTGTACTTGGCCGCCACGTCGGGCTTGGCCCTCAGCGGCGTGTGCGGGGCGTAGTGCGGCAGGTAGAGGAAGAACGGCTTGTCCTTGTTCGCGGTGATGAACTTGACCGCTTCCGCCGCGAGCCGGTCGGTGAGGTACTCGCCGGCGGGGGCGTTCTCCAGCCCGGGGATCGTGCCGGCCTTGTCCGCGAACGGGGCGAAGTAGCTCCGCGGGGTGCCGGTGTGGTCGCCGGCCACGTTCACGTCGAACCCGTACTTCGTCGGCCCGTGCCCCTCGCCGCCGAGGTGCCACTTGCCGATGGAAGCCGTGGCGTACCCGGCCGCCTTGAGCGCCCGCGGGAGGGTGGCGACGTTCGCCGGGAGGTGGTCGGCGAGCGGCGGGCGGTTCAACATCTGGTCGGGCCGGTCGGGTCGTCCGGGGAGCCAGTCGGTGACGCCGAGGCGGGCCGGGTACTGGCCGGTCAGCAGGCTCGCCCGGGTCGGCGAGCAGACCGGGCCGGCGGCCGAGAAGTCGGTGAAGCGGACGCCGGCCTTCGCCAGCCCGTCGACGTGCGGGGTCTTGTAGAAGGTGCTGCCGTAGCACCCGAGGTCGCGGCCGCCGAGGTCGTCGGCGACGATCAGCACGACGTTCGGGCGGTCGGCGGCGGTCGCCGAAGGGACGAGTGCGATGGCGAGGGTGAAAGCGAGGGCGAAGCCACGCATGGTGCCGACCCGTGGGGAGTGGCCGGCGGGGCGGCCGCCGGGCGTGGAGGCATTGTCGGCGGGGTGGGGGTTGCGGTCAAAGGGAAATCAGCGCGGGGTGCTTGCGCCTCTCCTCTTCGGGGACGGGTAGGGGGAAAGCGCGAAAGCCCACCCGTTGCAACGGGTGGGCTTTGTGGTGCTGCTGTGGGATGGGGTTCAGAAGTCCGGCCACCCCCGGTCCTTCGCCCCGACCACGGTGGCCGGCCGCGGCCACGCGATGGCGAACGCCGGGTCGTCCCACTTCGCCCCGCGGCCGGCCGTCGGCTCGTAGGCGGCCGAGATGTGGTACGTCACCTCGGCGTCGTCGGTGAGCGTCTGGAAGCCGTGGGCGAACCCCTCGGGGATGTAGAGCATCTTCCGGTTCGCGGCCGACAGCTCCTGCCCCACCCACTGCTTGAACGTCGGCGAGTCGGGCCGGAGGTCCACGGCCACGTCCCACACGGCCCCGGCGGACGCCCGGACGAGCTTGGCCTCCTCGTGCGGGGCGGCCTGCCAGTGCATCCCCCGGACGGTGCCGGCCCGGAGGTTGAACGACACGCTCACCTGGGCCAGCGCCGGGTTCAGCCCGCGGGCGGCGAACTCGCCCGGGTCCCACAGGCGGGCGAAGAAGCCCCGCTCGTCGGCGTGCGGCTCCGGCTCCACCAGCCACACGCCGCCGAGGGCCGTCGGGGTGTACCGCATCACACCACCCGCACTTCGGGCACGGGCACGATGAACTTCCCGCCGGCCTTCCGGTAGGCCGCCTGCTGGGCCAGGATTTCGTCCGCGAAGTTCCACGTCAGGAGCACGCAGTAGTCGGGCCGCCGCTTCACCAGCTCCTCCGGGGCGACGATCGGCAGGCGGGTGCCGGGGGCGTGGTGCCCCTGCTTCACCGTGCTGCGGTCGGCCACGAAGTCGAGCAGGTGGGTGCCGATGCCGAAGTAGTTCATCAGCGTCGCCCCCTTGGCCGACGCCCCGTAGGCGGCGATCGTCTTGCCGGCCGCCTTCAGGTCGGTGAGCAGCCCGACCAGCAGCTCCTTCAGCCGCTCCACGTCGGCCGCGAACCTGGCGTAGTAGTCGAAGCGGTCGAGGCCGACCGCTTTTTCTTCGGCCAGCACCGCGGCGGCCGTCCCGCCCGCCGGCTCGTCCGGTTTGCCGCGGCCGGCGACGATCCGCAGCGACCCGCCGTGAATCTTCACCTCGCTCGCCTGCCGGATGACCAGCCCGTGCTTGCGGAAGAGCTTGTCCAGGGCCGTGAGCGAGAAGTAGCAGAGGTGCTCGTGGTAGATCGTGTCGAACTCGCGGTGGTCCACGAACGGGCGGGCGTACGGGAACTCGATGACCGCCACGCCGTCCTCTTTCAGGAGCGTGTGGACGCCGGCCACGAAGCCGTTGAGGTCGGCGACGTGGGCCAGCACGTTGTGGGCGTGGAACACGTCGGCCCGGTGCCCGGCGGCGGCCAGCCGCTCGGCCGTCTCCTTGCCGAAGAAGGCGACCTCGGTGCGGACGCCCCGCTTCTCGACCGCCTCCTTCGCCACGTTCGCGGCCGGCTCGACGCCGAGCACCGGCACCCCGGCGTCGAGGTAGTGGCGGAGCAGGTAGCCGTCGTTGCTGGCCGCCTCCACCACCAAGGAGGTCGGCCCGAGCTTGCGGGCGGCCACCATCTCGCCGGAGAGGGCCTTGGCGTGGGCGACCATCGTGTCCGAGAACGACGAGAAGTAGACGTAGTCGGCGAACAGCTCGGCCGGCGGCACCGTCTCCGTGATCTGGGCCAGGCTGCACGCCGGGCAGAACACCAGGTTCAGCGGGTACGTCGGCTCCGGCCTGGTCATCCGCTCGGCGGTGAGGAGGCGGTTGGCGAGCGGGGTGCGGCCGAGGTCGAGGACGGGCTTGAGCCCGCCGGCCCCGCACGCCCGGCAGCCGGTGATGGTGGTCGCGCCCGCGCCCTTGCCGGCGGGGATGAGCGACACGGGGCCGCGAGCGGCGGGCCCGGCGGCGTTCGCCCCGCCCGCCCGGAAATCGGCGATCGAACTCATGCCACGTCTCCCAGGAAGAACCAAAACCGGACTTCGATACGTACTGAATCGGAATTCGGGACCGGCCGCCTTCACCCGGCCCGCCGGGTCGCCCTCGCCGCGAACGCCGCGGACCCCCACGACAGCTTGCTCAGCCACTCCCGCTCGGGCACCGTGGCCGCGTCGAAGTACCGCGTGTGGTTGTCGCTCACCAGGAGGTTGCCCTGGTCGCCGAGGCGGAACGTGCCGCTCTTGGGCCAGTCGGCGACGTCGTAGGCCAGCCCGTCGCGGCCCACCACGACCGGCCGCAGCCCCCGCTTCTGCACTTGGCGCGTGAGGCCGGACCGCCCGCTTTCGAGCCGGGCCGCGTCCCACTTCTCCAGGAGCGGGTTGTCCCGCAGGCCGGCGAACAGCTCGCGGCGGACGACGAACCCGGTGGTGCGGACGTGCGGGTTCGGGTACGCCGGGAAGTCGCGGAACGGCATCGGCGGGACGGCCAGCGTGCGGGTGACGGGCCCGGCCAGCCGCCGCGGCAGGTGGCGGTCGAGCCACAGGAGCGTCTTCGGCGTCGCCATCTGGTCGAGCCCGGGGTTCGACAGGTACCACCCGGACAGCACGCTCTCGTGCGACCCGCTCACCCCGGCCAGGCCGACCCCGGGCGAGCGGGCGTGCCGGCTCAGGTGGGCCAGCCACCCTTCGACCTGCGGCTCGGAGTACGAGTTGAAGAAGCCGACGTACTCGTGCGGCAGCGTGGCGGCGGCGGTGAAG
>JANPKP010000517.1:0-7180 GCA_031426095.1 Gemmataceae bacterium
CCACCGACCTCGCCGCCCCCCACGTGCCCGCCCCCGGCGACCCGGCGGACGCGATCCCCGAGGGCGTGCCGGTGGCCGACGAGGTCGACTTCTTCCCCGCCCCCCACGAGTTCGCGTCACCCGCCGCCATCGTGGCCCGGCCGGCGGAGCGGCCGCCGTCCCGCTCGGGGCGGATCGTCGCCGCGGTCGCCGCGGCGGCGTTCGCGGCCGTCGTCGCCGGGTGGGCGGTCGCCGCCGTGTGGGCGGCGACGGCCGCCAAACCGTAGCGCCCCCGAACCGCGTTCCCGCCGCCGGCCCGCCACCCGTTCCCCGGATTCCCCCCGGGCCGGCGAAATGTTCTATGCTAGAGATCGACCGGGCCTTCCCCGCCTCCCCCCGTGCCGCGACCCCACCGCCCGTCACCCCGGGCGCGGCCCCGCCGGGAGCGCCGACGCCCGCCCATCGCCCATCGGGTTGTCATGGCCGCACCCCTCACCGTCGACGAACTCATCGACCGGCTCCGCCGTAGCAAGCTCGTCCCCGTGGACAAGCTCGAAGGGTTCCTCGCCGGCCTGTCGTCGGCCGGCAACCCGCCGGCCGACGTGCCCGACCTGCTCGCCCGCCTCGTCGCCGCCGGGATGATCACCCGGTTCCACGCCGACCGCCTGGCCGCCGGCAAGTACAAGGGGTTCGTCCTCGGCAGCTACCTGATCCTCGACCAGATCGGCAGCGGCGGCATGGGCCAGGTCTACCTCGCCGAGCACGCGGCCATGCGGCGGCTGGTGGCCCTCAAGGTGCTGCCGGTCACGGCCACCGAGACGGCCGAGGACGGCGTCGCCCGCGAACGCTTCCTCCGCGAGGCACGGGTCGCCGCCACCCTCGACCACCCGAACATCGTCCGCGTCTTCGACCTGTGCCACGAAGGCCGCCTCATGTACCTCGTCATGGAGTACGTCGAGGGGATCAGCTTCCAGGCCCTCGTCGCCCGGGCCGGCCCGCTCCCGGTCGCGGCCGCCGTCCAGTACGTCCGGCAGGTCGCCTTCGGCCTCGGGCACGCCCACGAACTCGGCTTCGTCCACCGCGACGTGAAGCCGGCCAACCTGCTCCTCGACCGCACCGGCGTCGTGAAAATCCTCGACCTCGGCCTCGTCCGCTCGGAGGCCGACGCCGGGGCCGGGCTGACCAAGCAGCTCGACCACAAGGGCGTCCTCGGCACGGCCGACTACGTGGCCCCCGAGCAGGCGATGGACAGCTCGAACGTCGACCCCCGGGCCGACGTGTACAGCCTCGGGGCGACCTTCTACTTCCTCCTCACCGGGCGGCCGCTCTTCCCCGACGGGCGGACGGCCCAGAAGCTCGTCTGGCAGCAGATCAAGGACCCCGTGCCGGTCGCCCGCCTCCGCCCGGACATCCCGCCGGGGCTGGCCGCCGTCGTCCACACCATGCTCCAGAAGAAGCCGGCCGACCGCCTGCAGTCGGCCCTGGAGGTGTTCGAGGCCCTGGAGCCGTGGGCCCACGACGCGGTCCCGCCGCCGGACGAGGCGCTGATGCCGAACCCGCCGACGCGGTCGGCCGCCGGCCGCCTCGGGCCGTCCGCCCCGGCGCGGGCGACGAACGCCACGTCGCAACTGCTGACCGCGGCCATGCGCTCGGGCTCCGGGGTGGGCGGGCCGTCGTCGGCCGGCGGGACCCCGGGCAGCGGGTCGCTCGCGGGCGGCCCCCGGAGCGGGCTCTCCGCGGCCGGGGCGTCGTCGGGCAAGGTGGTGAAGAAGCCCCGGGTGCCGCCGGTGCCGCGGACGCCCACCCCCGACACCGGGGCCGTGGGCGTCGAGGAGACGCAGCGGACGCCCGACCCGAAACCGGCCCCCACGGCCCGGCTGAAGGGCCCGCGGAAGCCGGCCCCGGTGCCCGAGCCGGACGACGCCCCGGACCCGGCCGCCCCGTTCGCCTGGCGGCGGCTGGCCGTCCTCGCCGGCCTCCTGGTCGCCGCCGGCATGGCCTTCGGCGGGCTCCTCCTGCTCCTCCTGCGGGGCCGGTGACGGCCGCCGCCCCCGACGCCACTCGACGAACCCCGCACGCCCTCACCCGCACTTCGGCGGCCGCTTCTCGGTCACGTGCCCGCCCGGCTTCAGCGCCCGGGCCCGGTCGGCGTTCAACGCCACGTAGTGCGTCCACTTCGCCGGCACGTCGTCGTCGAGGAACAACGCCTCGACGGGGCACTCGGGCACGCACGCCCCGCAGTCGATGCAGTCGTCGGGGTGGACGTAGAGCTGCTCATCGTCGGCGTAGAAGCACTCCGTCGGGCAGACGACGACGCAGTCCGTGTACAGGCACCCGTGGCACGGCTCGGTCACGACGTAAGGCATCGGCACACCACCTTCGGGGGAAACAGAACCCGGCGGCGCGTCCGCCGGCGGGCGTCCCGAAAGCAGCCCGCGTGCCGGGCGAGGAAGTGCTGGAAACGAAGGGTTCGGCGAGAAGTGCGGCGACGAAATGCGGTCGGGTGACGTGATCTGGTCGCAGAAGCAAAAGACCCGGGGTGGCCCGGGGCTTACGACCCGTCGGTCGGCGTGAAGCTCCGATGCAACTCGATCAGGGGTTGTAGGTCGTGGGCGTCTGCCGCCTTGATCGCCTCCAGATACTCCCCCCGCACGACGCTCGTACCCTCGCCGATCGTCTGCTCCGGCCACTCGGTCGGGCGTGAGCCGCACCGCCGCAGCCAGACGTTGGCCAGCATCCGCGCCCACCGGCCGTTCCCGTTCAGGAAGGGGTGGACGTGGACGGCCCCGTGGTGGAGTCGTGCCGCCTGCTCGACGGCCGGGAGGTCCGCCCAGTAGGGCAGATTACGGGTCACGTCGTAGAGCCGGGGTTCGACCTCGTACCACGGCACCCCGATGTTCAGGTCGCACTTCCGCGGCTGGCCGGCCCACGCCCAAACGTCGCCGAACATCTCGCGGTGGAGCTTGAGGAGCCAGTGGAAGTCGAACGGCGCGTCGTCGGCCGACGGCACGCCGGCCAGGTAGCGGATCGTGGCCCGGAGGACGTTCCGCGCCTCCACGACACTCAACTCGCGGCGCGTGGTGATGCCTTTGACGAGCAGCCCGGAGAAGTCGTCGATCGGCGTCTCGCCGGGGACCGGCGGCCGGGGGGTCATGACCAGATTTTCCCGCGGTCGGCGAGGAGCGCCCGGTAGGCGTCAGCGACGAGCGCCTTGCGGGCCGCCGCGTCCACGGCCTGGGCCTCCAGCCCTTGCGTCCCCTGGACGAGCCGCACGAGGTACTCGGCCTTCTCCCGGGCGGCGCGGCGGACGATGGCCTTGAGGCCGGCCGTTTTCTTGACCCCGGCGGCGTCGAACCCGAGGGCGCGGCTGACGGCGACGATGTCGCCGAACGCGACCGCGTGCGGGTCGGCCAGAATGGCCGCGACCGTCTGCGGGGCGAGGTCGGCACGCCGGGCCAGTATGGCGGGCGTCATACCCGCCTTCTCCATCCGCCGGGCGATGCGGGTGCCGAACGCGAGGGTGTCTTTGCTCATCACAACGCTCCGAGTTCCTACCCGATTCTACCGGCCGGGCGGGCACGTCATCCAGAGCGAGTCGGAACGCGATCGCCGCTGAACGGCCCGTCACCCGTCGCGGCCGATCCCGTGCTTCCGCATCTTGCCGTAGAGCGTCGTGGGCTTGAGCCCCAAACGGTGGGCCGCGCCACCGGGGCCGTACACGCGGCCGCCGGCCGCCGCCAGGGCGTCGAGCAGCCGCTGCTTCTCCTGGGCCGCCCACGTCCGGCTCGTCTCCGGGGCGGCCGGCAGCGTCGCGGGGAGCCACGCCGGGTCCACGTCCAACTCGCCGCCCTCGCCCACGACCACCGCCCGCTCGACCACGTTCGCCAGCTCGCGGACGTTCCCCGGCCAGTCGTAGGCCCGCAGCGCCGCCAGCGTGTCCGGGCGGGCGGTGCGGGCGGGCCGGGCGTACTCGGCGGCGAAGCGGGCGAGGAAGTGGCGGGCGAGAAGTGGCACGTCGTCGCGGCGGTCCCGCAGCGGCGGGACGGTGACGGGGAAGACGTGCAGGCGGTAGAAGAGGTCGGCCCGGAACCGCCCCGCGGCCACCTCGGCGGCGAGGTCGCGGTGGGTGGCCGCGACCACCCGCACGTCCACCGGGATCGGCTCCCCGCCGCCGACTCGCTCGACCACCCGCTCCTGCAACGCCCGCAAGAGCAACGCCTGGGCGTCGGCCGGGAGTTCCCCGACCTCGTCTAGGAACAGGGTGCCGCCACCGGCCCGCTCGAACCGCCCGACGCGGCGGCCGACGGCCCCGGTGAACGCCCCCGCCTCGTGCCCGAAGAGTTCGCTGGTCATCAGCCCCGGCGTCAGCCCCGCACAGTGGACCGGCACGAACGCCCGCCCCCGCCGCGGGCTTTGAGCATGAACGGAGCGGGCGACGAGTTCCTTCCCGGTGCCCGTCTCGCCGAGGACGAGCACGGTGGCGGCCGTCGGCGCGACCCGCCCGACGAGCCGCCGCACGGCCGCAAGGGCGGGGCTGTCGCCGACGAGTTCGGAGGCGGTCATGGTTGATTCGTAGGGTGTATCAAGGCCGGCCCTGCGGCCGCAGACGCACGGTGGGGCTTACCGTGGAGACGTTGGCCTAAGCGACGTGCGTCGTCGCTCGCGGACTCGCTCGACGCACCCTACGACCACCGACCGCTCTCAGCGCTTGGCGGCTTCGAGCGGCTTGTCGAGGAGGAACTTCCACCCCCACACGGGGGCGTCCGTCACCTTCGGGTCGGCCTTGATCTGGTAGCCGAGCCGCATCCGCGACGGGGTGATCTCGACCGCGAAGAAGCCCTTCTCCGTCTGCCCCGTGTTCACGCACTCCAGCGGCTTCTCCTCGCCCTCCGGCTTCCACTTCTTGAGGCCGGTGCCGGTGTGCCCGTAGAAGTAGGCGACCACGTTGTACGGCTTCACGGCCTTGTAGAAGGCGGCCCAGTCGTCCGGGTGCCACCAGTCGGTATCGAACCCGCAGTGGGACATCACGACCACCGGCCGGCCGCTGTCGCCGACCGCCGCCTTGAGGTCCTCGACCACGAACGCCAGGGCGTCCTCCGGGTCGTGCCAGGGGAGCGAGTAGCGGATCTTGGGGTGCTGCTTGTCGGCCGGGTAGAGGTTGGCCTGGACGAAGTGGACCGGCCCCCAGTCCCACGAGTAGTGCAGCCCGTTGGCCGACACCCGGCCCACCCGCCCGGCCTTCTTCCGCTCGGCCGTCCGCCCCTTGAGCCTGGCCCGGGTGCTGAACCCGAACTTCTCCTTGCCGGCCGGCGGGCCGTCGTGGTTCCCCCACCCCTCGAACACCGGGTACTTGAGCACCCCGTCGGTCCCGTCGAGGCCGAACTGCTTCTCGAAGTGCCGCCACTCGAGCTCGGTCTCGCCCCGCTTGTCGCCGTCGTCCACGAGGTCGCCGAGGGCGAGGACGCCGCGGGGCGTGCCGATCTTGCCGCCCCCGAGCTTGTCCGGCCAGGGGGTGCCGGGCAGGGCGTTCATCCGCTCCAGCGTCACCCGGTTGCGGTCGTTCCGGTCGGTGTTCGTGACGGCCTCGTAGTGCGAGTCGGAGGTGACGAGGAACGTCACCGCCTCGTCGGCGGGCGGGGGCGTGGGGGCGGCCGGCGGGGCGGCGAGGAGCCCGCAACCCGCGAGCAGGACGAGGGACGCGGCGAGGCGCTTCATGGGCGTGACCGGGAGGGGGGGAGGTGAAGGCGGGGGGCGGGATGAGACGAGCTTACCCGTTCGCCGGCGGGCCGTCCAGCGTCGGGCCGAGGAACGTGAACCGCGGCACGGTCTCGCCGTTCACCGCGACGGTTTCGAGGAACATCGCCAGCGGGCGGACCCAGAGGCCGCCGTCGCCGTAGAGGGGCCGGTAGACGGCGTGCGGCTCGTGCGTCTCGCTGTGCCGGGCGACGCCGACGAGTTCGTACTCGTTGCCCTTGAAGTGGCGGTAGCGGCCGGGAAGGGGGTCGGGCATGGGAGACCGCCTGGGCGGGGGTGCAACGTCGGAGCGGCGATTCGCGGCGGAATCGGGGAACGCTCCCGCGTTACCGCAAAATTTGGTAAGGGAATCGCAACCCGCTCGGAAGCCGCGGGTTGTGGAGACCGCGAGCGAAAAAAGCGGGAGAATCCGGTAACGCTCACCGCCCGGCGAGCCTCTCGTACAGGGCGGCGAACTGCGGGCCGAGGCGGGCGGCGTCGAAGCGGGAGGTGGCCGTGCGGCGGGCTTCGGCCCCGAGGGAGATGCGTAACAGGGGGTCGCGGACGAGCCGGCCGACGGCGGCGGCGAGGGCGGCCGCGTCGCCCGGCGGGGTGCCGAGGGCGTCGCGGCCGTCGGCGAAGAGTTCCGCCGCCCCGCCGGCCGCGGACACCACCACCGCCCGCCCGCAGGCCATCGCCTCCGCCACCGTCAGCCCGAACGGCTCCGGCAGCGTCGAGGCGTGGACGACCACGTCCAGGGCGCGATACACGCCCGCGGTGTCCGGCTGGAAGGGCACGAACCCGACGGCGTCGGCCAGCCCCGACCGGGCCGCGTGGCCGCGGAGTTCGGCTTCCGTGAACTGGGCCGCCGTGTGGTAGACGGGGCCGCCGACGACGTAAAAGCGGACCGCCCGGCCGGGGTCGGCGGCCCGCACGGCGGCGGCCGCGTCGAGGAACGTCCCCTGCCCCTTCCAGCGGGCGTAGGTGGCGACCAGCCCGACCCGCACGGTGCCCGGGGCGGCCGGCGGCAGCCCCGCCAGGGCGTCGAGGTCCACGCCGGCCCCGGGGGCGAAGCGGGCCAGGTCGACGGCGTGGTGGATCGTTTCGACCGGGACCCCGGGGAGGACGCGGCCCACGTCGGCGGCGACCGCGTGGGAGATGGCGAGGGCGACCCGGCAGCGGCCGGCGGCGGCTCGGAGGAGCCGCCCGGCGGCCGGCCGCTGGCCGTAGAAGTCCTGCACCCACCAGACGACCGGGGTCGCGGGCGGGACGGCCAGGCGGGTGAGCAGGTGGCACTTGATGCCGTTCGAGTGGACGACCGCCGGGGCCAGCCGGCGGACCACGGCCCGCAGCCGGCGGACGTAGTCCCAGGCGGCCGGGGCGGCGCGGGCGGCCGCCCCGGCGAGTGCGGCCGCCCGCGCAGGGGCGGACCGCCCCCGCAGGTGACTGTCCCCGGCCCGTCTCAGCC
>JANPKP010000518.1:0-13474 GCA_031426095.1 Gemmataceae bacterium
GGGGGTCTCGGTGGTTTTGCCATGGTGGCAAACCATTTTGGTGGGGGGCGCGTTTAATAATTCCCGTTTTCCCAATTCCCTGCGGGGGGGGGGGGGGCTGTTTCCCCCGCCGGCCCCCCCCCCCCACTTCCGTCAAACGTCGGCCCCCGTTACCACTTCCCTCAGTCGCTGGCGCGCCGGCGGGTCGCCCGGTATTCTTCGTTCTCGCGTTCCCACCCGCGTCGGCTTATAACGGGTGGAACCGCACCCCGCCGAGGCCCCGCTCATGGCCGACCCCCGCCCGTCGCCCGGCGACCCGACCGCGACGGCCGCCGCCGACGCCCCCGCCGCTTCGTCCGTCACCGGCGACGCCACCGCCGGGGCGGTCCCCTCCGGGTCCGGGTCCGACACCGGGTTCCTTTCACCGCCGCAAGCCCGCGGCGAACTCGGGCGGCTGGCCCACTACCGCGTCGTCCGCCAGCTCGGGGCCGGCGGCATGGGCGTCGTCTTCGAGGCCGAGGACACCACGCTGTCCCGCCCGGTCGCCCTCAAGGTGATGAAGGGGGCGGCCTCCGACAGCGCCGCGGCCCGGGAGCGGTTCGTCCGCGAGGCGAAGGCGGCGGCGGCCGTCAAGCACGACCACATCGTCACCATCTATCAGGTCGGCGAGGACCGCGGCACCCTGTTCATCGCCCTCGAATACCTGAAGGGGGTGCCGCTCGACCAGTACCTCGCCCGCACCCCGCGGCCGCCGCTGGCCGTCGCCGTCCGCGTCGCCCGGCAGGTGGCCGACGGGCTGGCCGGGGCCCACGCCCGCGGGCTCGTCCACCGCGACATCAAGCCGGCGAACGTCTGGCTCGAAGCCCCCAAGGGGCGGGTGAAAATCCTCGACTTCGGGCTGGCCCGGGCGGCGGCCGACGACACCCACCTGACCCGCGAGGGGGCGGTCGTCGGCACCCCGCAGTACATGGCCCCCGAGCAAGCCCGCGGGGCGGCCGTGGACCACCGGACCGACCTGTGGAGCCTGGGCGTGCTGCTCTACCGCATGTGCACCGGCGAGCAGCCGTTCAAGGGGGCGACCACGATGGCCGTCCTCACGGCGCTGGCCGTGGACACCCCGCCGCCGGTGCGGGAGAAGAACCCGGCCGTGCCGGCGGAGCTGGCCGACCTGATCCACGCGCTGTTGAGCAGAGACCCGGCCGGCCGCCCGGCGTCGGCGGCGGTCACGTCCGACCTCCTGCGGCGGGTCGAACGCGACCTGGCGGCGAAGGCCAACGCCCCGTCGCCGGGCGGCCCGCTGCCGGTGGTGGCGGACGTAAGCCAGTCGGTGCCGCAGTACGTCCCGGAGGCGACCGGGCCGGCGGGCACACTGATCCTCACGCCGGAAACCGGGCCGGCCGGACCCGCGAAGCCCCGCCGCCGGTGGCTCGTCGCGGCCGGCCTACTCGGCGTCCTCGCCGTGGTCGCGGCCGGCGTCGTCATCACCATCCGAGGCAAGGACGGGAAGGAAACAACGGTCGAAGTGCCCGACGGCAGCAAGGTGAAGGTCGACCCCGACGGCAAGGTGGCGGTGACGCTGCCGCCGAAGGTGGAACCCGTGGCCCCGGCCGCCGCCCCGGCGTTCTTCAACGGCAAAGACTTGGCCGGGTGGTCCGGCGACCCGAACGTATGGCGGGCCGAGAACGGGGAGATCGTCGGCACCCACCCGCCGGGGGGGGCGAAGGTGTCGTACCTCGCCCTCGACCGCCCGGTCGGCGACTTCGAGCTGGCTTACGAAGTTTGGAACAAGCGGCCGGCCAGTCTCGTCGTCGGCGGCGGTGGGCTCCAGGTTCGGACCGGGCGATCGGCCATGGACAGTGGCGTGATCGTGCAGTACGCCTCGCACAAATCGGTCGGCTCGCTGGTCGCCACCGGCGGCCGGGCTCCGGCCCGAAAGGGCGACGGAACGCCGGTGAACCGACGGGCGGAGGTCGACGGCGTCACCCGGCCGGACGACTACAACGCGGTCGTCGTCCGGGTGGTCGGGAGCCGGGTGACCACGACGGTCAACGGGGTGACGGCGGTGGACGACGAGATCGAACTGCCACCGGCCGGGGTGCTCAGGTGGCAGTTGCACAACACGACCACCGAACTGCGGGTACGGAACCTCCGATTCACCGACCTGTCGCCGCCGTCCGACCCGGCGTTCTTCAACGGCAAGGACCTGACCGGGTGGGTCGGCCGCGACGGCGTCTGGAAGGTGGTCGACGGGGCCGTCGTTGGCAGATCGTCGGGGCACCCGACGACGGCCCTCTACACCGCCCGGACGTACGCCGACTTCGAACTGTCGTTCGAGGCGAACCTGGCCGGCCTCACCGCGTCCGGGCTGCACTTCCGGAGCCGGGCGACCGACCCGGGCGGGTTCACCCTGACCGGCCCCCGCTGCCGTCTCGTGGCCGGCGGCTGGGGCGGCGTCCTGACCGAGGGCGGGGGCGGGCCGGCGGTCGAGCTGGCCGCGCCGGCCGTCGACGCCGGCAAGCCGGGCCAGTTCAACGCCGTCACCGTCCGGGTCGTCGGCAAGCGGGTGACCACCACGGTGAACGGCCGCCAGACCGTCGACCGCGAGCTGGACATCCCGGCCGACGGGGTGATCGGGTGGTTCCTGCACCTGCCCAAGTCGGCCCCGGCCGACACCGCCGTGCTGACGATCCGGAACATCCAACTGATCGACCTCACGAAGCCGGCCGCCGACCCGCCGTTCTTCAACGGCAGGAACCTCGCCGGGTGGGCCGGCGACCCGAAGGTGTGGCGGGTCGAGAACGGGGAAATCGTCGGCACCAAGCTCGCCTCCCGGCCTCCCGAGGGAGGGGCCATCCAGTGCCTGTTGTTCGACCGCCCGGTCGGCGATTTCGAGCTGGCGTTCGAGGTCCGGCAGACGTACCCGGCCAGTGTGACGGTCACCGGCGGCGGGGTCGTGCTGCGGGGCGAACCGAAGAACTCGGGCCGCGGGATCGTCGTCCAGTACTCAAAAGCCACGACGATCGGGAGCGTCTACGCACCGCCCGGCACGAAGCCGCCGCGGATGGCGGACGGGCGAAGTGTCCGCCGCCGGCCGGAGGTCGACCGGGTGGTCAAGGCGGACGACTACAACGCGGTCGTGGTGCGGGCGGTCGGCAACCGGGTGACGACCACGGTCAACGGCGTGGTGGCGGTGGACGAAGAGTTCGACCTGCCGCCGACCGGGCCGCTCCACTGGCAGTTGTTCAACACCGCCGACGAGGTGCGAATTCGGAACGTCCGGTTCACCGACCTGAGCCCGCCGGCCGTCAAGCCGTGACCCCCCGCCCGCCGGCCTTTTTCCCGCCTTCGCTTTCACGCCCGGCCGGCGGTCCGTATAACTATTGGATCGGATCGGGAAGCCCCGCCCCCCTTCCACGGCCCGCCGGAGTCGGCGGGCCGGGCGGTTTCCCGGCCGGTGCGTGAGCCCAGAGCGACTTAAGGCAGGCCCCCATGAGCGACGCCAACCCCGCCCCCAAGGCCCCCGCCCCCATGACCGGGGCCGACATCCTCGTCGAGTGCCTCATCCGGCAGGGCGTCGAGGTCGTCTTCGCCTACCCGGGCGGGGCGAGCATGCCCATCCACCAATCGCTCACCCGGGTCGAGGGCAAGCTCCGCACCATCCTGCCGCGGCACGAGCAGGGCGGCGGGTTCATGGCCCACGGGTACAGCCGCACCACCGGCAAGGCCGGCGTCTGCTTCTCCACCAGCGGGCCGGGGGCGACCAACTTCGTCACCTGCCTGGCCGACGCCAAGATGGACTCGGTCCCGATGATCGCCATCACCGGGCAGGTGTCCACGAAGGTGCTCGGGAACGACGCCTTCCAAGAGACGCCGATGGTGGAGATCTGCCGGGGGATCACCAAGCACCACTACCTCGTCACCCGCGTCGAGGACGTGGCCCGGATCGTGAAGGAGGCGTTCCACATCGCCACCACCGGCCGGCCCGGGCCGGTGCTGATCGACTTCTGCAAGGACGCCCAGACGAACACCTGCGTCCCCGACTTCGACCCGCCGATGAACCTGCCCGGGTACAAGCCGGTGCGGAAGGTGAAGCGGGCCGAGCTGGAGCCGGTCATCGCCGCCCTGCGGGCGGCCAAGAAGCCGGTCATCTACGCCGGCGGCGGGGTCACGCACAGCAGCGCCGCGGCCGAACTCAAGGAGTTCGCCGAACTCGCCGGCATCCCCGTGGCCATGACGCTCCACGGCCTCGGCAACTTCCCCGGCGACCACTACCTGAGCCTCAAGATGCTCGGGATGCACGGGACCGTCTACTCGAACCAGGCGGTGGACGAGGCCGACCTCCTGCTCGCCTTCGGGGTCCGGTTCGACGACCGGGTGACGGGCAAACTGACGGAGTTCGCCAAGCACGGGAAGATCGTCCACGTCGACGTGGACAAGAGCGAGATCCACAAGAACAAGTTCGCCCACATCCCGGTCAACGGCGACCTCAAGGACGCCCTCGGGCAGCTGGTGGGGATGCTCAAGGAGGACGCGAACGCGGACCTCGTGGGCGGCGGCCGGTTCCCCGACTGGATGCGGCAGATCGACGCCTGGCGGGAGGCCGAGCCGTTCCGGTACCAGGACCGGCCGGACCGCATCCTGGCCCAGCACGCCATCCGCCGGATGTACGAGATCCTCCGCGACCGCGGGCAGTTGGAGAAGACGATCATCGCCACCGGGGTCGGCCAGCACCAGATGTGGGCGGCCCAGTTCTTCAGCTACAACGCCCCGCGGACGTGGGTGACGAGCGGCGGCCTGGGCACGATGGGTTTCGGCCTGCCGGCCGCGATGGGGGCGAAGGTGGCCCACCCGGACTGCCTGGTCGTCGACGTGGACGGCGACGGCAGCTTCCTGATGAACGTGCAGGAGTTGGCCACCGCCCACGCCGAGGGCATCCCGGCGAAGGTGCTGCTGCTCAACAACCAGCACCTGGGCATGGTGGTCCAGTGGGAGGACCGCTTCTTCGGGAGCAACCGCGGGCACACGTACCTCGGGGCCGGCGAGGACCAGGACCCGTACCCCGACTTCGTGACGATCGCCAAGGGGTTCGGGGTGGCCGGCCGGAGCATCATCGACAAGGCCGACCTGGACGCCGCCCTGATCGAAATGATCGAGAGCAAGGGGCCGTACGTCCTCAACGTCCACACCCCGCACCAGGAGCACGTCCTGCCGATGATCCCGAGCGGGATGACCGTGCGGGACATCATCAAGGCGTGACCGGACGGACCGGAACACGCACGCACTCGCGTCAGACCCGCGGCCCCGGCCGCGGGTTTTTTTACGCCCCGGGCGGTGGACCGCCGCCGGGAACGGTTCTATCGTGGGGTGTCGAACCGACGCCCCCCTGTCGGCATCCGGCCCCGCGGGCCGGGTCAGGACGACGCGCCACGGCCACGCACGGCCCGCGGTCGGACTGGGGAATCGGGGTGGACCGCCGCCGGCCGCCGCCCCCGCCCCCGCCACAACCCGCCCGCCCACCGCTCGCCCAACGATGCCATGAACACCACCACCCCGCTCCCGTGCGTCTCGTGCAAGACGCCGCCGGCCGCCCCGCCCGAAACCGGCACCCTGTACCTGAGGCCGCCGGCCGACGCCCCGGACGCCCTCCGCCGGGCCCTCGCGGCCGCCGGCGTGCGGGCCGCCGAGCCGACCCCCGGCGTCCTCCAGGTCGCCCTCCGGCCCGGCCTCCTCGACCAACTGGCCGACGACCTCGGCACCGCCCTCACGGCGACGGAGGCGAAAGCCACCCGGGCCGTGGTGGTGGCCGACGGGGCCACCCCGTCGCTCGCCGACTTCATGAACACCCAGTCGCTCGGGGCGTTGCTGGCGGGCGTCCGCCACCGGTGGCTGGCCGACATCCTCCGCGGCGAGCGGCTCGTCACCCACTTCCAGCCGATCGTGTCGGCCGCCGACCCCGGCTCGGTCTTCGGGCACGAGTGCCTCACCCGCGGGGTCGGGGCCGACGGCAAGCTGGTGCCGCCGGGCGACCTGTTCGCCGCCGCCCGGGACGCCGACCTCCTGTTCGGGCTCGACCGCCTGGCCCGCCTGACGGCCATCCGCGAGGCGGTCAGGCACGCCGTCGCCGGCCGGCTGTTCGTCAACTTCAACCCGTCGAGCATCTACACCCCGTCGGCCTGCCTGCGGACGACCTTCCGGGCCGTCGAGGCGGCCGGCCTCGACCCGGCCCGGATCGTGTTCGAGGTGGTCGAGAGCGACGAGGTGCGGGACACCGACCACCTGCTCGGCATCCTACGGGAGTACCGGGCGGCCGGGTTCGCCGTCGCACTCGACGACGTGGGGGCCGGGTACAGCTCGCTCAACCTCCTGGCCAAGCTGCGGCCCGACTTCGTGAAGCTCGACATGGGCCTGACCCGGGGCGTGGACGCCGACCCGTACAAGGCCCGGGTGGTGGGCAAGCTCCTGGAGATGGCCCGCGACCTGGACATCCGCACGGTGGCGGAGGGCGTCGAGACGGTCGGCGAGTGGGAGTGGGTCCGCGACCACGGGGCCGATCTCGTCCAGGGCTACTTGTTCGCCCGCCCGGCCTGCCCGCCGGCGGCCCCGAAGGTGCCCGCCGAGGGAGTCGGAGCGGCGGCGGGGTGACACGCGGCCGGGCGGCGGGTAAACTGCTGTTTCACCCGCCGCCCGCCGGAGTCTCCCCCATGCGGTTGCCCCTCGCTTGCGCCCTCGCGCTGCTCCTGCCCGCCGCCGCAGCCGCCCAGAAGCACATCGTTCCCGCCGACCCGCTCTCCCCGGCCGACGAGCGGAAGGCGTTCACCGTCCCGCCCGGCTTCGAGGTCCAACTCGTCGCCGCCGAGCCCGACATCCAGAAGCCGATCCAGACGGCGTTCGACGCCCGCGGCCGGCTGTGGGTCACGACCTCGCACCTCTACCCGTTCCCCGCCCCGGTGGGCAAAGGGACCGACAAGCTGTTCGTCCTCTCGGACTTCGCGGCCGACGGCAAGGCCCGCAAGGTGGAGGTGTTCGCCGACACGCTCAACATCCCCATCGGCGTGCTGCCGCTGCCCGACGGCAAGTCGTGCCTCGTCGGCAGCGTCGGCCAAATCCTGAAGCTCGCCGACACGGACAACGACGGCAAGGCGGACAAGACGGAGGTGCTGTTCGAGGGGTTCGGGTTCAAGGACACGCACGGGATGATGAACTCGTTCACCCTCATGCCCGACGGCTGGGTGTACGCCACCCACGGGTTCTCGAACGAGTCGCGGGTGAAGGGCAAGGACGGGCACGAGGTGGTGATGCAGTCGGGGAACACCTTCCGCTTCCGCCTCGACGGCAGCCGGATCGAGGTGTTCACCCGCGGGCAAGTGAACCCGTTCGGCATCGCCGTCGACCCGTGGTTCAACCTGTATACGGCCGACTGCCACTCGAAGCCGGTCACGCAGCTCATCCGCGGGGCGACGTACCAGAGCTTCAGCAAGCCGCACGACGGGCTCGGGTTCGCCCCGCACGTCACCCGCCACGACCACGGCAGCACCGCCCTGTGCGGCCTCACGTGGTACGACGCCGACCACTTCCCCCCCGAGTACCGCGGCAACCTGTTCCTCGGCAACGTGGTCACGAGCCGCATCAACGCGGACGCCATCGTGTGGCACGGCAGCACCCCGGAGGCGAAGGAGAAGCCGGACTTCCTGACGAGCACGGACGGCTGGTTCCGCCCGGCGGACGTGAGGCTCGGGCCGGACGGGGCGTTGTACGTGGCCGACTTCTACAACCGCATCATCGGCCACTACGAGGTGCCGCTGACCCACCCGCAGCGGGACAAGGACCGCGGCCGCGTCTGGCGGATCGTCTGGAAGGGGCTCGACGGCAAGGCCAAGCCGCCGGCGATGCCGTTCGCGGATCTGACGGCGGAGAAGGCCGAGAAGGTGGACGAACTGCTCGGCCACCCGAACCTCACCGTGCGGCTGCTGGCGACGCACGAGCTGATCCGCCGCGACGAGGCGATGAAGGTCTACGAGAGCACGTCCGACGTTTACACGGCCCACCGCGAGTGGGTGCTCGACTCGCCGATGACCAGGCGCGACCAGTCGCGGAAGCGGCCTTCGTCCGACAAGCCGCTGGTGGCGGCCCACATGGAGCGGGTCGACACGGCCTGCGAGGAGTGGCAGCGGGAGCGCGGAGAGCCGAACGAGGTGAAGCGGGCCGACCGCGAGCTGGCGAAGCTCGACCCGCAGGTGGCCCGCGCGGTCGTGGACCGCATGGCGGCCGTGCCCGAGGCGGCGAACGTGAAGCCACTGGTGGAGCTGTTGAAGGCGGTCCCGGCCGACGACACGCACCTGAAGTTCGCCGCCCGGGTGGCGCTGCGAAACACGCTGAGGAACGAGAAGGACGACGTGGCGTTTTGGAAATCGGTTTACGCCCTCGTCGGGCCGGACGCGGCCGCCGGGGTTGTGGTCGCCGACGCGGCCCTCGGCGTCCCGAACGAGTCCGCGGCCACGTTCCTGGCCTGCCACGCATTGGAATTCAACCTCGATCCGCCGCGATCGGCGGAGGTCGCCGAACACATCGGTCGGTACGCCCCGTTGCAACAGGAGACCGTCCTCCGACGGGTGCGGATGACGGTTTCCACGCCGCCGTCCCCGGGTCAGCTCGGTCGGGCCTTCGGTGTCTTGCGTGGCTACCTCCGCGGGGTTCAGGCCGGCGGCGAGAAGATTCTCTGGGGCACGCCGTTGGCCACCGACCGCCTGTTCAAAACGCTCGCCACGGACGTGCGGAACGAGCCGGCGTCCGCCAAAACCGTGGTCGACGTTCTCCTACTCCTACCGACTGTGTCCGACAAAGCGGCAGGCAGCGACACGGCCGACACCTGTGCCCGTGTGCTGTCCGATATGGTCGGCGACAAGGTCCTCGCCGACGACGTTCGCATTCAGGTGATCGACGCCCTCGGCCGGTCGGACGTGGACGCCGTTGTCGTCAAACTCTTGGAGCTGTTGCAAGACCCGGCGACCGGCCCGGCCCTCCGCGACCGCATCGCCCTGGCCCTCGCCTCGATGCCGAACACGAAGGCCCGGAGCGAGACGAAGGTTCTGCTCAAAACCGCCCCGTACCGCCTCGCCGTGCCGATGGCCGTCAACATGGCCGCCACGAAGAACGGGGCCGAGGAGTTGTTGAACGCGGTTCAGACGGGCGCAACGAGCGCCCGGCTGCTTCAGGACAAGGCCGTCCTCGACCGGCTCAAGGCGTCCAAGCTGCCCGATGTCGATAAGCGGGTCGCGGCCCTCACGAAGGGTTTGCCGCCGGCCGATCAGCGGCTCGCGGACCTCATCAAGGGGCGGGCGGCCGCGTTCACGAAGGCGAAGCCGGACGCGAAGGCGGGGGCCGCCCTGTTCGCCAAGAGCTGTGCCGCGTGCCACCAGGTCGGCGGGCAGGGCGGGAAGGTCGGCCCGAACCTCGACGGCGTCGGCAGCCGCGGCCCCGAGCGGCTGTGCGAGGACGTGCTCGACCCGAACCGGAACGTGGACGCCGCGTTCCGGTCCCGCACGCTTCGCCTCGCCGACGGGCGGGCGGTGAGCGGGCTGATGCTCCGCGTCGAGGGCAAGGTGATCGTAATGGCCGACGCCGACGGCAAGGAGGTCCGGGTGCCGGAGGCGGACGTGGAGTCGAACGTGGTCACGGCCCTGTCGCCGATGCCGGCCAACTTCGACGCCGTGATCCCGGAGGCCGACTTCCCACACCTTCTGGCTTACCTCCTGGAGTTGAAAGCGAAGCAGTGAAGAGGAATCAACCACAGAGTCACAGAGAACACCGAGCCGAGCCAAACACCGAGAAGGGCCGAAATCTGTTTGAAACAGGACTTCGATTTCTCGCGTGGTTCCTCGCTCGGTGCCCTCTGTGACTCTGTGGTTGATTCCTCTTCGTCGCGGCCGTATAGCCCGGCGGGCCGGCGCGGATTGTCTCAAGTCCCCGCGTCGGCCGGCCGAGGAGTGTGCCGCCGATGACGCCGGGCCGCCGACACCACTGGCTCGCCACCGCCGCCGCCCTGGCGTGCGCCGCGGCCGGCTGCTCGTCGCACAACCCCGGGTACTTCCCGTACTACTTCCCCGGCGGCCGCATCCAGCAGGAGCACGCCAAGCCGGGCGGGTGGGGGTACTTCAAGAACTTCGACCCCAAGGCGTGCAAGCTCGAAGTCAGCCCGCCGGCCACGACCGCCCCGCCGGGGTCGGCCGTCGTCCTCGTCGCCACCGTGTACGACAAGGACGGCCAGCCCCGCCGCGACCGCCGCGTGGAGTGGCTCGTCGAAGGCCCCGGCAACATCATCGAGGTGGACGAGTCCGGCCTGTACGCCGGCCGCGGGTACAAGGTCGATAACAAGTACGCCGTCTGTTACACGAACTACACGTCCCACTGCATCACCCGCGGCAACGACGACCCCCGCGACGACGTGAACATCGCCCCCGGGCAGACGTTCTGCGTGCTGCACTCGGCCGTGCCCGGGGAGACGACCGTGACGGCCCTCGCCCCCGGCGTGTTCAACTGGGACGCCGGCCGGGTCGTGGTCAAAGTCTGTTGGGCCGACAGCCGGTTCAAGTTCCCGACCGACGCCGTCGCCCGCTCCGGCACCGAGACCACGCTGCTCACCACCATCAGCCCCGCGAAGGGCGGCGAGTCGACGGCCGGCTACCGCGTGCGCTACCGCGTCCTCGACGGCCCGGCGGCGGTGCTGCTCTCCCGCGGCGGCGGCACCACCAGCACGAGCCAGACCGGGGCGACGCCGAAGGAAACGGAAACGCTCGCCGACGGCAACGGCGAGGCGGTCGTGCGCCTGGTGCAGACGACGGCCCTCGCGGGCAAGACGCGGGTGGCCGTCGAGGTGGTGAAGCCGAGCGAGAACGGCGTCGGCCCCGGCACGGTGGTGAGCCGCCGCGAGACGACCGTCGAGTGGGCGGCCCCGCAGGTCGAGCTGAACGTGACCGCCCCGAAGGCGGCCGGGGTGAACGGCGTCGTTCCCGTGACCGTGTCGCTCTCCAACCTCGGGGCGGTGGACGGGGTGGCCGCGAAGGTCCGCGTCGCCGTGCCGGACGGGGCCACGGTGGTGAAGGCCGACCCGCCGCCGGCGTCGCAGGAGCCGGGGGCGCTGACGTGGGCCTTCGACGCCCTCCCCGCGGGTTCCCGGCAGGAGGTCACGCTCCAGGTCCGCCCCACGCAGACGGGCAACCTCACGCTCGCGGCGGCGGCCCAGACGTCGGACGGCATGCGGGCCGAGAAGCAGGCCACCACCCGCGTCGAGGTGGCCAAGCTGGCCGCCCACTTCGAGGCCCCGCCGGCGGTGCTGGTGGGGGCCGCGGTGCCGCTGCGGCTGATCGTCACCAACCCCGGGGCCGGGCCGGCCGAGAACGCCACCGCCTGGGTCCGGTTCGACGACGGCTTGGCGAGTGCGTCGGACAAGAACCCCGTCGAGGTCGCCGTCGGCACCCTGGCCCCCGGGGCGACGAAGACCGTGGACGTGCCGCTCACCGGCAAGGCGGCCGGCCGCTTCGGGGTGCGGGCGAGCGTGACCGCCGACGGCAGCCTGAGCGCCGCCGCCGAGCCCCTCACGGTCGAAGTCCGGCGGGCCGAACTGGCCCTGAGCGTCTCCGCCCCGGCCCGCGCGTACCTCGGCCAGGACGTGACGTGGAACGTGGTGCTGAGGAACCCCGGCGACAGCCCGGTGTCGAACGTCGTGGTCCGCGGCACCCTCCCGCCCGAGGTCCGCGGCAAGGACGCCTCCGACGGCGGCACGCTCGCCGGCGGCGTGGCCGAGTGGCGGTTCCCCGAACTGAAGCCGGGCGAGTCGAAGGCGGTCAAGGTGACGGCGTCGGCCGCCCAGCTGGCCGACCGGGCGAACCTGAGCGTGACCGCGACCGGCGACGCCGGTGCGGCGGGGTCGGGTGCCAGGCCGACGGGCGACCCGGTGAAGGCCACCGGCGCGGCGGCCGTCGCCCTCATCGGCACCCCGGCCCTGGTGCTGGAGCTGGCGACCCCGGCCGGCCCGATCGAGGTGGGCAAGCGGGCGTCGGTGACGGTGCGGGTGCGGAACACGGGCACGGTGTCGGCCCGCGGCGTCCAGGTGACGGCGTTCGGCCCGCCCGAGCTGAAGCCGACCGGCGGCAGCGGCACCGCGACCGGCCGGGTGGAGGACGGGCAGGTGGTGTTCGCGGCGGTCGACGACGTGCGACCGGGCGAGACGGCGACGTTCACGGTCCAGCTCGACGCCACGGCCGCCGGCCCCGCCCGCGTCCGCGCCGAGGTGCGGGCCTTGCACCTGGCCAACCCCCTGAAGGAAGAACAGGCCCTGACGGTGGTGGGGAGCCGCTGACGCGACCGCGCGCAAGACGATACGCGAGCCCCCGGCAGAATCGCACACGCCCTGTTGCGGGACCGTACACCGGAGCCGGCGGCAGAGTCGGCCCGGCCCCGTCGGCGGGCCGGCCGCGAAATTTCGAATCGTCACAATTCCCTGGAAATGAAGACGTTCGCGCCGCAAGACGCCCCCCGAGGGGCGGCCGCATCCGGCGATTGGCACCGCCGTTGCTTACATGATCGGCGTGAGACGGTTGCGAGTCCCGGCTCACACGTTGAGATCACTGCAAGTCACCCACGGGCACGAGGCTTAGCCGGGATTGCGAGTCCCCGGCCGGACCTCGTGCCCCACTTCTTTTCCCACCTGCTGCCGCTTTGATTTCGATCAGACTTGGTTGCCCATGCGTAATCTCAATCGAAGAGATTACACAGCATTTCGGCCACGCGGCGATTGACTTCCGGCCTGGCCCGGAGGCCGATCGACTCTGTTTCGACCCGGTCGAGGTAGTCGGCCACCGCCGTGGCATCGGCTCGGTTGTAGAGCAGGCGGAGAACGCCAGGAATGTAACTATCGTACTCGTCGTCGGGGACGCCGCAGCCAATCGGATCCCACTCGGTCATCAACACCTGGCGGACATCATCGGCATCTTGATTCCAATCGCGTCGCTGCGAAGCCATTGGGCTCCTCGTCTTTTCCATCAGGCAAGGGGGTTGCGCACCGGGCCTCGAAGACTCGACCCACCATACACGATGACGCCCGTTCGCGTCGGCCGGATTGTGCCGGCCTTCGGGTTGGTCCGCCCGCCGCGTTCGCCGTTGGAGCCTGACGGTGCCGGCCTCGTCCGCCGATGCCGTAACGGGCACGGAGCCGTGGCGGGGGGCCGACGATGCGAAGGGCGTGGCTGCTGCTGGTGGTGCTGGCCGCGGCGGGCTGCAAGGGCGGCGGCGGGGGCGGGCCGACGGGCGGGTTCGTCCGCGGCGTCGGCGTCGCCCCGGGGGAGGCGTCCGACCGCGACGACCGGCCGCCGCGGTGGGTGGACCACCTCAACAAGTGACGGCGCAATTCGGCCAGCTCGTCCGCCAGTGCCGGATGGCCGTTGGAGACCATCAATTTTGTGGCCCGGGCTTCCAAGCCCGGGGTAGGCACCACCTACCC
>JANPKP010000519.1:0-17145 GCA_031426095.1 Gemmataceae bacterium
GCCGCGCGGCGAGACGGGCACGCAACTCTTGGTCCGGTTCGCGCGCAAGGATCCCGACGAACAGTTGGCGGTCGAGTTCAAGAAGTTGTCCGACGGGGAGAAGTGCTTCTTCCTGAGCGCGTTGATCGTGGCATACAACAAGGTGAGTGGGCCGGTCTTTTGCATGTGGGACGAACCCGATAACCACCTTTCCCTCCCAGAAATCAGCCATTTCATCACACAGTTGCGGAAGCTGACTAACCAGAACGGTCAGTTCATCGCAACCTCGCACCACCCCGAGACGATCCGCCGCTTCTCCGACGAAAATACTCTCGTTTTCACCCGGAACTCTCACTTGGAGCCAACGGTCGTGCGGCCACTCGCGGAGTTCCCGTACAGTGGAGATTTAATCGAGGCGCTCGTCCGAAACGAGGTGATCGGGTGAGTGTCAACAAGTATAAACCCCATATCTGGGTGATACCCGAGGACGACGCGGACCGTCAACTCGTCAATGGCTTTTTGCAGTACCTTTCGGTCGATGTAAGAGCAGTCGGAATTAATCGGCCGGCGGGTGGTTGGGGTCCGGTCCTGGACGTGTTCGAGAAGGAATATGTTCCGTACCTTCGCAACAATCCTCTCGGCCACGTCGTGATGCTAATCGACTTCGACGACAAAATCGCAACCCGCATGGCCACGTATGGGAAGTCGATCCCCGACGATCTGAAGGCCAGGGTGTTCGTGCTGGGCTCGGCCGTCACCCCGGAAGTTCTCCGGAGCGAATTTAATTTGTCTCTCGAAAAGATCGGCGAAGGCTTGGCCGGCGACTGTCTACGGGAGGATTGCGGGCGGTGGGTCCATGCACACCTCCGCCACAACCGCGACGAGTTGCTACGGATGGCCGATGTCATCAAGCTCTTCATTTTTGCGGGCGGCTGAACGGTTCGTGTTCGTTGACCTTTAAACGCGAGACCCCATGCGACGCGACTTCCTCAAGGCGTGCGGCCTCGCCGGGCTGGGCCTCACGGTCCCCGTCGTCCGCCCGTCGGCGGCCGGCGACAAGGCCGCGGACGAGTCTTACGGCGGGCCGTATTACGTCGTGTTTAACGCCTCCGGCGGGTGGGACACGACGTACCTCATGGACCCCAAGGGCGTCGGCGGCATCAACCGCCTGTACGCGGAGGGCGACATCCTCACGAAGGGGCCGCACAAGTACGCCCCGAACAAGAAGCACGCCGCCGGCGGGATGTGCAACGAGGACTTCTACGCCGAGTTCGGCGGCGAACTGCTGGCCTTCAACGGGCTCGACTACGCGGTGAACAACCACGCCCCGGGTGCCCGGTACGTGGCCACCGGCAAGCTCGACAGCCTGGCCTACCCGACGTTCGCCGCCCTCGTCGCCGCCTGCCGGGGGCCGGGCTGCCCGCTCGCCTTCCTCACCTTCGGCAACTACTCGGCCACCGGCAACCTCGTGGCCATGTCCCGCGTCCCGTACCTGCCGTCGCTCCGGACCATTGCCAACGCCGACGCGGTCGGCGGGAACGAGAAGTCGCCGTACCACGACGCCTTCGTGACCGACCGCATCGAGGCGGCCCTGCGGGGGGAGCAGGCGGCCCGGGCCGGCGAGCCCCGGCTGCCGCGGGCCGAGCGGGGCGAGAACATGCTCTACGCCGCCCAGGCCAGCTCGAAGGCGTTGCAGCGGGTGACGCAATACATCCCGGCGACCGTTCCGAAGGAGCGGCTGGCCCAGCAGGCGGAAATCGCCCTGGCGTCGTTCAAGGCCGGGGTCGGCGTGTCGGCCAACCTCACCATCGGCCAGTTCGACAGCCACGCCAACAACGACGCCGACCAGATGAAGCTCATCCCCGAACTGCTGGCCGGCGTGGCGTACCTCCTGCGGCGGGCCGGCGATCTGAAGATTCGGGAGCAGCTCGTCGTCGTGGTCCAGAGCGAGATGGGGCGGACGCCGTCGTACAACGCGGGCAACGGCAAGGACCACTGGTCGGTCGGGTCGGCCCTCTTCCTCGGCCGCGGGGTGAAGGGGAATCGGGTGGTCGGGGCGACCGACGAGAAGCAGTTCGCGGTCCCGCTCGACCCGAAGACGCTTACCGTCGACAAGGCGAACGGCGTCAAGGTGCGGCCCGAGCACGTCCACGCCGCCCTACGGGAGCTGGCCGGCATCGGGGACCACCCCTTGAGCAAGAAATTCCCGCTCGGCGTGGCCGACAAGGAAGGGCTCAAGGGCCTCTGGGGCTGAGGCCCCGGCCGGTCGTCACACTTCCGCCGGTCGCCTCAGGTCACTGGGGCAGACTCCCCCCGAGAATCTCACTCACGGACGACCGCGCCCGCCGTGGTTTCCGGTGAACCGACGCCCGCCCCGGCCCTGGTCGCCGCCCTCGACCGCCCCGACCTCGGCACCTCCCTCGCCGTGGCCGTCGCCGTCTGACGGACTGACGGGAACGGGAGGCTGTGCCCCCGGGCATCCCGGCGGCCTTCGGGGTTTGAGGTTTGACCGGGGCCCCGCGGGCGGAGACAATGCGGGCCGCCCTTCGCCGGATTCGTCCCCGCCCGCCCGGAGCCACGATGGCCGCCCCCCCCGACCCCGCCCCGCACGAGCCGTTCGTCCCGCCGTCCGAGTCGCCGCCCGAGTTCACCTGGCCGGCGGTCCTGGCGGGGGCGGTCCTCGGCATCCTGTTCGGGGCGTCGTCCCTTTACCTCGTCCTCAAGGTCGGGCTCACGGTGTCGGCGTCGGTGCCGATCGCCGTCCTGTCGATCACCCTGTTCCGGGCCTTCTCGAACGTCCTGGGCGTCCGCAAGACGACCATCCTCGAAAACAACGTCGTCCAGACGACCGGCAGCGCCGGCGAGTCGATCGCCTTCGGGGTCGGGGTGACGATGCCGGCCCTGCTCCTGCTCGGGTTCGAGATGGACCCGGTGCGAGTCATGACGGTCGCCGTCCTCGGCGGCGTCCTCGGCATCCTCATGATGGTGCCCCTGCGGCGGGCGTTCATCGTCAAGCAGCACGGCACCCTCATTTATCCCGAGGGGACCGCGTGCGCCGAGGTGCTGATCGCCGGGGAGAAGGGCGGGGCGACAGCCCAGATGGTGTTCGTCGGCTTCGGCATCGCCCTCGTCCACAAGTTCCTCGCCGCGGCCGCCTACCTGTGGGCGCAAGTGCCGGCGGTGAAGTTGTACACGGTGGACTCCGTGACCAAAGCCACGAGCGGGCTGCCGGGGGCGCAGGTCGGCGGCGAACTGGCCCCGGAACTGCTCGGCGTCGGCTACCTGATCGGCCCGCGGATCGCCTGCCTGATGATGGCCGGGGCAGTCCTCTCGTACTTCGCCCTCGGGCCGCTCATCGCCACGGTCGGGGAGGGGCTGCCCGAGCCGCTCGCCCCGGCCGCCTGGGACATGGAGAAGCCGCACGACGCGGAGAATCCCGGACTGATCCGCAACATGGGGCCGAAGGAGATCAAGGACTCGTACCTGAAGTACATCGGGGCCGGGGCGGTCGCGGCCGGCGGCATCATCAGCCTCGCCCGGGCGCTGCCGCTCATCTTCGGGTCGATCGTCTCCGGCCTCCGCGACCTGCGGGCGAGCCGGGCCGCCGGCGGCGCGGCCGTCACCGCCCGCACCGAACACGACGTGCCGATGTCGTTCGTCCTGTGGGGCTGCCTCGCGCTCGTACTCATCCTCGCCGCCGTGCCGCAACTCGGCCTCGGGCTCAACCCGTTCGGGCTCCTCGGGGCGGGGTTGATTCTGTTGCTCGGGTTCCTGTTCGTGACCGTGTCGAGCCGGCTCACGGGCGAGATCGGCAGCTCGTCCAACCCCATCTCGGGCATGACAATCGCCACCCTGCTCATCGTTTGCCTCACCTTCTACCTCCTGGGCAAGACCGGGCCGTCGGCCATGCTCACGGCCCTGACGGTGGCGGCCGTCGTGTGCATCGCGTCGAGCAACGGCGGGACCACGTCCCAGGACTTGAAGACGGGTTACCTCGTCGGGGCGACGCCGTCGAAGCAGCAGTGGGCGATCCTGATCGGGGCCGTGTCGTCCGCCCTCGTCATCGGGCTGACCATGCTCTTGCTCAACGACGCCGGCACGCACTACACGAAGAAAGGGTTCCCGCCCGGCGTGACGATCGCGGTGCCGGACGATGCGCCCGCGGAGCGGCCTGGCAAGCCCTACGACACCGACCGCGACGGGTCGCCGCGCGACGCGGCCGAGTACCGCGTCGTCCACGTCCGCGACGGGGAGTACCCCGGGCTCAAGGAGGGCCGTTACCTCGTCAACGACGCCGGCCAGCTCAGGTACCGAGCCGACGTGCCGATCAACCGGCAGGCCGAGAAGGACGACTTTGGGAACGACGCCCCGAAGGGGTTCACCGAGGCCCCGCAGCCGCAACTGTTCGCCAACATCATCAAGGGCATCCTCGGGGGCACCCTCGAGTGGAGCCTCATCGTCACCGGGGTGATGATCGCCGTCGGGCTGGAGTTGTGCGGGGTGTCGGCCTTGCCTGTGGCCGTCGGCATGTACCTGTCGGTCGCCTCGACGGTGCCGATCTTCCTCGGCGGCATGGTACGGCTGGCGGCCGACCGGGTCCGAGGCGGGCCGAAAGACGGGGCCGACACGGACACGAGTCCGGGCGTGCTGCTGGCCAGCGGGTTCATCGCCGGCGGCACGCTGTGCGGGCTGGTGGTGGCCTTCTTCGCCTTCCTGCCCGACTCGTTCAACCAGGCCATCAACCTCGGCTCCCATCTGTTCGCCGTACCCGATCCGGAGACGGGCAAGCCGGTCTGGAAGCCGGAGGAGTCGGCCGGGGCAAAGTGGGCGGCGGTGGCCGCGTTCGGGCTTTTGGCTGTGATCTTGTTCGCGGTGGGGGCGGCACGGGCGAAAACGCCTCCCCCGGCGGCGTGATGGTTTCGGGGAGCGTTACCGGATTCTCCCGCTTTTTTCGCACGCGGTTTTCGCATCCGCCGGCGGGCGATCGGGTTGCGTTTCCCTTACCAAATTTTGCGGTAACGCGGGAGCGTCGCCCGAATCCGCGGGCGGGCGCTTGACTCGGCCCGAAATGACGCACGCCCACCCGTGGTCGGGTGGGCGTGCGGCGGGGTTCGCGTTCGGGTCGCCTTAACGGCGCGGCGGCGGGCCGGGGGGCTTCGTCAGCACTTCCTGGGCGCGGCGCTGGAACTTCACCATCTGGTCCCGCAGGCCGGCGTCGCCCCGCTGCATGATTTCGAGTTCGTGCTGGATTTCGGCCGACAGCCGCTTCAGCTCCGTCTCCTGGCGGGCGATCAGGGCCCGCTCCCGGGCCATCGACACTTCCATCTGCCGCATCTGGTACTCGAGGGCCTCCTCGTCTTCCCGCAACTGCTGGCGGTCCTGGTCGAGGACCTTCCGCTCCTGGCGGAGCTTGAAGCTCTCCTTCTCCAACTCGTCCGCCCACTCCTCCAACTCGCCGCGGCTCTTCTGGACCGGAGGCGGCTGGACAAGCTCGCCCTTGGCGATCTGGTCCTCGATCAGCTGCATCTGCGAGCTGAGTTCCTCGATCTGGCGGTCCTTCTCTTCGAGGACGGACACGATCTCCTTGTTCTTGTCGACGTGCTTCTGCTCGTTGTCGCTCGCCTCCTGGAGCAGGTGCTTCATCTCGTCGAGGAGCGTGCGGAGTTCCTTGTTCTCGGCCTTGAGCCGCTGGGCCCGGGCCTCGGGGGAGTTGTCGCGGCCTTCGGACGAGCGCTGCTGTCCCTCGGACTGGCCGTTCGCCGGCCGGCTCTCGGGCGGGGGCGGGGCTTGGCCGTTGCCGTGACCGTTGCCGTGCATGGCCCCGGCGATGGCACTGACGGGGTCGTGGCCGTTGGGGCGGACGGTCGGGACCGGGGTGCGGCGGTTGACCCCCGGGGGGGCGTGGTCGTCGGCCGACGGCACCGAGCGGGAGTCGGGGATGCGGACCGGGCCGGACTTGGCCGGCATCCGCAGGCGGCTCAGGAGGTCGGCCCCGGAGTTGCCCCAGCCGGCCACCCCGCTCCCGTCGCCGGCCCCCACGTCGGGGGCCGTGGCGGTTGCGGCCAGCGGCGGCGGGGTGGACGCGAGGAGGCGGCGGCGGAGGTCGGCCGCCGAGAGGTCCGGGGGCGGGTCGGGCGGCTGGTTCGGGTTGGCCATGCTGGCGAACTCTCGGTTGACGGCTAACCCGGGGGCGGTGGGCGGCCCCCGGGTGGAGGGGGAGGGTCGCGGCCGGCGAGTCCGGGGGTCGGGGCGGGTGAAATATCCCGACGGAAAGACGTTACTGTCCCGTCTCAACGAGCCTAGGTTGCGCCGGGGGCAAGTCAAATCAAAATGGGGCCTCCGCGGGTGCCGGTTACGCCGGTTGATGCGTCTCCTTCGAGGCCCTGGCGGGGCCGGCCGGTTAAATCCGCCAACGTCCGGCCCGCCCCCCCGTTGTGGCGGGTAGACTTGCGACCGGAGCCACCCCCGGGGCCGCCGCTCCGGGGCTTTCGGGGCATGACGGGTGGGTCGGTCGCGCCGGCCGGATAACCGCCGGCCGGCGACCATTCCCGCCGGTTTCGCGTGTCGGCGTCGCGGGCCGGCACTTTACAATCAATGGACGAGACACCGTCCGGCGGGCCACGGCCCCCGGACACCTCCCCAGAGGAGCCCCCGGGCCATGACGTATCTCTCACGGCTCCGGGTGCTGACCGCGGTCCTCGGCGTCTCCGCCGCGTCCGCCGCCGTCGGCACCTACCTGTTCGGCGACTTCCGCCCCGGCCCCCCGGCCGCCAAGTCGGCCTCCGGCGACGCCGGCCGGCCCGACGGCAACCGGGTGACGGAGGAGCTGGCCCAGTCGCGGTTCAGCGCCCTCCCCACTGTTACCTACCGGCTGCGGAACGGCGAGACGCTCTTCGCCTGGCAGGTGAAGCCGGTGATCGCCGCCGCCCCGGCCCGCCCGCGGGACTTCGTGGTGGTGGTCGACACCTCGGCCAGCCAGGCCGGGCTGCCGCTGCGGCAGGCCCGCCACGTCATCCAGGGCCTGGCCCAGGCGGCCGGCCCGGACGACCGCTTCGCCGTCTGGACGGCCAACACCCCGAAGGCCACCCGCCCGCTCACGAAGGACTTCGTGGCCGGCAACTCGGACGAGTTGCGGAACGCGGCCACCGCCCTGACGGAGGTCGAGTACGGGTCCGGGGCCGTGGACCTGAAGGGGGCCGTCGAGAAGGCCGCCGCCGCCGTCCCGCACAACCGCGGCCGGCAGCAGGTGATCCTGTTCCTGGGCGACGGCGAGAGCGCCTACGCCCCGCTGAACGAGAACGACCGCGTCGCCCTCGGCGGCCGGCTCGAAGGGGACGACCTCGCCTTCTTCGCCGTCCCGCTCGGGGTGAAGGTCGATCCGCAGAACCTGCACGGGCTGGCGTCGCTCACCGGCGGGGCCGTCGTTCGGCTCCAGGAGGACGTGACCGACCCGTCCAAGCGGGCCGCGTTCGTCGCCCGGCTGGCGGCCGCCGTCGACGTGCCGGTGCTCAAGCCCGAGAAGTACAGCTTCGGGGCCGAAGTCGCCGAGGCCTTCCCGACCAAGCTCCCGCCGCTGCGGGCCGACCGGGCGACGCTCGTGATCGGCCGGCTGGCCGGGGCCCCGGCGGCCGTCACGGCGAAGGTGAGCGGCAAGGTGGCCGGCCGGCCGACCGACCTGGCCTTCTCCGAGGCGCTGCTCCCGGCCCAGGCCGACCACTACTTCCTGAACGTCATGCTCGACCAGTGGAAGGGGGCCCCGCACACCGACGCCCCGGCCATGCTCCAGGCCGACCGGGCGCTGGCCCTGGCCTCGACGCAGGTCAAGCTCTACCGCGACGAGTTCCTGACGCAGGCCGTCTGGGCCGTGACGCTCGACAAGATCGACGACGCGGGCAAGCTCTACGCCGCCGCCAAGAAGATCGACCCGAACGACGCCGAGGCGGCCGCCGGGCTCAAGCTCGTCGAGCGGATGAAGGCCGGCAAGCTGACGAAGGCCGACCTGAGCAAGCGGGTCAGCGACAAGGTCAACGGCACCAAGGTGTCGAAGGACGAGGCCGTCCGCCTGGTGTTCCAGGAGGCGGCCGCGGCCCAGGACCCGCCGGCCCCCGCCCCGGGTGCCCCGGGCGTCGTCCCCGCCCCGCTGCCGGCCCCGGCCCCCGCGGACCTCTTGCGTGAGGCCCAGGCCCGCCGGCTGGTGGAAGAGCAGCGGTACCGGGTGCTGGTGGACACCACCATCTCCCGCGCCCGCCGGCTCCTGCGGACCGACCCGGACGCGGCGTACACCGACCTCAAGCGGCAGCGGGACGAGGTGCTGGCCTACGACGCCCTCGGCGACGCCGCCCGCCGCGGGCTGGTGGCCGACCTCGAAGTGCAGATGCGGGACATCATGACCAAGGGGGGCGAGATCAAGCGGCAGGCGGCCGAGGAGCGGACCCAGATCGCCCGCAGCCGCCAGCGGCTCAACGAGTTCGACCGCCAGACGGTGCAGGAGGACCAGACGAAGGCCCGGATCGACGCCTTCCGCCAGCTCATGCAGCAGGCCCGGTACGAGCTGGCTTACCAAGAAGCCCAGCTCATGATTCAGGAGCGGACCAGCCGCGGGCTGCCGGTGCCGCCGCAGGCCACGGCCAGCTACATCATCGGCCAGCAGGCGACGAACCTGCGGGAGAGCCGGGAGCTGATCCGGGTGAAGGAGGACCGCTTCCTTCTCACCATGCTCCAGGTCGAGAAGTCGGCCATCCCGTACCCCGACGAGCCGCCCGTCCACTTCCCGCCGGCGAGCGTGTGGCGGGAGCTGACCGGCGAGCGGCGGGAGCGGTACACGAACGCGGCCCTCGGGTCCGAGCCGTCCCCGACCCAGAAGCGGCTCCAGAACTCGATCGAGAACCAGCGGGTGGTGTTCGAGGGCGACCTGAACAACTTCACCCTCATCGACCTGCTCCAGACCCTGTCGAAGAAGTACGACCTCACGTTCATCATCAACGAGGACGCCTTCAAGGCGGACATGATCGAGGGCATCCGGGACAAGAAGCCGCAGCTGACGGCCACCCGGCTCGACGGCCTCACCCTCGGGTCGTTCCTGGACATCACCCTCGGGTCGATGGGGGCGTCGTTCATCGTCCGCCCGGACTACGTCGAGATCACGACCCAGAACAAGCGGCTGGAGGAGAAGGTGACGCGGGCCTTCCCGGTCGCCGACCTGGTGATCCCGATCCCGAACTCGGTCGCCCTCTCGGGCCTGACGCTGAACCTCTCCGTACAGGGGGCGACCGCCCAGACGATCAACGCCGCCCAGCCGAACGCCAACCTCGGCATCGGCCTCGGGAACAACGGCGGCGGCGGCGGGCTCGGCCAGGGGGGCGGGCTGCCGCAGGGCGGGCAGTTCCCGAACCTCGGCCAGGGGGGCAACTTCGTCGGCATCCAGGGGGGGCAGAACGGGGTCGGGCAGTTCGGCAACCTCGGCGGCCAGTTCGGCATCCAGGGGGCGACCCAGGAGCGGGACCTGATCAACCTGATCATCGACACGGTGGCCCGCGGCGAGTGGAAGAACTCCCAGCCGGCCCAGGACCCGAACGCCCCGATGATCGAGGAACTCGCCGGCCTCAACCCGAAGGCGTTCAACTCCCTCGGGTACTACGGCCCGGCCCGCGCCCTGACGATCCGCGGGTCGAGCCGGTACCACCCGAACTCGACCATCCAGCTCAAGCCGGGCGGCGGCATGGCGGCCCTCCCGGTCCGCGGGGGCCCGGCCGTGGCCGCCGCCAATCCGGCTCCCGCCCCGGCGGCCCCCGCCGCGGGGGTGGCGGTCGCGGCCGCGGGTAACGCGGCGGACCCGGCCCGGAACGTGGGGAACGCCCGCGTGGCGGCCCAGAACGCGGCCCGTCCGGTGAGCAAGGACCCGAAAAAGATGTGGCACGACGTGATCGCCGGGACCATCGAAGACCCCGGCATGATCGTGGCCGCCAGCGAGTTCCTGATGGACTTCAACGAGTACGGGCACGCGGCCGAGGTGCTCAAGGCCAACCTCCGCAAGGGGCTGGCCACCGACGCCTGGGCCCACGAGGCCCTGGCCGTCGCCCTCCAGGCGGCCCAGGCGTCGCCCGACGAGGTCGAGCGGGCGGCCCTGTCCGCGGTCGACCTCGACCCCACCGACCCGAAGGCCTACCTGCGGGCGGCGAAGGCCGAGAGCGACCTGAAGCGGGGCGACCTCGCCGTCGGCTTCTGCAAGCGGGCGGCGGCCCTCTCCCCGGGCCTGCCGGGGGCCTACGCCAACGCCCTGGTTTACGCCGGGCAGACCGACGGGGTGAAGGCCGACGTGGTCCTGTGGGCGGCCGACAACCTCCTCTCCCGCGACTGGCCGGCCGACGGGAACGACTACCAGGCCGAGGCCAAGCGGCGGGTCGAGGCCATCGCCGGGAAGTTCGAGGCCGCCGGCCGCGGGGCCGAGGCCGCCCCGCTCCGCAAGTCGATCGCCGAGGACGCCCGCCGCGACCTCGTCATCGAGCTGCTCTGGACGGGGGCGGCCGACCTCGACCTGGTGGTGACGGAGCCGACCGGGGCCGTGTGCGACGCCACCCGCCCGCGGACGAGCGGCGGCGGCGTGCTGAAGGCCGACCAGCTCGACCAGCGGGACGCGGCCGACGTGAACGGCGAGGGCGGGCGGTCCGAGCTGTACGCCGCCGCGTCGGCCTTCGCCGGGACCTACAAGGTGGCGGTGAAGAAGGTGTTCGGCAACCCGGTCGGCGGCACGGCCCTCGTCAAGGTGACGAAGTTCAAGGGCACACCGAAGCAGGTGGACGACATCATCACCGTCGACTTCCGCGGCAACAAGCCGGTCGAGGTCGCCCTCGACGGCGGCTCGCGGACCGAGATGGCGGCCATCCCGGCGGCCGCCGACGAGGGCCGGCTGAGCACCACGGGCGCTCCGCTCTCGAGCGGCCCTAGTGGTTTCGGCGGCGGGTTCGGCACGGCCGGGTCGATGACGACCGGGGCGGGGAACGCGAACGCGGGTTCGGGCCTGCCGCTGGTCAACCCGGCGGTCGAGACGCGGCAGGCCGGGGCGTCGGCCGGGGCCGCCGACCTGCGGCGGACGGCGACGGTCAACCCCGACCGGCGGACGATGCGGGTGACCGTGAACCCGGTGTTCGCGGGCCTTAACGGCTCGACCATCCCGCTCCCGAAGGTCGACCTCCTCCCGGGCGGGGACGCCCGATGAGTGAGGCTCAGAAGTGACGGTCGTCGCGGCCCGCCGGCCCACCCCGGCGGGCCGCGGCATTTCCCGGCGAGGGCGAACCCGGAGGGCGTCCCGTCCCCTCTAACTCGGGCCGACGGGAACGCGACGGCGGCCCCCAAGACGCGGCCCACCGCGCCGCGGGGCTTCCCCCCTTCCCGTTCGGTGTCTTCTTCGACTACAATCGGGGCCACCCACGGCCCCCGGAGGATACGGCCATCAGTAAGGCATTCGACCAACAGCGGGACGAACTCTCGGTGGCGTCCGAGCGGGCCGTCCTGGTCAGCGTGGCCCTCCCCGACCGCCCCTGGGTGTCGGACGACCCGTGCGACGAAATCCGCGGCCTGGCCGAGACGGCGGGCGCGAACGTGGTCGGCGAGCTGACCCAGAAGCGGCACGACATCCAGCTCGGCACCTACCTCGGCACGGGGAAGGTGCGGGAGCTGCACGACCTCGTCGAGGCGAGCGACGCCGACGTGGTGGTGTTCGACAACGACCTCGCCCCGGCCCAGGCCAAGAACCTCGAAAAAGCCCTCGGGGTCAAGGTCCTAGACCGCAGCGAACTGATCCTCGACATCTTCGCCACCCGGGCGCGGACTTCCGAGTCGCGGCTCCAGGTGGAGCTGGCCCAGCTCGAATATTCGCTTCCGCGGCTCAAGCAGATGTGGTCCCACTTGAGCCGCCAGAAGGGGGGCGGGATCGGGCTGCGGGGGCCGGGCGAGACCCAGCTCGAATCGGACCGCCGGCTCGTCGGCGGCCGCATCCGCGACCTGAAGGGGAGGCTGGCCGAGGTCCAGGCCCGCAAGGAGCGGGAGGTGAAGAGCCGGGCCGGCGAGCACACGGTGTCGCTCGTCGGGTACACGAACGCCGGCAAGTCGCGGCTCATGAACACGCTCACCCGGGCGGACGTGTACGTCGAGAACAAGCTGTTCTCGACGCTCGACACCCGCACCCGCCAGTGGCCGATCAAGGACTGGGGGAAGGTGCTGTTGTCGGACACGGTCGGGTTCATCCGCGACCTGCCGCACCACCTCGTGGCGTCGTTCCGGGCCACGCTCGCGGAGGCCCGCAGCGCCAAGCTCCTGCTCCACGTCGTGGACGCGAGCAGCCCGCACGCCGAGGACCACATCAAGGCCGTGACCGCGGTCTTGACGGAACTGGCGTGCGATTCGAAGCCGTCGATCCTGGTGCTGAACAAGGTCGACCGGGTGACGGACCGGACGAACCTGCACGTGCTGATGGCCCACCACCCGAAGGCGGTGGCGATCAGCAGCCTCACGGGCGAGGGGATCGAGGCGCTGCAGGAGGCGGTGATCGAAGCCCTGTCGGCCGACTTCGAGGAGGCCGAGATCGTGACCGCGGCCGGCAACGGCAAGGTGCTGGCGTTCCTGAACGCCCACGCCGAGGTCTACCGCCAGGAGTTCCGCGACGCGGAGAACGAGGTGGTGACCCGGTGCCACCTGCCCAAGCACCTCCTGCACCACATCGCGGGGCCGGACGTGCGGGTGCGGTTTCTAGGGGCGAACGGTGCGTCGCACGCCAACGGGCACGCGGGGCGGAACGGGACGGCTGTTTAAATCGTTCGGGCGAGTCCCGGCAGGGCGGGGAGCCGTCGCAACTCGGAGGGCTCCCCGTCCTGACGGGACGGGGCTTGCCGGCAGGGCCGTTCACCGCACCCGCGCCTTGAACTTCACCACACCGCCCTGACCCGGCTGGAGCTTGCCGGGGAGTTCCCACCGCACGACCACGGAGCCGGCCTCGTTGTCGGCGGCCGTGAAGTTCGCCGCCCGGTCGGATTCGGCGCTGCCGGCGAGGTATTCGAGCCGGCCGCTCAGGCTGTCGCTCAACACCACGTCCGACACCACCTTGTTGCCCGTGTTCGTGTACTTCAGCGTGAAGGTGACCACCGCCCCCTCGGGGACCGAGCCGGGCGGGTCGACGGCCTTCGTCACCGTGAGCGGGCAGCCGGGGTACGACGTGATCTCCTCCGGCTCGACGTAAGCCCCACGAATCCTCACGCCCTCCACCTGGGCCAGGATCGCGGGGCGGGTGAACCAGTCGAGGACGGCCGGGCCGACGCGGGTGACGGCCACCTGCGGTCGGATGCGGGCGTCGGCCCCGACCGGCTTCTCGCGGCCGATCTCGGCCATCGGGGCCTCCCGCAGGCGAAACTCCTGGCGGGCCACGACCTGGGCGTTGATCTCCGGGCCGGACGCCGTCCGTAGCCCGCCCGGGGCCTGCTCGACCTTGCGGATCACGAACCGCGGCGAGCAGACGCAGACCACGTTCGACGACGTGACCCGCCGCTTGCCGCCCATCGTGAACTCGACCCCCACGTCGGTCGGCTCCAGCCCGCCGAGCTTGTCGCGGGGGGCGATGCCGAGGCGGTTCTCGCGGTCGCCGCCGTCGAGCAGGCACTCCTCGTGGGCGGCCTTCGGGCCGAGGATGGGGTCGAACAGCGGCACCGCCAGCCACGGGAGCATCGGCGGGGCGGCCGGGGCGGCGAGGGCATTTACCCCCGGCAGCAGGACCGTGCCGGGGACGGCGAAGGCGGCCAGTTCCTCGGGCGGCGGGCGGCGGCCGCCGAGGCGGAGGATGGCCACCAGGCGGCCGTTCTCGGTCGCGGCCTTGACGGCGTCCGCCTCGGTGTCGGCGGGGATGTGGAGCGGCGCGTCCGGGCGGGCGGCGACCGGCTCGGCCTTCTCCGGGTCTTCGAGGTAGATCACCTTCGTGACCACCGCCCCGGCGAACGCCCCGTCCAGTTCGGCGGCGCTGAACGTGAGGGCGACGGGGTAGTCCATGTACTTGAGCCGGGGCTTGGGCACGAGGGTGCCGCGGACCTCGACTTCCGGGTAGAGCCGTTCCGTCGGGTGGTTCGGCAGGCCGCTCAGTTCGATCCGGTAGACGTACCCGGGCCGCAGGGCGAAGGTGGCCGGGGCGTCGAAGGATTTGGCCAGCGGCGACCCGGGGAGCAGCGTGTACCGCACGCCGGCCGGGACGACGACGCGGGCGGCCAGCACCGGGGCCGGGGTGCCCGGCGGCGGCAGCGGCGGTTGGGCCGCCGCGAGCGGGACGAGCAGGGCGAGCAGGCCGGCGTTCATGGGAAGCCCCGGGGATGAACTGAAATCAACGGAGAATGAACCACGGAATCACCGAGGACACTGAGAGAGGAAACACGAGAGGGATCAAAACGCAGGTTTTGTTCTTCTCTCGTGTTCGGCTCGGCTCGGTGCCCTCGGTGACTCCGTGGTTCATTCCTCTTCTGCAACTACCGCGGCATCGCGGGGAGCGCCGGCAGGGTGGCGGGGGCCGGGGTGGGCATCGTCACCGAGGCCATGCCCGGCGGGGCGGTCGGCCGCATCGGCGGCATCATCGCGCCCATCGGGGGGGCGGCCGGGGCCATCGGGCCGGCCGGCGGGGCCGGCATCGCGCCCGGGGGCACGGGCGCGCCCGGGGGCACCATCATGCCCGGCGGGGGGCCGCCCATGAAGCCCGGCGGCTGGTTCATGGCCGGCGAGTAGCGGTTCTCCAGGTCGATGTTGCCGAGCGTCAGGATGGCCAGGATCGACCCCCGCTTCTGGGCCTCGGCGACCGGGTCGGCCCCCGGGTCGAGCCGCGTCGAGACGATCTCCTCGGCCCCGGCCACGGTGGCGAAGTCGGCGAACGTGCGGTCCGGCAGGTAGATCACCTTGACCACCATGTTCCCGGCCGACGCCTGGTCGAAGTCCTCGTTGGTGAACGCCACCGGGACGGACGAGTGGGCCAGGAACTTGATCGTGTTCGGCGTCGCCCCCACCACTTCGAGGGTCGGGTAGAAGGTCTTCCCGGGGTAGTTCGGGAGGATGCCCGAGAGCCTCAGGCGGTAGACCTGGGACTGGGCGAAGTTGTACGCGGCCGGGGTGGTGAGGGCGTTGGCCTCGTCCCCGAACCCGCCGCCGGGCAACTGCCAGGCCACCTTCATGCCGGCCGGGCTGACGAACCGGATCGAGGTCCGCATCCCGGTCGGGGCCTGCGGCATGTTCGCCGGCAGGGCCCCCACGGCGGCCACCGCGCCAGGCGGCCCCATCCCCGGCACCGGGAGGATGCCCTGGTGGAACGGGTTGCCCGTGCCCCCGCCGAGCCCGCCGCCCGGGCCGCACCCGGGGCCGGTGCACCCGGCCTGCTGGATGCCCGAACTGCCCGAGGCGAGGTACGCGGCCTGCTGCACCCCGGACCCGCCGGCCGGGCGGGCGGTCATCGCCACCGGTTCGCCCATCGGCCCCGTCACGCCGGGGATTTCCCTGGCTTTGGTGACGCGGCCGAAGTGCCCGACCGAGGTCGAGGTCTGGGCCGACCCGCCGGGGTTGGTGGCGCACCCGCCGCCGAACCCGGCCAACAACGCGAGAGTCGTCGCCGTCCGCTTCATGGTTTTCCCCCAACGACGGCCGACCCGGCGGCCCCCCTCCCCCGGGCGGCCCGTCCGTGAACGGAATTCGTCGCGCTTCACTGGCGTCGGCATTCTTTTCGTCCTCCCGCCGACCCGAACTTTGGACAAAACCGGGACGACCCGCACCGCCCTGCTGCCCGGGGGGACTCGCGGGACCGGCGCAACCCCGGGGACGTGGCGAACCCGGCCTTGCCCCCGTTACCGAGTTGTTACAGCCCCGCACAAACTCCCGCGGTTACAATCCCGTCGGTACGGGTGGGGGCCGGGCGTCGCCCGCCCTCCCCCCGCACCCACCCCCGGAGGAGTCCGATGACCCTTTCCCCCCGCCGCCCGCCGTGGTTGGCCGCACTCGCGTTGTTCGCCGGGTTCGCGGCGTCCCCGGCACTCGCCGCCGCCCCGGCCGTGCCCCCGCCGGCCGGCAAGCCGATCGACCTCGTTCTGGCACTCGATACGTCGAACAGCATGGACGGGCTGATCGACTCGGCCAAGCTCAAACTGTGGGACGTGGTGAACGAGCTGGCGAAGCTGAAGCCGACGCCCGACCTGCGGGTGGCCCTCTACAGCTACGGCAACGACGGCTACCCGGCGGCCAACGGCTGGGTCCGCAAGGAGCTCGACCTGACCGGCGACCTGGACGAGGTGTACAAGTCGCTCAACGCCCTCAAGACGCACGGCGGCACCGAACTCGTCGCCCGGGTGACGCGGGCCGCCCTCGCCGACCAGAAGTGGAGCCCCGCCGACGGGGCCCTCAAGCTCGTCTTCGTTTGCGGCAACGAGGCCGTCGACCAGGACAAGCAGGTCACGCTCGAAGGCGTGGCGGCGGCCGCCAAGAAGCAGGGCGTGGTCGTCAACACGATCTACTGCGGGCCGGAGAACGACGGGATCGCCGCCGGGTGGAGGCTGTTCGCCGGGACGGCCGGCGGCAAGTACGCCAACATCGACCAGAACAAGGCCAAGAATCAGGTCGCCGTCGCCACCGAGTTCGACAAGGAGATCGTCGAGCTGAGCGGCAAGCTCAACACGACGTACCTCGGCTACGGTAAGGAGGCGCAGCTGAAGGCCGGGAACCAAGCGGCCCAGGACGCGAACGCGGCGGCGGCGGCCCCCGGGGCGGCCGTGGCCCGGGCCGCGTCGAAGGCCGGCGGGCTCTACCGCAACGACACCTGGGACCTGTGCGACCGGGTGAAGAACGACAAGACGTTCGACCTGAAGTCGGTCAAGGTGGAAGACCTCCCCGACGAGCTGAGGAAGCTCACCCCGGACGAGCGGGTGGCCGCCGTGAAGAAGAAGACGGAGGAGCGGGAAGCCCTCCAGAAGAAGGTCGCCGAGTTGACCGCCAAGCGGGCCAAGAAGGTCGAGGAGGAGCTGGCCAAGCTCCCCAAGACGGACGGCGAAAAGGCCCTCGACGACGCCCTCCGCGGCACCCTCCGCGAGCAGGCCAAGGCGAAGGGGTTCGAGGTTCCCGGTAAGTAACCGCGTCGGGGCAGTCATCCGGGCGAACCCCGTCCCG
>JANPKP010000520.1:0-15107 GCA_031426095.1 Gemmataceae bacterium
GTGGGTACATGCGCCGGGGGCCCCCCTGCAAACCCCCCCGGTGTTTGCGTTGGGGGCGGGGGGGGGGGGGGGGTAACGGGTCGACCACGAGCAGGTGAACGCCCTGGTGGAGCAACCCGGCGGACTTGCCCACGAGGTCGGCGAACTCGACGAAGAGGTAGCTGCTGTCGTGCGGGCCGGCGGCGGCCTCGGGGTGGTACTGGACGCTGAACGCCCTCGCGTCGGGCACCCGCAGCCCTTCGAGCGTCTGGTCGTTCAGGTTCCGGTGCGTGGTCTCTACGCCCTTCGGGAGCGTGCCCGGGTCGACCGCGAAGCCGTGGTTCTGCGTCGTGATCTCCACCTTCCCCGTCCGCTCGTCCCGCACCGGCTGGTTCGCCCCGCGGTGGCCGAACTTCAGCTTGAACGTCTTCGCCCCCAGGGCTAGGCCGAGCAACTGGTGGCCGAGGCAGATGCCGAAGAGCGGCGTCTTGCCGATCAAGCCCTTGACCGCCTCGACGGCGTACCCGACGGCCGCCGGGTCGCCGGGGCCGTTCGAGAGGAACACCCCGTCCGGCTCGTGCCGGAGGATTTCCGCGGCGGTCGCCGTGCCGGGCACCACCGTCACCTTGCACCCGGACTGGACGAGGCAGCGGAGGATGTTCCACTTCATCCCGTAGTCGACGGCGACGACGTGCTTGGTGGCCGGCCGGGCGGGGATGACGTGCTCGGCGAAGCGGCCGAACCCCTGGGTCCAGGCGAACGGCCGGTCGGGCACCACCTCGCGGACGAGGTCGCGGCCCTCCATCCCGGGGAAGGCCCGGGCCTTCGCCACCAGGGCCGCGTCGTCCAGGTCGCCGGCCGTGGCGAGGACGCCGTTCATGGCCCCCCGCACCCGCAGCCGGCGGACGAGCGCCCGGGTGTCGATCCCCTCGATGCCGGGGACGCCGCCGGCCTTCAGAAAGGTGTCGAGGTCGCGGTGGCTGCGGAAGCTGCTCGGGATTCGCGTCAGCTCGCGGACCACGAACCCGCTCACCTGCACGCCGGCCGACTCCTGGTCGTCGGCCGTGGTGCCGTAGTTGCCGATGAGGGGGTACGTCATCGTCACCACCTGCCCCTTGTAGGACGGGTCGGTGAGGACTTCCTGGTAGCCGGTCATGCTGGTGTTGAACACCACCTCGCCGGCCGTCTCGCCGGCCGCGCCGAACGCCCGCCCGGTGAACACGGTGCCGTCTTCGAGGGCCAGTTTCGCTTGCATCGTGGGTGGGGCATCCGGGGAAGGGGGGGGTGAGCGCAAATCAGAAATAGGATACGGAGGCGCGTGCGAAAGCCCAGGGATGGCCATCCCTGGGCTTGGTTTTCATCACACCGCCCGCGGTCACTTCTTCTTGAAGGTGACCTCCATGCCGCCGAACGTCAGCTTGGGGGCGGCCCCGCCGGGGAAGAGGCCGGCGATGAGGGCGGCGTGGCCGCCCGGGTCGAGCCGGTAGTAGTTGAACTTGCCGTCCCGGCGGTAGTCGATGAACCCAGCGTTCTTCAACTGCGTGAGGTGGTGGCTGACGGCCGGCTGGGACTGCCGGAGGGCCTCCCCGATGGCCGTCACGTTCATCTCCCCCTTCTCGGCGAGCATGAACAGGATTTGCAGCCGGGAGCGGTCGGACAGGCTCTTGAAGACCTCGGTGAGGGCCTTGAACGCCCGCTCGGACACGTCGTGCCCGTTGACCGTGGGGGTGGCCCGGACTCGCGTCTGGCCCGTTGTCGTGCTGCCCATGTCGTACATCGGCTCTACCTGCCTGAGGTGTGGTGACGCCGGGAGGGGCGGCCCGATTCAACCCATGACGATTCGTTCGCTCCACTTCTAGGCGGGCCGGCGGCGGGGAGTCAAACCGGGGGGCGAAAAAAAAGGCCCGGCCCCCGCCCTAGCCCAGCAGCCGGCGGGCGACGGCCCGCGCGGTCGCCCCCACGCTCCCGTTGCGGACCTCGTGGGCCTCCTCGCGCTCGGGCTTGGGCAGCTCGACGCACACCAGCACGCAGAGCCCGAGGACGGCGAGCGTGTAACAGCTCCACGCCACGTCGATGGCCGTCAGGTCGGTCCACGGGACGACCTCGTGGTACCCGGACAGGTTCATTGCCATGCCGCCCAGGAGGACGGCCGCCAGCACGGCGAACGGCCGGAGGATCGGCCACTGGACCACCACCCGGTCGCGGGACTGGCCCTTGGCCGTCACCCGGAACGGCCGGCCGAACGGGCGGACCAGGCCGGTCACGGCGGCGGCCGTGAAGTGGAACGCCCCGAGGCTCCGCTGGACGGCGCTGATCGGCGGCATCACCTTCCCCTCCGACAGCCAGTACATGAGGACGTACCCGGCCAGGAACCGCGGGAGGAGGATCAGGTACGCCCCGTCCCCGGCCCCCGGGATGGCCGACACCCCGGTCAGCCAGTACGCCGCCGGGGCGACCAGGAGCAGCACGGTGAACGGGTACGTCAGCCAGTAGAGGATCGTCTCGGCGTAGAAGAGGCGGTCGAGGAGGGAGAGCCCGCGGCCGCGGAACGGGCCGGTGGCGAGGTAGGCGTGCTGCATCGTCCCGGAGCACCACCGGGCCCGCTGCTTGAGGTACTCGGGGACGCTTTCGGGGGCCAGCCCGACGGCCAGCGGCTCGTTCAGGAACAGCGTCCGGTGGCCCCGGGCCTTCAGGGCGTAGGTGATCTCCAGGTCCTCGCACAGGGACGCCTGGGGGAACCCGCCCAGCTCGGCCAGCCGGGCCCGCGGGACCACCCACCCGCTGCCGACGCAGAAGGCGTTCCCGTAGGCGTCCCGGGCCGACTGGGTCATGGTCATGAAGAAGTGCTGCTCCTCCGTCCACGCCCGGCCGCCGAGCAGGTTGTGCTGGACCGGGTCGGGGTTGCGGAAGTGCTGGGGCGTCTGGACGAGGCCGACGCCCGGGCGGAACAGGAGGAACCCGAGCGTCCGGTACAGGAACCGGGGGTCGAGCTCGAAGTCGGCGTCGATCACGACCAGGAACTCGCCGGCCGTCCGCGGGAGGGCGTAGTTCAGGTTGCCCGCCTTCCCGTGCTCGTTCGTCGGCCGGCGGACGTACCCGACGGCGTACCGGCGGCACAGGTCGGCCAGCCACGGCCGCTTGCCGTCGTCGAGCAGCCAGACCTTCACCCTGTCCGGCGGGTAGTCGAGGGCGAGGGCGGCCCGGATCGTCCGCTCCAGGATTTCGGGCCCCTCGCTGTACGTCGGCACGAACACGTCCACGGCCGGCAGGTCGGCCCGCCCGCGGAGGTGCCGCTCGTACCCGTCGGCCTCGGCCGAGTGGTCGGTCGGCCGGACCAGGACGGACCGGCTCCAGACCTCGTACACGACGGCCACGGCCTCGAAGGCGAAGAACGCCCACGGCCACAGGGCGGCCGCGTCCCAGGCGAAGGCCGGCAGGGTTTCGGACCACCGCCAGGCCACGTACGCGGCCGTGAGGGCGTTCAGGACCGCCACCGCGAAGAGCCGGGCCCACACCGCCCGGGCCGGGGCGTCGGCCACGAACAGCAGGAGCCCGGCCGTCAGGGTGGCGGTAAAAAAGAGGGCTTCGTGGGGCACGTTCGGCCTGGGCATGGGGGGTGGGCTCGCCCCCTCCCCCGCGGGGAGGGGCGAGTTGGTACGGGCCGCCGCGTGGCGGGCGTCACATCCGCAGGCGGGCGAACGCCCACGCCACCGCCCGGTCGAGCGGGCCGGGCTCCTCGGGGGTGAGGAGGACGCGGGCGTGGCGGCCGATGAGGGTGATGTCCGGCACCGGCGGGTCGAACGCGATCAGCACCTTCACCTGCCGCACGTCGTGGTCGCTCAGGGAGAGGGCGACGGCCTGCTCGGACTCGTACGGGTTCGGGGTGCGGACGGCCAGCACCCGGCCGGTGAGGGTCCGCCCGCCGGTCAGGTTGACCGTCGCCCGGCACCCGGCGGCGACCGAGCTGAGGTGCCGCTGGTGCAGGAGGGCCTCGACGAAGACCGCGTCCCGGTCGACCAGCTCGACGACCGGCTCGTTGTGGGCCACCACCTGGTCGGGGTTGCCCGCTCGCTTCCAGACGACCCCGGAGACGGGGGCCGGGACCGGGGCCTCGGCCAGCCGGCCGACCCGCCGCTCCTCCTCCCCGACGGCCAGCCCCACCGCGACCTGGAGCTGGTACACCTCGTCGAGCTCGGTCCGGGCCTTGGGGATGCGGACGGCCAGCTCCTCGGCCTGCGTCTGGGCGAGCGGGGCGTCCCGGTTGAGGAACAAGCCGCGGGCGGCCGCGTCGAGCTCCTTCTGCGTCTTCTCCAGGGCCGCCGCCTCCAGGGCGACCCGCCCCCGGGCGAGGGCCGCCCCGTCCTTGTTGTCCCCGTGTTCGAGGGTGCTGACCACGTTCCGGTCGGCCAGCTCGTCGAAGTTGGCCAGCCGGCGGTCGGCCCCGGCCGCCTCCGTCCGGGCGATCGCCACCCGGGCCTCCCCCTCCCGGCGGGCGGCCTCCAGGTTGGCCACCACGGCCCGCGTGTAGGCGTCGAGCCGGGCCCGGCCGGCGGCCTCGCGGGCGGTCATCTCCCGCAGGTCCCGCTCCAGCCGGTCGCGGCGGGCGGCCAGCTCGGACGCCCGCGTCCGCAGCGTCTCCAGGAACGTCGTGTCGATCCGCGTGCTGGAGACGTGGACGAGCGGGCGGCCGGCCTCGACCCCGTCCCCGACCTTCGCCGCGAGGGCCGTGATCGTCCCGGCGATCGGGGCCCGGACCTGCACCGTCCGGGCGTTCACGACCGCCCGCCCGGTGACCGGGAAGAAGAACGGCACCGCCCAGCACCACGCGGCCGCCGCGAGGAGCACCAGGGCCGCCGCCCGGCGGACGGTCCGCCAGAAGAAGGCCCGGGCCCGCCCTCCGGCCGTGCGGGGGGCCGCGACCGGGACCGCCTCGGGCGGGGTGGTGGCGAGGGCCGGCGGCGGGGCGTGCGGGGCGGAATCGCCCGGCTGGGTGCGGGCGGCCGGGAACGGGATGTTAGGCACGGTGTCGGCCTCGGCGTGCGTCGTGCCGTTCCGTTTGGGGATGAACATCTCGGGCGTCATTGCGGGGCGGCTCCAAGGGCGGATACATGAGGGCTCGGCGTGGCCCCGCGTCGGCGGGGGGCACGGTCCGGGGACAGTGGGAGAGGAGGAGGGTGGAGGCGGCACTCGTTGCCGCCGGGAGAATGCCCGAACTTCACGGGCGTGGTGCCGTCCGAGTAGGCAATGCGGGTGCCAATCCGGCCGCCCCCGCCCGACCGGCCCGAATTCTGTTCGGACCGAACGGCCATTCTCCGGGCCGCCGTGCGACGCCGGCGGCCACCCGGGACACGGGCCGGGGGCGGGCGGTAAGCATTGAAAGTGAAGGAGTTGCTTGCGGCGAGTGGTCGGCCCGGCTCGCCCCCGGGCGGCGGCCGCCCGGCCCGGCGGGACTGGAATGAGGGGTGGGGGGCGGCCGCAGTTACCGCCCGGGAGGAACGCGCCGCGGCGGCCGCGGCGGGGCGATGTGAGGCGGCCCGTCCGCGCCCCGTTGCCCACGACGGGCGGGGGGCTGCACGGGCCCGCGCACGCCCGGGATCAGCCCTTCAACAGCCCGTACGCCGTGAGCGTCTGCCGCACCCGGGCCTCGCCGGCCGCGTCGAGCGGGACCATCGGCAGCCGCATCTCGCCGTTGCCCCGGCCGAGCAGCTTCATGGCCGCCTTCAGGGGGATCGGGTTCGTGGACACGCTCAGCATGTCGCGGCACAGGGGGAAGAGCTTGCGGTGCCACTTGCGGGCCTCGTCCGCCTTGCCGGCGGCGAACGCCCGCACCAGGGCCATCATGTCCCGCGGCACCACGTTGCCGACCACCGACACCACCCCCTTGCCGCCGATGGCCATCAGCGGCAGCGTCAGGCTGTCGTCCCCGCTCAGGAGCGTGAGGTCGGTCAGGGCCGCGATCTGGCTGGCCTGGTCGAGCGACCCGGTGGCCTCCTTCACGGCCACGATCGTCGGGTACGCCTCGGCCATCCGGGCCATCGTCTCGGGGAGGATGCTCGACCCCGTCCGGCCGGGGATGTTGTAGAGCATCTGCGGCAGGTCGCAGGCGTCGGCGATGGCCCCGAAGTGGCGGAAGTAACCCTCCTGCGACGGCTTGTTGTAGTATGGCCCGACCTGCAACGTGCCGTCGGCCCCGCTCTTCTTGGCCGCCTTCGTCATGCGGATGGCTTCGGCCGTGTTGTTGGACCCCGTGCCGGCCACCACCTTGAGCCGCTTGGCCGCCCGCTCACAGACGAACGCCACCACCCGCTCGTTCTCGTCGTGGGTCAGGGTCGGCGACTCGCCGGTGGTGCCGCACGGGGCGAGGCCGTCGGTCCCCTGTTCGACGTGCCAGTCGACGAGTTTGCCCAGGTCGTCCCAGTCGATGTCGCCGTTCTTGAAGGGGGTGACGAGGGCGACGGTGACGCCGGCGAACAGCTCGCCGCGGGTGGCGGACATGACGGACCTCGGGGACGCGGAGCGGGACCGAACGATGAGTCAGGGTAGCCCGCCCGCCGACCGCCGACAAGGGTGTGGGCTGGCCGTGCGGCCGTGTGGCGGTACGCGCTTCGGCGGCGGACCGTTACCCGTTTTTACCGCAAAAACGCGATTCGGCTTTCTCGATCCCTCGGCCCGCCAACGACATCGGGAAACCGCTACCAGATTTTGCGGTAACGCGGGAGCGTCCGCCGATTCCGCCGCGATTCCCCGCCCCGAGCTTGACCCGTTGGAGGGTTCGCGGTTGCCGCCAGGCCGCCGCCGCGGGTATCCTTGACACCACCCCACTCCCCGAGGTGCCCCATGCGTCGCGGCCTCCTCGCCGGCCTGATCGCCGCCGGCCTGTTCCTGTCAGCCACCCCGGCCGCGGCCAACGCCCCCGCCCCCTTCCCGTACCGCCCGCGGCCCACACCGCTGCCGCCGGTCCCCCCGCAGCCCGCGCCGGCCCCCGCCCCGGTGCCCCCGCCGACCCCATCGGACCCGAAGCCGCCGGCCCCGACGCCAGTGCCTCCCCCGCCACCGGAGAAGCCGAATACCGCCCCCAAGCCGCGTGGCCTCGTCGCGGTCTTCGCCGGGGTGGGCACCCTCGTCAGCGGCGGCCTCTGGCTCGCCCGCCGCGGCCGCCGAACCTTTCCGCCCGAGCCGCCGTCTGGTGGGTAGAAAGGAGGTGCCCCATGCGAAGTCTCCGACCCGCCCTGATCGCGGCGGCCCTCGGCGTGCTCCCGGCGGTCGCCCGCGCCGATGTCCTGCCGCCGCCGCCCCCGCCGCCGGTCCGCGCCCACGCCCACGTCGGCCTCGGGGTCGCCCTGGCGTCGGCCCTGCTCTGCCTCGGGGTGATGACCGTGTGGGGCCGCCGCCACCGCCGAAGGGCCTACCGATGAAACCCACCCTCGCCCTCGCCGCCCTCCTCCTGACGGCTAGCGTCGCGGCCGCGGACGCGGCTTCCCCCTTCGAGCCGTGGGAGCGTTACCGCACCCGCTACGTGCCGATCCGGGGGGCGGACTTCGACCTGTGCCAAAGGATCGACCAACTCCGTCCGGAGGTCGCGGCGGCCGGCGGGGGGCTGATCCTGGCGGCCGAGTTCCGTCACACCGACGGCCGGCGTCTCGACGGATCATTCCGGGTGGAAAGGCAGGTCATCGACAAGGGGCCGGGGTACACCACCCCGGCGTGGGCCACTCTCATCGCCGCGATCGCCGCTGTCGTTCTCGGCGGGCTGTGGTTTGTACGGCGCGTCCGCGCACTTCGTGAGTAACCATGCCCGCCACCGCACTCGCCCCACTCCTCGCTGCCCGCCCCGTGCGCCTGCCGACCGGTTTGCCGTTCGCCGCCGGGGTGGCCGGCCTCATCGTCGCTTCGGCGGTCGCGGCGGGGGTCGCCCCGGTCGGGGTGTCGGTCGCGGCCGTGTTCCTGCTCGCCGGGCCGCACAACTGGATGGAAGCCCGGTACGCCCTCCGCCGCCTCCCCGCCCGCCCCGGCAAGCTCTGGCCGTTCTTCGCCCTGTCGGCCGCCGGCGTCGTCGGCCTCACCGCCGCGTTCGCGTCGCTCCCGTGGCTGCTGCCCGCCGCCGACCTCTCGACCGCTTACGCCTGCTGGAACACCACCTTCCTCTTGTGGGTCGCGGGCCTGATCGTGATGCGTTCGCGGACGAACCCGCGGTTCGACGGCGGGTGGGCGTGGCCGCTGGCGTTCGCCCTGACGGCCGGCGTCTGGCTCGTGCCGACCGCGTTGAACGTGGCCCTCGTCTACCTCCACCCGCTCCTCGCCCTCGTCCTCCTCGACCGCGAATTGACACGCTCCCGCCCCGCCTGGCGGCCCGCCTACCGGGCCGCGTTGCTCCTCGTCCCGGTCGCCCTCGCGGCCCTCGCCTGGCACCTCCGCGACGCCCCCGACCTCCCCGGCGACGACCCGCTCACCGCCGCCGTCGCGGCCGACAGCGGCGGCTGGCTCCTCGGCGTCTCGACGCACCTGCTGGTGGCCGTCCACACCTTCCTCGAAGTGGTCCACTACGGGGCGTGGGTGGTGCTCATCCCGCTCGTCGGCCTGGGGGCGGCCCCGTGGCGGACAACGACCATCCCCGCCGCCCGCCGCAACCGCCGGTGGGCGAACGGGGTGGCCGCCGTGCTGCTCGCCGGGCTGGCTGTCGTGGTGGTCCTGTGGGTCGGCTTCGCCCTCGACTACCCGCTCACCCGCTCGCTCTACTTCACGGCCGCCATGCTCCACGTCCTGGCCGAAGTCCCGTTCCTCCTCCGCATGGTGTGAGGGGGCGGCGATGGGACGCGGATGACGCGGAACAGACGCGGATGAAGAGGATCAATCCCACGACATTGATTTGAAATCCCTCCTCCGCTCTGATCCTCTTCATCCGCGTCTGTTCCGCGTCTGTTCCGCGTCATCCGCGTCCCATCGCCGGAACACTCATGCTCCCCCAACTGGCCGCCGCGTACCTCCTGACGGCCGCCCTGGAGACGGCCGTGCTGCTCCCGCTGCTGTCGCGGCGGCACCCCGTCCGCGACCGCCTGTTCGCCGGGGCGTGGCTGTCGGCGTGTACGCTCCCGGTGGTGTGGCTCGTGCTGCCGCCGCTGTTCGACGAGCGGTGGGCGTACCTCCTGGCCGCCGAGACGTTCGCCCCGTCGGCGGAAGTCGCCCTCTTCTGGCTCGCCTTCGTCCGCGGCCGCCCCTCGAACCCCGCGGCCACGGCCCGCGACGCGGCCGCCGTGGTGGCCGCCAACCTCGTGTCGTTCGGCGTGGGCGAAGCCCTGGCCGCCGCCGGCGTCTGGGGCTGACCCCGCGTCCGTGGTAAGATGCCCGCCGAGGGGGAACCGCGATGCCGCTGCACGACTGGACCCGGGTCGACCCGAACGACTACCACGACTTCCACCTGACGTGGATCGCGGGGATCAAAGTCACTCTGAACACCACCCTGCTACCGCCGGGCTACTTCGCCATGGCCGAACACACCGTTTCGACCATCGTGCCCGACGTGGTGACGCTGACGCGGCCGGCCGACGGGGCGACCCGCCCGGTTCGCCCCGGCACCAGTCCCGGGGCCGGCAACCCGGCGGGGGGCGTCGTTGTGGCGGAAGCCCCCCCGACGGCCCGGGTGGTGGCGTCGGGCCGCGGGCGGCCGCCCGCGGGCCGGCGGCGGGTGGCCGTGCGGCACGCCCGGGGGCGGGAACTGGTCGCCGTGGTCGAACTCGTGTCCCCGAGCAACAAGGCGAAGGCGGTCGAGTTCGCCGACCTCGTGGGCAAGTCCGCCGGGTTGCTCCACCAGGGCGTTCACCTGCTCGTGGTCGACCCGTTCCCGCCCACCCGCCGCGACCCCAACGGCATCCACGGGGCGATTTGGAAGGCGGCCACCAGGCTCAGGTACGACCGCCCGGCCGACAAGCCGTTGACGGCCGTGGCCTACAAGGCCGGGGAGCCCCACACGGCCTACGTCGAGCCGCTGGCGGTCGGCGACCCTCTCCCGACCTTGCCGCTCTTCCTCACGCCCGACCTGTACGTCAACGTGCCGCTCGAAGCGACGTACCAGGACGCCTGGCGCGGGTTCGCGGACGACCTGCGGCCGCTGGTGGAAGGCGGGGCGGGGGGATGAAGCGGTAATCACTGCATCATCACAAGTTTGGCCGGTGGAGGGCGTCCGGCGTGGCAGCCGAGTCGATGCAGTATGTCACGGTGCCGATGGACCAGTTCCCGCTCAAGTGGCGGTTCACTGACCCCCGGTACGACGTGCTGCCGCCGATCCACTTGGCCCAGGTCAAACCGCTCGCGCCGGCCGACGCCGGGCGGCTGTGGAACCTGATCCTCCGGTCGGACCTGCACGCGGCCGTCCCGTTCGCCGAGGGCTACTTCCGCAGTCTGGTCGGCACCCGCATCGCGGACTCGCACGGCAACGCGGCCGAGGACCGGCGGGTCCGCAAGTGGCTGTACCAGCGGGGTATCCCGTTCCGCCGGCGGGTCTGGCTGTCCTATCAGCCCGAATGGGCGATCGAGACGACCTGGAAGATGCTGGTCAAGTACTGGACCGCGTTCTATTACCCGATATCGGACGACCTCACCGTGATCGACGGCTCGTTCACCTGGGCATTACTGTTCCACCACGAGGAGGAGGTCTTCTTCGGGAGCAATGCCCTGGGCGCCGAATCCAACCGCGGGCCGCGCGGCTGAACCTCCGGGTGGTGCCCGCGGCGTCGCCCTCTGCTTTCAACCGAGCTGCGGTACGTCCGAGCGCCGTACCGGATCGCCCCCGCGTCACTTCTCCCGCGGCGGGGGGGCCAGCGGCGTCAGCGCTTCCAGCTCGGCGAGGGCCGCGCGGAAGTCGTCGCGGCCGCGGGCGGCGTCCCAGGCGCGGTCGACCCGCACGCGGTCGGCGTCGCGGAAGCCGGCGGTCATCGCGCGGCGGAGGTAGGCCACGGCCTGGGCCGCGTACCTCTCCTTGTCGGCCGGCGCGGGAACCACGGTGGACGCGGCGGCGGTGCCGGCGGCCGCCGCGTACAGGTCGGCGGGGCCCGTCGCGTTGGCGGCCAGCACGTCGGCGGCGCGGGCGGCGCGGGCGGCGTCGCCGCGGTTTAGGGACAGGCCGATGACCACGCCCAGCACCCGGGGGCGGGCGGCGTCCGGGAGGCGGGCGGCTGTCGCGGGGTCTTCGAAGGTCGAGACGACCGCCTCCACCACGGCCGCCTCGCGTTCGAGCATCGCGGCCTCGGCGGCCAGGGCGTCCGGGCGTTCGAACGACGCCGGCTCCTTCAGCCCCTCCCGGTACCAGCGGGCCGCCCCGGCGAAGTCGCCGGCCGTCGCCTGCACGGCCCCGGCCCGCATCGCCCCGAGCATCACGTCCTTGCGGGCCCGGGCGCTGGCCGGGTTGGCGTCCGCCAGGGCCCGCCGCTCCTTCAGGCTCAACTCCGCCTCCGCGAGCGCCGCCGGGTAGTCGCCGAGCCGCTGGTGGGCGTCCGAGAGCCGCTCGTGGCCGATCGCCACGTCCCGCCGCGCCTGGGCGTTCCCCCGGTCGGCCGCGGCCAGCGCCTCGAAGGCGGACAGGCTCTCGCGGAACAGGTCGAGGGCGGCCCGGGCGTCGCCCTGCTGGAGGGTCGCGTAGCCGACCTTGCCGAGCGCCAACGCCACGTCGCGTTGGAGCTGCCGGCTGCCGGTGTTGGCGGCGGACGCCTCGCGGAACAACTTCAAACTCTCCTTCGCGTCGGCGAGGGCGGCGGCGGGGCGGCCGAGGCGGAGTTCGGCGTCGCCCCGGCGGTCGTGGCTGATGGCCAGCTCGCGGGCCGCCCGCACGGCCCCGGGGTCGGCCCGCCGCTGGGCCTCCCGCAGGGCCAGGCTGGCGGCGAACTCGCGGGCCGCCCCCGCCGCGTCGCCGGCCGTCAGGAGGGCCTCCCCGACCCGGGCCCGGGCGAGGGCCACGTCGCGGCCGGCCTGCCCGTTGCGGTCGTCGGCGGCGGCCAGGGCGTCGAGCAACTCCAGGGCGGTGCGGAAGCTGGCGAGGGCGTCCTTCGAGGTGCCGTCTTCGAGCTGCACGTCGCCGAACCGCTGGAGGCCGAAGGCGAGGTCGCGGCGGGCCTTCGCCGAGCCGGGGTCGGCGTCGGCCAGGGCGCGGAGGGCGGCGGCGCTCTCCCGGGCCAGGGCGAGGGAGCCGGCCGCGTCCCCGGCCCGGGCCAGGACGTACCCGAGCCGGCCGAGGGTGTTGGCCAGGTCGAGGCGGGCCCCGGCGCTGCGGGGGTCGGCCGCGACGAGGGCCTGGAGGACGGCCCGGGCGTCCGAGTGGGCCTTGACGGCGGCGTTCACCTCGGCCCGCTCGAAGTGGACGTCGGCGAGCCGGTTGTGGGCCTGGGCGACGCCCCGCTGCAAGTCCGGGTTGGCCGGGTCGGACGCGAGGACCGCCGCGCGGACGGCGAGGGCCTCGGTCGCGGTGGCGAGGGCGGCGTCCGTCTGGCCCGTCCGCTGGTGCAGCTCGGCCATGCGCTCGAGGGTGTCGCCGAGTTCGCGGCGGGCGGCCGGTTCGACCACGGCGAGGCGGCGGTGGTCGGCGAGGGCGAGCCGGCCGGCGTCGAGGGCGGCCGTCGTCTCGCCGCGTTCGAGGAGCACCTGGGAGAGCCGCTCGCGGGCGTTCGCCACGGCCCGGCCGCGGGTGGTGTCGTCGGGCTCCTCGGCCAGCAGCTTCGCGCGGACGGCGACGGCCTCGCGGGCCGCGCGGAGGGCGGCACCGGTGTCCCCGGCCTGGAGGGCGAGTTCGGCCATCCGGTCGAGGGCCCGCCCGCGGTTGATCCGGGCCGGCGGGCTCCCGGGGTCGGCGGCCGCCTGCCGGTCGGCGACGCCGAGGGCGGTGGCGTACTCGGCCCGGGCGGCGGCCGTGTCGCCGACGGCCCGGTGGACGTTCCCCATCTGGTAGTGGGCGTTGAACAGGACGTCGTCGGCCCCGGCCGTCGAGGCGTCGCGGGCGGCCACGAGCTTGGCCAGCCCGGCCTGGGCGTTCCGCAGCAAGTCCTGCCGCAAGTCCTGCGTCCCGGCCCGGTCGGCCAGCCGCGACTGGATGCTGCCGACGAGCGTGTTGAACGCCCCGATGGCCAGCTCGTACCGGGTGTTGGCCACGTCCCGGGCCTTGACGGCGTCGGCCTTCGCTTCCGTCTCGGCCGCGAGCGCCTGGGCGGCCCGGGCCTTCGCCGCCGTCTCGGCCGCCAGCGCCAGCTCGGTCCGGTCCTGCTCCTCCTGCACGAGCTTGAGCGCGGCCGCCGTCCGCTGCTGCTCGCGGCTGACGGCCCCGAACCCGACGGCGGTGGCGAGCAGCCCGGAGACGAGGAGCGAGAGGACGACGGCGACGCGGGCCGGGTGGCGGCGGGCCCAGCGGGCGAGGCGGGCCGTCGGCGGGTCGCGGAAGCAGCTCACCGGCTCGTCCGAGAGCCACCGCTCCACGTCGGCCGCGAGGGCCGGGGCCGACGGGTAGCGGGTGTCCGGGTTCACGGCCATCGCCCGCAGGCAGACGGCTTCGAGCGGCCGGGGCGCGGCGGGGTTCACCTCCCGGGCCGGCGGCACCTCGCCGTTGTACGCCCGCACCATCACCTCCATCGCGGTGAGGCCGGCGAGCGGCGACTTGCCGGTGAGCAGGCAGTACAGGGTGGCCCCGAGGCTGTAAACGTCGGCGAGCGGGCCGACGCGGTCGAGTTCCCCGCGGGCCTGCTCGGGGGCCATGTACGCGGGCGTGCCGACGGCGGTGCCGAACTCCGTCGCGTCGGCGTCGGCGGACACGGGTTGGAGGCCGGGGGGCGGGGCGGGCTCGGCCGCGGCCCCGTCCCCCTTCACGAGCTTCGCCAGCCCCCAGTCGACGACGAGCGTCTCGCCGAACGTCCCGACCATCACGTTCGCCGGCTTGATGTCGCGGTGGATGACGCCCCGGGCGTGGGCGTACCCGATGGCCTGGCAGACGGCGACGAACCGCCCGAGCAGCTGCCGGAACGCCACCCGCTTGCCCGGGCCCGCCTCGCCCCCCGCCGCGTGGTACCGCTCGATCTCGTCCTTGAGCGTCTCCCCGCGGACGAACCGCATGGCGTAGCACGGGCGGCCGTGGGGGTCGGCGACGAGGCCGAACACGGGGACGACGCCGGGGTGGTCGAGGCGGGCGGTGATCTCGGCCTCGGCCACGAACCGCCGGCGGCTGGCCGGGTCGTCGGCGTACTGGACCTGGATGCGCTTGAGGGCCACGTCGCGGTCGAGTTCGGTGTCGCGGGCGGTGAACACCTCGCCGAGCCCGCCCTTCGCGTGCAGCGATTGGAGCGTGAAGCGGCCGACGCTCCCGCCCGGGGGGGCGGACGGCGGGGCGAACCCGGCCGGTGCCCCGGCGGCCGACAGCGGCCGGGTGCGGGTGGCGTCCGGGTCGTCGGCGGCGGCGGGCTGCGAGACGGACGGGGCGGCGGTGCGGGTGGCGTCGGCGAGGCCGGCCGGGTGCTTGGCCGGCGGGGTGGACGAACCGGCCTGGGTGCGGGTCATCTCGGCCGGGTCCGGCTCGCGGGGCGGGCTCATGCGGCTCTCCTGGAGTTCACCCCCAGGATACCCCCACGCCGCCCGCCGGGACAGCCGGACCGCCGCTCACTCCCGGGGCGTGCCGAAGACCTGCGTCCAGTACGGCTCGCCCTTGTCGTTGGTCGCCACGCCGACGCCGATCTCGGTGAACTCCTTCGTTAGAATGTTCATCTTGTGCGGCGGCGACTCCGTCCACTGGGCGACCACCTCTTTCGGGGTCGCCGCGTTCCAGGACACGTTCTCCCCCAGGCGGGCGAACTCGTACCCGGCCGCCTTCACCCGGTCGGTGGGCGTCTTGTCGTCCAGCTCGTGGGCGAGCTTGTCCTGCCTGGCCATGTTCTTCGAGTGGGCCCGGGCGGCCTCGAACAGCTTGGCGCTGGCAGCCAGCGGAGGGAGGTCGGCGGCCTTCCGCTCGGCGTTCGTGCGATCCACCACGGCCTGCTCGTCGGCCGAGAGCGTGAGGGCCGGCGGGGCCGGGTCGGCGGCCGCCGCGAGGAGCAGGAGGCTGAACATGGGCGTGGCGCTCCGGAGAAGTCGGTCGATACCCCGATTCGCGCCGCGACCGCCGCCCG
>JANPKP010000521.1:0-7668 GCA_031426095.1 Gemmataceae bacterium
GCGACCGCGGGACGCGGCGCTGAACGGGAATCACGCCGTCATTCCTCGCCCTCCGACCCTTCCCGCCTTGCCGCGGCGCGTGCCGAGCGCCGCCCCTGGGTCGCCCCCACGCCTTCGCAGGCCCCCTCCCTCCCCGCGACCGTCAACGGGGTATGCCCGTCCCACACTTCGGCCCACACTTTCCGCTCACCGGCAGTTGTCGGGCGTCCGATCTGTGGGATAGAGTAACGGAGGTTTACGCCCCGCCGCCGCGTCGAGGGTCCCCGCCGTGCCCGACCCCCTGCTCATCGCCTACTACGACCGCCTCCCCCAGCTCACCCCCGGGGACGACGAGGACCTCTGGGCGGCCGGCGTCCAGGAGAAGATGAAGGGCTTCCGCGACGCGGTGGCCGCCAAGTACACCGAGGGCACACTCCAGCGGCTGCTCGCCCACGGCGGCACACGGGCCCGCCGGGCGGCCGCCCTGGCCCTCGGGTTCGTCGGCACCATGCAGTCGAACGCGGCCGTGTCCGCGGCGCTGAAAGACGACGACCTGCTCGTCCGGCGGTTCGCGTCCGACGGGCTCTGGGAGGTGTGGTTCCGGGCCGGCACGGCCGACCAGAACGCCCGCCTGCAACAGGCCCTGTGCGAGCCGAACGCGGAGCGGGTGCGGGCCGCCCTCGACTCGCTCGTCGGCGACGCCCCGGAGTTCGCCGAGGCGTACAACCAGCGGGCCATCGTCTGCTTCCGGCGGGGGGAGTTCGCCCGGGCCGTGGAGGACTGCGAGGCGGCCCTGCGGCTCAACCCGTACCACCACGGGGCGGCATCCGGGATGGCCCAGTGCTACCTCAAGCTCAAGAAGCCGCGGGCCGCCCTCCGGGCCTTCCGCACGGCCCTCGACCTCAACCCCACCCTCGACAACCTCCGCGAAACCGTTCAAGCGTTACAAGAGGCGCTGGAGAAGAACCGCCGCGACGGCTCGGACTGAGCGGCGACGGGTAGCGGGACCGAACAAAGCCCCGGGACACGGCCCCGGGGCTTTGTTACATTCAGGGGGTCACGGGAGGAGGAGCCATGTCCGCGACCGCACCACCCATCGAGGTCGACTACCCCGACTCGGACGGCGAGCCGATGGCCGACAACACGCTGCAGTACGAGTGGATTGCGACCGTAATGTGGAACCTGGACGCCCAGTTCCGGGACCGACCGGACGTCTTCGTGGCCAGCGACCACCTGATCTACGCGGTCGAAGGCGACCCGACCGCCCGGCAGGCCCCGGACGCCTACGTCGCGTTCGGCCGGCCGAAGGGCCACCGCGGCAGTTACAAGGTGTGGGAGGAGGACGGCCTCTTCCCGCAAGTGGTGTTCGAGGTCTGGTCGCCGGGCAACCGGGCGGACAAGATGGCCGAGAAGCGGGCGTTCTACGAGCGGCACGGGGCGGAGGAGTATTACATCCTTTATCCCGAGTTCCCGGCCCACGTCGAAGTCTGGGTGCGGGCCGGCGGGCGGCTGACCGCGGTGCGGGACTTCGCCGGCTGGGAGAGTCCGCGGCTCGGCGTCACGTTCCGGGTGGCGGCCGGGGAGTTGTCCGTGTTCGGGCCGGACGGCCGGGCGTTCGTCACCCCGACCGTGATGATCGCCGAGCGGGACAATGCGACCGCCGAGCGGGACGCCGCCACCGCCGAGCGGGACGCGGCCGAACGGCGGGTGAAAGCCGCGGCCGAGGCACGGGACGCCGCCGCCGCTCGGGCCGAGGCGCTGGCCGCCAAGCTGCGGGAACTCGGGGTCGATCCCGACTCGCTCTAAGAGTGTGTCTGAAAACCGATCCCGGGGTTCCCACGGGCGGCCACCCCGCGGCGGCACTTGCGTCAGATTCCGCGGCCCGAAGCGCCGCCGGACGGCCCGACGTAACCCCTTACGCTCGGCCTCCCCGGTAAAGCCCGATGTGGTTATCCGGCAGTGTTGCGTCCAATCGCAGGGTCAATTTTACCGCATGCTTGCGGCCCGGTTTCCGTAAGCCCCGTTCCGCTAGTTCGTTGCGGCGATTTTGATCGCCCCGCGATGGGAGAATGCGGTAAAGCTCGGACCCGGTCCGAGTACGTCGGATCGACGTAACTTCCCCCACGCGGGCGGCCCGGCTCAGTCTTCAGACACCCACTAACACGCCGCCCGTCGCGGCCTCACACAGGGAGATCGACACATGGGCCTCTGGGACTTCCTGATCCTGCTCGCGGTCGCCGGGGTGTGCGGGGCGGTCGCCCAGTCGATCGCCGGGTTCACCCGCGGGGGCTGCCTCGTCGCCGTCGCCGTCGGGTTCATCGGGGCCATGCTCGGGCTCTGGCTCCAGCGGCTCACCGGGCTGCCCGAACTCCTCACCCTCGACGTGGACGGCACCCGCTTCCCGATCGTCTGGTCGATCCTCGGCGGCGTCCTGTTCGCCGTCATCGTCGGCATGTTCACCCGCCCCTCGCGCCGCGACCTGTATTGAGCGGCGGCCCCGCCGAGTGGGCGACCGCCGGCTGCCCCGCTAAACGATGAGTGGCCCCCATCCCCTCCCCACGGAAGCACCCTCATGGACCGCCGCTCCTTCCTCGCCGCCGGGCTCGCGGCCGCCGTCGCCGGGCGTGCCGCCACCGACGCCAAGCGGCAACCGCGAATCCTCCTCAAGTCGTCGTGGCAGACGGTCAACATCGGCGACATCGCCCACACCCCGGGCATGGTCCGCCTCCTCGGCGAATACCTGCCCGAGGCCGAAGTCACCCTGTGGCCGAACAGCATCGGGCCGCCCGAGGAGGCCATGCTGCGGGCCAACTTCCCCAAGCTGAAGTTCGCCCGCACGGCCGACGAGGTGAAGGCCGCGTTCGCCGACAACGACTTCCTCCTGCACGGGTCCGGCCCGTCGCTCGTGGCCGCGAAGGGGGTCGCCGACTGGAAGGCGAAAACCAAGAAGCCGTACGGCATCCTCGGCATCACCCTCTCGGCCGTGGACGACGCCACGCGGCCGCTCTTCGACGGGGCCGGCTTCGCCTACTTCCGCGACACGATCTCGCTCCAACTGGCGAAGGACAAGGGGCTGAAGTGCCCGGTCATGGACTTCAGCCCGGACGCCGCGTTCGCGGTGAACCTGCGGGACGACGCGAAGGCTCTCCCGTACCTGAAGGCGAACGGGCTCGAGGACGGCCAGTTCCTCGTCGCCATCCCCCGCTACCGGAACACGCCGTACTGGCTCATCCGCAAGAAGGCGATGACCGACATCGACCGGGCGAAGGACGCCACCAACCAGAAGCTGAAGGAGCACGACCACGCCATGGTCCGCGACGCCCTGGTGGCGTTCGTGAAGGAGACGGGGCGGAAGGTTCTCGTCTGCCCCGAGGACGAGAGCCACATGGCCATCGGCAAGGAGATGTTCATCGACAAATTGCCGGCCGACGTGAGGGACAAGTTCGTGTGGCGGCCGAACTACTGGATCACGGACGAGGCGGTGAGCGTGTACGCCCGCTCGCTGGGCCTCCTGAGCATGGACATGCACTCGCCGATCATGGCGATCGGCAACGGCATCCCCGCGATCCACTGTCGGTTCAAGGAGCAGACCTCGAAGGGCCAGATGTGGGCCGACATCGGCCTCGGCGACTGGCTCTTCGACCTCGACAAAGAGACGGACGGGGCGAACATCACGAAGGCCGTGCTCGCCCTGGCGAAAGACCCGGCGGCCGCCCGCACGAAGGCGGCGGGGGCGGCCGCATTCGCGCTCGGCAAGCAGAAGGACGCGCTGGCGGTGCTGAAGAAGGCGCTGCCCGCGTGAGCGCCGCGGAAACCCACTCCCCCGTTTCGCGCCGCGAGAAGTACGACGGCGGTGCGTCGTCGTCCGGCCGCCGCGTCGGGGCCGGTCGCGCCGGCGGCCTCGGCCGCGGGGCCGCCTCCCGCGACGGCCGCGGCCCACTGCCCCCCCGGGCCGGCGGCGGGCTCGATCGTTCGCCCCGCCCACTCGACCGCCCGCCACCGCCTCGCGGCCCACGCGGTTCCGCCGGCGCTTTCGCGGGGCCGGCCTGGCGGTAGTCGAAGTCGGGGAGCGTCACCCGCGGCAGCCGTTGCCCCACCTGCCGCTCGATTCGCGCCAGCGACGCCTCCTCGCCCGGGGCCACCAGCACGAAGGCGTCCCCCTCGCTGCCGGCCCGCGCCGTGCGGCCGATGCGGTGGACGTAATCCTCGGGCACGTCCGGCACGTCCAGGCTGATGACGTGGGTGATGTGGTCCACGTCGAGCCCGCGGGCGGCGATGTTCGTCGCCACCATCACCTGGAACGCCCCCTTGCGGAAGCCCTCCATCGCCCGGGCCCGCTGCGGCGGCGTCCGGTTGCTGTGCAACTCGTCCACCGTGAACCCGTCGGCCGCGATCTGCTTCGCCAACCGCTTCGCGTTGTGCTTGGTCCGCACGAAAACCAGCACCGACGGCATCTCCAGGTTCCTCAGGAGGTGCCGCAGGAGCGTCGTCTTGAGGTTCTCCGGGACCGGGTAGGCGGCCTGCGTGATGCCGACCGCCGTCGCCGTCCGCTTGCCGATCTGCACCGTCTCCGGGTTCTTCAGGATGTCCTTCGCCAGCGCCGCGATCACCGGCGGCATCGTCGCCGAGAACAGGAGCGTCTGCCGCTTGACCGGCAGCCGGGCGATGATCCGCTTGATGTCCGGGAGGAAGCCCATGTCGAGCATCGAGTCGGCCTCGTCCAGCACGAGGGCCTGGAGTTGGTCGAACCGGGCCGTCCCCTGCCCCATGTGGTCGATGAGCCGGCCGGGGGTGGCGACCACGATGTCGGTGCCGTCGCGCAACAGGCGTTCCTGCGGCCCCATCGGCTTGCCGCCGACGACGAGCCCGGAGCGGATCGGGGTGTGCTTCCCGAGCCCCTTGCACACGTCGTCGATCTGCTGCGACAGTTCCCGCGTCGGCGACAGCACGAGTACGCGGGTGTGCCCACGGGGCATGCCCAAGAGCCGGTGGATGAGCGGGAGGGCGAAGGCGGCCGTCTTGCCGGTGCCGGTCTGGGCGGTGGCGATCAGGTCGCGGCCGGCGAGGACGACGGGAATCGACCCGGCCTGCACGGGCGTCGGCTCGGTGTAGCCCAGGTCGCGGGTGGCCCGCACCAACAGGGGGTCGAGGCCCAAACCCTTGAACGACATCGAAGACTCCGGGGACGGGGGCGAAAGGTGCGGAGTGTGAGTGTGGGGTGTGGGCGAAAACCCGGAACGGCCCGGGTCGTCTCACACTCCACACCCACACTCCACACCCTTACTCTACGCCCTCACCGCCGCTTCGGCTTGCGGCCGGCCCTCCGCCGCACCCGGAAGTCGTCGCTCCCGTGGTACGTCACCAGCACAGCCCCTTCGCCGGCGTAGCGGTCGAACAGGTCGCCGGTGGCCGCCTCCTCGTCCGGCCACGGGTAGGCGAAGATCACGTCGAAGTCGTCGGGGTCGAGGCCGAGTTCGTCGTAGGTGTAGTCGGCGTCGGTGTTCAGCCACGAGTAGTTGCCGGCCGCGTGCAGCTTCGCCTCGCCACCGCGGGGGACGAAGCTGCCGTGGGCGAACTCGACGGCGACGCCGAAGTCCTCGGCCAGCCCCTGGGCGGCGACCACGAGGTCGCCCTCGATCTCGATGCCGTAGCTGTCGAAGTCGAGCATCCCGGCGAGCGACGCGACGACGCCGAACCCGCTCCCCCACTCGCAGAACCGCGACCCCCGGGCCAGCCCCGAGTCGGCGAGCCGCTTCAGCACGCCGTACACGAGTTCGTAGTCGCTCGGCACGAACCCGGTGACGTGCCCGGCCTGGTGGTACGTCTCGATCCGCTGGGCGGCGGCGCGGAGGAAGCGCTTGACCTCCCGCGGCAGCGGGACGGGCTCGACGGCCAGCGGCAGGTCGATCAGGGCCATGTGATCAATCTAGCGAGGGGGCGGCAGCGTTCGAACTGATTCCGGGCCCACCACCCGCCCCCGGCCGGAACCACGACCCGGAATCATCCGCTGGAAGTCGCGGATTTCGGAATTAAGCGGTTGTAACGCCCCGTGGGCGAGCCTAGACTAATCCATTGGTTAGTCTAGCCTAACAACAGTGGTTCGCGCCCATGAAACGAGTCAACAGTCCCGGCTTCACGCTCATCGAGTTGCTCGTCGTGATCGCCATCATCGGCACACTGATCGGGCTCCTGCTCCCGGCCGTTCAGCGGGTGCGGGAGGCGGCGGCCCGCACGCAGAGCCAGAACAACCTCAAGCAGATGGGCCTCGCCTTGCACAACCACGAGGTCGCCGCCGGCCGCTTCCCCCCGGGGTATCAGGTGTCGCCCGACAAGGCCGGCGACGGCCCCCCCGGGTGGGCGTGGGGTACCTTCCTCCTGCCGCACCTCGAGCAGAACGCCCTCCACGCACAACTCAAGTTGGGCCTGCCGTGCGACGACCCGGCGAACGCGGCGGTCGTCAAGACGGCGGTGAAGGCGTTCCTCTGCCCGGGGGCCCCGAACGCCTCCCCCACGATCACCGTGACGGGGGCAGGCGGGGCGGCCCTCGGGGAGTTCGGGCGGTCCCACTACGTCGCCAACGTCGGGCAGGACGAGCCGTGGGGGTACGACCCGCCCTTGAGCGACGCCGGGTGGCGGCAGAAGTCGAGCGGGCCGTTCTACCGCAACAGCAAGGTGCGGACGGCGGACGTGACCGACGGCCTCAGTTCGAGCGTGTTCGTCGGCGAGCACACCACGATCAGCGACAAGACGTGGGTGGGGGTGGTGCCCGGGGCCGAGGTCTGCCCGGCCGACCCGAAGCGGCACCCGTTCACCACCTGCGACGGGGCCGCCACCCTCGTGCTGTGCCACAGCGGGCCGGCCGCCGGCGAGCCGGGGGTGGTCCACCCGCCGGCCTTCCCGACGTGCCACGTCTGCCAGATGTACGCCCCGTGGGGCGGCGGCAACGTCCTCTTCGGCGACGGGGGCGTGCGGTTCGTCCCGGTGTCGATCAACCTCGACACCTGGGCCGCCCTGTCGAGCATCAGCCTGGGGGACGTGCCCGGTGACTATTAACGACGAGGACGACGGCGACGACGCCCCGGGCTGCCCCCGCCTCTTGCGGCTGGTCGGCCTCTTGGGGCTACTGATGGTGCCGCTGGTGCTCGTCTGGTGGCCGGGCTGCCGGCAGTACCCGCCGGTGACGACCGCGGAGGGGCTGAGCCAGATGAAGCTGCTCTACGCGGCGTGCAACACGAAAGACCCAAAGCGGCTGGCCCGGGTCGAGGCGGGGGTGGCGAAGCTCGACGCCGAGGGGAAACTGAGCCCGGCCGAGAGGGTGGCGTTCGCCCGCGTCGTGGACCAGGCGAAGGCCGGTGACTGGGAGCGGGCCGAGAAGGCGGCGTTCAAGTTCGCCAGGACCAGGTGGGGGCACCGTAGCGGGCACCGGCGATGGGACGCGGATAACGCGGATCGGGACGAAAGCGGGTGACGCGACTGTTCGATGCGACGCTCTTGAGCCGCGGAGCGGCGGCCGTGCGTAGCCTGGGGCGGGAGCCCCAGGTATCGACCCACCCCCAATGGGCCTGAGCCCCGGAGGGGCGACCGTCGCGACGGTCGCCCCGCCGGGGCTCAGGCCCAATGGGGGTGGGTCGATACCTGGGGCTCCCGCCCCACGCTACGCACGGCCGCCGCTCCGCGGCGCAATAGCGG
>JANPKP010000522.1:0-2158 GCA_031426095.1 Gemmataceae bacterium
TCACTTCGGGATTCGATACCAGGAGTTTACCGCGGCTCGTCACCCGGACGCGGCGTCCGCCGATCACACCCGTCAACCCCTGCCCCGGCTTCTCGCCGACCTCGGACGCGTCGAGTGTTCTTGACTTGGCCGCGGCCCCAGCGTCGAGCACCGCCCCGGCCAGGGGGTGCTTCGAGTACCGCTCCAGACTGGCGACGAGCGTGAGGATGTCGCCCCGGTCGAACCCGTCTGCGACGACCAGTTCGGCCAGGGACGGCTTGCCGTACGTCAGCGTCCCCGTCTTGTCGAAGATGGCGATCCGGCAGGTGCCGACCTTCTCCAGCACGGCCGGGTCCTTGATGATGATCCCACGGCGGGCGGACAGGGACACCGCCCCGATGAGCGCGACCGGGATGGCGATGAGCAGCGGGCACGGGGTGGCGACGACGAGAACGGCCAGGAACCGGAGTGGGTCGCCGCTGGCGAGCCACGCGGCGAGTGCGACGGCCACCGCGACGGGGGTGTACACCGCACCGAGTTGGTCGCCCAGCCGCCTGAGCCGGGGCCGCTTCTGCTCGGCGTCCTGCATCACCCGCATGATCTTCGCGTAGCGGGAGTCGGTCGGCAGGTGATCGACCCGCACGGTCAGGGCCGAAGCCCCGTTTACCGCCCCGGACAGGACGGCCGCCCCCGGGGCCTTCGACACCTCGTACGGCTCCCCGGTCAGGTACGCCTCGTTCATCGACCCGTGGCCTTCCAGGACCGTCCCGTCGGCCGGACAGATCTCGTGCGGGAACACGACCAGAACGTCCCCCACAGCCACCGCGGCGAGCGGCACGTCGGTCACCGTGTCCCCGTTCTTCCGATGACCCACGGCCGGCATGCGGCCGGCGAGAGCCGCCAGGACTGCCGACGCCCGACGGACGGCGAACGCCTCGATCGCCTGTCCGCCCGAGAGCATGAGCACGACCAGCGTCCCCGCCAGGTATTCGCTGAGCACGACCGACGTGACGATGGAGATGCCGGCCAGGAGGTCGGCCCCGAACTCGCCGCGGGCGACAGACCGGAGCAGCCCTACCAGGAGGGGGAGTCCGCCCAGCGCGAGGGCTAGGTAGAGCGGCGCGTTCCAGACGGAGGGGCTTGCGAACGGCAGCCACCGCGACAACAGATACCGGGCGAAGAGGTGTGCCCCGACGCAGGCGACGGCGAGGATTGCGACGCGGATCTCGAATGCGCCCGTTGAGGCAATCGGTGCGGCCGGGTGACGCGGTTGAGACAAGGCGACCTCCTCGGACTCGGCAGCGGTGGACAGCCGGTCGGCTCGCCGGGGCGCGGCCCTCGTGACTTACTACAGATACGGCTCACCGTGCGACTTTCTGCATCGGTCCGCCTGGAGGGCGGGTCGTCACGAATCGCCCCCCGTCGTATCGGATCGGAGTCGAGTACCACCCCTCGGCCGCCTGCAATCCGTCGCCTCGCACCGGTACGACGCCGCCGAGTGCATACAATAGGTGCGTGGAGCTTGACTCCCGATGCCTTCCCCTTCCCGCGGGCGACCGCCCGAACCCGGCTGACATAGAGTGTGCGGACGGAGGGCGACCCCGGCCCCCCCCACCCCGGGTGCGTCCGGCGGACCGCGTCTGCGGTCCAGAGCCGGCGAACGAGTTCACATGCGGATCGGTCGGACCCGCGGATCCGCCGCCCCTCGGCGGCGGTCGCCGGGCCTGTTCCGCACGCACAGGAGGCCGACGATGCCAACGACGACGCTCCCCGTGGTGGAAGACGGTCCGCCGGCGGGAATGCCTAAAGGCGGACGCGAGCAGCGGGAGGACGCGATCCGCGCGGGCGTCCTAGCCGCCCTCGGCCGGCCGGGCAACTTGTACCGAGTGGCCGTGGTGCCGCTCTGGGGAGATCGCTACCGGGTAAACGTGATCACCGGGGAAGATCCCAGTTCGGTCCGGATTCCCCACAGCTACTTCGTGGCGGCCGACGGGCGCGGGAACATCCTGGAGTCCTCACCGATGATCTGGACCGAGTACTAGTGTCAATTCGCTAGCGGTGTAGCGGCCACGCCGTACCCGCAGTGGCGGATGTACGCCCGGCACTCGTCGGGCCGGAAGATCGCCCCGGCCGCCCGGAGGAACGTCATCAGCTTTGGCACCTCCCGGTGCCCGTCCGT
>JANPKP010000523.1:0-2667 GCA_031426095.1 Gemmataceae bacterium
CCGGCCCGCGACGCGGCGAAGGCAGTCACAGCGCGGCTCGCCCGCCGGGCGTACCGCCGGCCGGTCGAGCCGCGTGAAGTGGACCGCCTACTGAGGCTGTTCGACGCCGCCACGGCTGCGGGAACCGCTTACGACGACGCGCTCAAACCCGTCGTGAAGGCCGTCCTCGTGTCGCCGCACTTCCTCCTCCGCGTCGAGCGGGACCGGCCGGGCGACGCCCCGTACCCGGTGAACGACCACGAGCTGGCCGTGCGGCTGTCGTACTTCCTCTGGTCGAGCATGCCCGACGACGCGCTCTTCGCGCTGGCCGAAAAAGGTGAACTCGGCAAGCCCGGCGTGTTGGAGCGGGAGGCCCGGCGGATGCTCGCCGACCCGAAGGCCCGTGCCCTCACGGACGGCTTCGCGGCCCAGTGGCTCAAGCTCGGCAAGCTGGCCGACGCCCGGCCGTCGGTCGAGTTCTTCCCCACCTTCACCCCGGCACTCCGGCGGGCCATGCACGAGGAGGCGGCCGCCTTCTTCGACCACCTGCGGACCGACGACCGGCCGGTCACCGACCTGCTCGACGCCGACTACACTTACCTGAATCAGGACCTCGCCAACCACTACGGCATGAAGGGCGTGACCGGCCCCGAGTTCCGCAAGGTGGCGGTCACCGACCCGAACCGCGGCGGGCTCCTCGGCATGGCGGCCGTGCTGGCGCTCACGTCGCACACCAACCGCACCAGCCCGACGCTGCGGGGGAAGTACGTTCTCGACGTGGTGCTAGGTACGCCGCCCCCGCCGCCGCCACCCGGCGTCAGCCAGATTGATGACGCCAAAAAGGGGCCGGAAGCGAAGACGTTTCGCGAGCAGTTGGCCCAGCACGCATCGCAGGCGTCGTGCGCCGGTTGCCACGCCAAGATCGACCCGCTCGGCTTCGGCCTCGAAGCGTTCGACGCCGTGGGCCGCGCCCGCAAGCCCGGGCCGGAGGTGGACGCCCGCGGCACCCTCCCGGGCGGCGAGACGTTCACCGGCCCGAAGGGTTTGAAACAAGTGTTGCTGAAGCGGAAGGACCAGTTCGTGGAGAACGCGGCCGAGAAGCTGCTGACGTTCGCCCTCGGCCGCGAGCTGCGAGCGGGCGACGAGCCGGCCGTGCGGGCGATCACCGCCGACATGGCGAGGGACGGCGGCCGCTTCTCGACGCTCGCCCTCGGGGTCGTGAAAAGTTACCCGTTCCGCCACAACCGCAACCCGTCTGCCGACGACGCCGAGTGAGCAGCCCCGCCCCGGAGTGCCCGATGCCAGACGTCCGCCGCCACCCGCTCACCCGCCGGGCCTTCCTCAAGGGCACCGGGGCCGTCGCAGCCCTGCCGTTCCTCGAACAGCTCGCCCCTGCCGCGGCCCCGGCCGACGTAAAGCCGCCGCTGCGGCTCGGCGTGTTCACCGTCGCCGGCGGCACCGTCCTCGAATCGTGGAAGCCGAAGGAGGTCGGCCCGCTCGGCAAGCTGCCGTCGATCCTCCGCCCGCTGGAGTTCGCCAAGAGCGACCTGCTCGTCCTCTCGGGCCTCAGTAACAACGGCCGCAGCGAGGGCGGGCTCAACGCCCACGAACACTGTGCCCTGATGCACCTGACCGGAGCCGAGGTCGTCAAGAAGGTGGACGGCAAGTTCGTTACCACCCCGTCGGTCGATCAAGCGGCGGCCCGGGCGGTGGAGCGGGAGACATTCCTGCCGTCGCTCGAAATCGGGCTCGCCGGGGCCGAGAACAAATACTCGTTCCGGGCCGCCGACATGCCGGTGCCGTTCGAGCCGAACCCCCGGCTGGTGTTCGAGCGAATGTTCCGCGGCCGCCCGCCGGTCGTGCCGAACTGGGGTACCCGGGCCGCCACCCTCGCGGCCGCAGGCACCGCCCCCGCGTCCAAAGTCGGCGGGGCCGATCGGAGCGTGATCGACCTCGTCCGCGAGGAGGCGAACGACCTCCGGCGGACGCTCGGGGGCGGCGACCGGCACCGTCTCGATCAGTACCTCGACGGCGTGCGGGCCATGGAGGGACGCATCGCGTTCGTGGAGAAGCGGCAGCGGATCGAGGCCCTCGACGCCCTCAAGCCCGGCCCGTCCCGCCTCGTGAAGCCCGACGACACGCTCGCCGTGTGGAAGACGACTAACCCCATCTCCCGCGACCCCGAGCGGCACGAGGAGTACATCCGACTGATGTCCGACCTGATGGTACTGGCGTTTCAGACCGACACGACGCGAGTCGCGACGTTCGCCTGCGGCAGCGACGAGGCCCACTTCCCCGGGGTCGTGACCGTCGGGTACGAGACCCACTGCCACACCCTGGAGCACCAGGGGAACGCCTTCCGGGTCGAGGACGCCGACCCGATCGCCCGCGAGGCGCTGCGGCAGATCCACGCCTGGTACACGAAGCTGTTCGCCGAGACGGTCCGGGCGATGAAGGGGATCGACGAGGGGGGGAGCAGCCTGCTCGACAACACCGCCCTGCTGTACACCTCGTACATGGCCGACGGCGGGCACGGCACCCGCGACTACCCCGTGGTGCTGGCCGGCAAGGCCGGCGGCACTCTCCGCCCCGGCCGGCACGTCGCCGACACGCCGCAGACGCCGGCCGCCAACCTGTACGTCGAGCTGCTCGACCGGATGGGGGCGAAGGTGGGTCGATTCGGCGAGA
>JANPKP010000524.1:0-17385 GCA_031426095.1 Gemmataceae bacterium
CCTGATGGGAGTCCGGCGCGGCCGGCGGTGGGGGTGCATCAGGGGGCTGACGCCCCCCGCTCGCCATCGTGTTGAAGATCGCCATCACCTGCTCGTAGCTGAACCGCTTGCGGACGCGGATGGCCCCGTTGGCGAGGCGGACGTGCCCCTTCTGCAACCCGGGGGTGAACTCCATCACCACCGTTTTCACGTACCGCAGCTTCCCCTCCTGCAAGCTCGCCAGCCCGTTCGAGATCACCTCCGGGAACATCGGGATGACCTTCTGCGGCAGGTAGACGCTCGTCGCCCGCTTGCGGGCCTCCGCGTCCAGCGCCCCGCCCTGCCTGGCGAAGTGCCCCACGTCCGCGATGTGGACGGTCAGCACCCAGTGGCCCGTCTTCGGGTCGACGACGACGCTCACGGCGTCGTCGAAGTCGCGGGCGTCCACCGGGTCGATGGTGATGACGCAGTCGCCGGTGAAGTCCTCCCGGCCGTCGAGGTCGGCCTCGCTGAAGGCGTCGGCCGCCTGCCGGGCCTCGGCCAGCGCCGCCTCGGGGAAGGCTTCCGGCAGGTTGTACGCCTTCACCACGGAGAGCGTGTCCACCCCCGGGTCGCCGGCGTGGCCGAGGACCTCGCTCACCACGCCCTCGCCCCGCTGCTCGGGGGTGGGGAACCGCAGCATCTCGATCACGACCTTGTCGTTCGGCCTGGCCCCCTTCGCCCCGGGGTCGCCGACCGCGACGCTGTGGGCGAACACCGTCCCGTCCACCCGCACGAGGGCCTGCCCGTCCCGCTCGAAGTAGGTGCCGACGAACGTCCGGGTGGCCCGCTCCAGGACGCGGACGATCTCCCCGGCGGCGTCCTTGATGTTCGTCGCCTCGCGGGTGATCCGCACCACCACCTCGTCCCCGGTACTCGCGTCCAGGGCGCGGTCCTGGCGGATGAACACGTCGGGCTTCATGGCCCCTTCGACCGGCTTGGGGCGGACGTACCCGTGCCCCGTCTTGCCCCGGCGGTAGGTGCCGACGACGGTCCCGTGCGGGTCGCCGGCCCGGACGGCCTGGCTCTTGTCGACGGCGAGCCGGCCCTCCTGGATGAGTTGCCGGAGGGTGCGGCGGAACTCGGGGTACTCGTCGTCGCCGACGCCGATCCGCTTGGCGAGGACCTTCGCCTTGACCGGGTTGTAGCTCGGGCGGGTGACGGCGGTGACGATGCGGGAAATGAGGTCGGGCATGGGTGAAGTGTCTCAGAAAAGCCCAGGGATGGCCATCCCGGGGCTTGGGGGGCACTCAATCGTAACTCTCGCCGCCGCCCCCGAACAGGTCGCCGCTCCCGCCGCCCTTGTAGAAGCGGCGGCCGAGGGTGTGGTTGTACGGGGTCCAGGCGGACGGGTTGTTGCGGTCGTCCTTCAGGTCGCGGACGACCATGTGCATCCGCGTGTCGAGCAGGTCGATCTGGTGGAGCAGCATCGCCTCGGGCGTCATGGGCACCTTCGGGCTGCCGAACTCCAGCGACCCGTGGTGGCTCAGCACCATGTGCTTGAGTCGCAGGAGGAGTTCCCGAGGCAACGGCTCGCCGGTCAGGGCCGGCACCTTCGCGGCCATGTCGTTGAGGATTTCGACGCCGATGGCGAGGTGGCCGAGCAGTTGGCCCTCGTCCGAGTAGCCGAACGCCCGCTGGTAGGTGAGTTCGCGGACCTTCCCCGCGTCGTGCAGGAACACGCCCATAATCAGCACGTCGCGGTCCACCCCGGCGTAGAGCGGGGCGAGCTTGTCGGCGATGTCCATCATCGACACGGTGTGTTCGAGCAGGCCGCCGACGTAGGCGTGGTGCAGCTTCACCCCGGCCGGGCAGGTGGTGAACGCCCGCACGAAGGCGTCGTCCGTCAGGAAGCACTCGGCGAGCGCCCGCAGGTGGGGGTTGCCGAGGCGGAACAGGTGGTCCCGCAGCCGGCCGAGGAGCCGGCCCACGTCCTGCTCGGTGTGCGGCAGGAAGTCGTTCAGCTCGACCGTCGCGGCGTCCACCTTCTCGACGGTGTTCAGGATGACCTGCAACGCCCCCTGGAAGAGCTGCACCTTTCCGACGGCGTGGAGGAAGTCGCCGGCCTCGAAGGCGCGGAACACGGCGTCGCCGGCGTTCCACAGCCGGCCGCCGATGCCGCCGGTGCGGTCGCGGAGGTCGAACAGGATGTACGGGTTGCCGTTGCGGTTGGCCCGGAGCTGCTTGTCGGCCACGAGGTAAACGTCGTCGAGCGGGTCGCCGTCGCGGAGCTGTTCGACAAAGCGGCGGGGCATGGAGAGGGAGCCTTGGTCAGGAGACACGGGACAGTGGCCAGCCGGCACCGACGGGCGAGGGCGTTCGGGACATGATAAGGGTTTGCCCCCGCACCGGCCGGCCCGTCACTTCTTCCCCGGCCCCTGTCCGATCTGGCACACCCCGTCGGCGCATTTCACCAACTGGTAGCGGTGCTTCGCCACCCAGGCGTAGGCCTTGTTCCCGAGCCACAGCACGCCGGGGACGTACAGGAACGGGGCGACCGGGAAGGTGAGCGGCAGCCGCCAGGCCATCCAGCGGAAGGCGCGGAACCCGGCGTGGGCATGCTTCCGGTCGGGGGTGACGACGTGCATCTCCTCGATCAGCCGCTCGGGCAACAGCGGCTCGTCGCACGGCGGCAGGCGGGCCGTGTCGCGGCCGTTCTGGAAGGCGAGCTTCCCGAGCCAGTCGAGCCGCTTCAGGATGCGGACCGACCGCTGGCAGAACTGGCACGAGCCGTCGTACAGCACCACGGCGCGGCCGGTCGTGTCGGCCGGGGCGGCGGGAAGCGTGTCGGCGGGCGGCGAATCGGCGGCGGTGGCCATGCGGGTGCTCCGGGCGGGCGGTCGCTCCCATCTTACCGTCGGATACCGGCGGCGGGGGGAAATCTCACACACGGCCACGCGTCGGGTTAACCGCCGGCGGGGGGCGGGCCGCAACGCCCGCCCAACCGGCCGCGGACCTACCCCCGGTCGGGCCGCGGCCGGTTGGGCGGGAAAATCGCGGCGGCGGGGTTAGAATGCCTCCATCGAACCCCTCCCGAGGGCCCCCCATGCCTGGTCCGTCGCTGGAATTCCCCGCCGGCACCCTCACGAACGGCCGTCCCGTCACGGCCCCCGACTTCCGGGCGGCGAAGGCCCGCGGGTTCAAGCTGTCGATGGTCACCGCCTACGACTACACGGCCGCCCGCCTCGTGGACGACGCCGGCGTCGAGGCCGTCCTCGTCGGCGACTCGCTCGGCATGGTCGTGCAGGGCCACAACACGGTCCTGCCGGTCACGCTCGACGAGGTCATCTACCACACCAGGTGCGTGGTCCGCGGCACCAAGCAGGCCCTCGTGATCGGCGACCTCCCGTTCGGCACCTACCAGTCGAGCGTCGAGCAGGCGGTGACGAGCGCCGCCCGGCTGATGAAGGAAGGCGGGGCCCAGGCGGTGAAGCTCGAAGGCGGCGAGCGGGTGGCCGACCGCATCCGGGCGGTGGTCGAGGCCGGGGTGCCGGTCATGGGCCACGTCGGGCTGACGCCGCAATCCGTCCACCAACTCGGCGGCTTCAAGGTCCAGCGGGACGAGGACCGGCTGCTGGCCGACGCCGAAGCCGTGGAGCGGGCGGGGGCGTTCGCGGTGGTGCTGGAGTGCGTGCCGGCCGAACTCGCGGCGAAGGTGACGGCGGCCGTGGCGATCCCCACCATCGGCATCGGGGCCGGGGCCGGGTGCGACGGCCAGGTGCTGGTGTTCCACGACCTGCTCGGCCTCTACCCGGACTTCCGCCCGAAGTTCGCCAAGCGGTACGCCGACCTCGGCGGGCAGGTGCGGGCGGCCGTGGAGGCGTACTGCCGGGAGGTCCGCGACGGCACCTTCCCGGGGCCGGAACACAGCTTCCGGTGAGCGGCGGGTCGGCTCTACCAGTTACGGGAGGGGCGCGATGGACGCGGTGATCAAGGGCATGCCGGCACACTGGCTGGAGGAGCGGAAGAACTCCGACGCCGCCCAGTGGGACGAGATGTGGAACGGGGTGCTACACATGCCGCCGATGCCGAACCGGATGCACCAGAACATCGCCCTCGACCTGGCCATCTACCTGAAAAAGCGGTGGGCCAAGCCTGCCGGCGGGCGGGTGAACTTGGAAGTCAATCTGACGACCCCCGAAGACGAGACTCATTGGACGTTCAACTACCGCATTCCCGACATGGTCCTGCTCGACCCGCCGCGTTTCGGGATCGACAAGAACGAGTACATGGTCGGGGCGCCGCTCGTCGTGGTCGAAATCCGCTCCCGGAACGACGAGACGTACGAGAAGTTGCCGTTTTACGCCGCCCTCGGGGTGCCGGAGGTGTGGGTGATCGACCGCGACACGAAGGCCGTCGAGGTGCATCGACTCAGCGGCGGGGCGTACGCCACGCTCGCGGCCGACGCCGACGGCTGGCTCCGCAGCCCGGCGGCGGGAGTCGCCTTCCGCCAGACGGAAGTGGGGCGGGTGTGGGTCCGCGTCGGGGACGACGACGCGACCGCCGAGGAGTTGCCGGACGCCTGAGGAGTCACTCTTTGGCGCTGCCGGTCGTCTCCACGAACGGCTTCCCGCCGGCCCACGTCAGCTCGATCTTCAGGTCGTTCGTCGGGCCGTCGATCATCACCGTCAGCCCGGACCCGTCGGGCGAGACGTACTTCTTGGGGGCGTGCCACTTCTGCGCCCCCGGCCCCTGCGACTCGTTGGCCGCCACCGCCGCCGGGTGGGTGCCGACCAAGACCCCGTCGTTCGGCACCAGGGTGGTGAGGGTGAACCGCCCGTCCGGTCCGATCGGCCCGGACGCCGCCCGGTAGTCGGCCGGCGACACCTGCACGGTGCCGTGGGTCAGCGGCTGGCCGTCGATCAGGACGATCCCGGACACGGGGACGAGCTTCACGCCGGAGCTACAGCCGGCGGCGAGGAGGGCGGCCGCGGCCAGGAGCGCGGCGGGGCGGGGACGGGGCATGGCGGAACCTGCGTGGGGAGAGGGCCGGGCCGCGGTTACTCGGGCGTGATCGGCTCGCCGCCGGCCTTCGTGGACAGGGCCTTGTACGTCTGCAGCGGGATCGTGTCGGCGATGAACTGGACGTGGCCGTCGGCGAACACGAAGTTCACCCCGCCCGGGTGCTCGCTGGCGAACGCCGCGTTGAGCTTGACCGGCGGGTACGGGGTCGTGGTGATCCCCGTCCCCGGCGGGGTGTTCGGCGAGTTCTGGGTCGATCGCATGCACGACTCCATGCGGCCGGCGAGCGACCAGACGTTGTAGGTGGGCGTCGGCGTCTTGTCGTCGGTCTGGAGGGCCTCGCCGACGATCATCGTGTTGCTCGTCCCGTCCGTGATCTCCTTGAGCTTCGACGCGGTCGCGTAGTTGAACATCCCGGTGTTGAACAGCTTCATCGTCTCGCTGATCCCGTCGGTCGGCCCCATCGTGCCGTGGACGACGGCGTAGCTCCCGGTGGCCGCGTTCATCCCGGACGTGGTCTGGGCCGGCGGCGTCGTGTCGGCCGGGCAGACGTAGGTGCTCACCCGCGTCTCGACCCCCTTGCTCTTGGCCTGCCAGGTACTCCCCTGGTTGTACGGCAAGTCGGCCTGGTCGAACGTGTTGTACAACGCCCCCTGCTCCACCTGGGGGAGGATGAGGAGGAACGCGCTGGCCCCGTTCCGCTGCTCGTTCGTCTGGGTGGCGCACGGCGTCCCGGCCGTCCTGATGCCGTCGCACCCGTTGCGGCCGGTCGGGTACGCCTTGATCGTGTCCTCGTAGTTGACGATGGCCAGCCCGATCTGCTTGAGATTGTTCGTACACCGCGTCCGGGCGGCCGCCGCCCGCACCTTCTGGACGGCCGGCAGCAGCAGGCCGATCAGGATGGCGATGATGGCGATGACGACGAGCAGCTCGATCAGCGTGAAGCCACGCCGGTGACGCGGGGGGGAGATTGACATATGTCAGGCGACCGGAAGGAGATGAGGAGAGGGCGAGCGCCTAAAAATTAATAGACGTGGCAGGTTGGTGGGTCAATACGGGCCGGCCCAGTTTGTGTCATTCGTGTGAAGTCTTGTCTGCTTTTCGGACAACGCAACCCGGTTCGAGTTGTGGTGGTGGTCACAGAAATTTATCACCCCTCCGCGTGTGGCGGTGGCGGGCACAAGTCTCTCGCTCACGCCCCCCGCTCGAAGCCGGCCCGGGCGGGCCGCTAGCCCCGCCGGCCGGGGAGGGTGAACCGGAACGTCGAGCCGACGCCCAGTTCGCTCTCGACGGTGACGACCCCGTTGTGGGCCTCGACGAACGTCTTGACGATGGCGAGGCCGAGCCCCAGCCCGTCCTCCCGCTCGGAATCCGTCTCGTTCTTGTCGAACACCAGCCGGCAGCGGTCCGCCGCGATCCCGTCCCCGTTGTCGCGGACGGAGCACTCGACGTCGCCCCCGTCGTCCACGACCCGCGCGCCGACGACGACCTCCCCGCGGGGCGTGTAGTTGATCGCGTTGGCGATGAGGTTCTGGAACACCCGCCGCACCAGACCGGCGTCGGCGTACACGACGAAGTCCACGGGAACGGTGTTGACCAGGGTGGTCGTGCACGTCCCGGCGACCGGGTGGAGGTCGTGGACGAGGGCTTCCACGAGGGGCCACAGGTCGAAGTGCCGCCGCTCGAGTTTGATGCCGACCTCGGTCTCCAGGTTGGCGTTCTCCTCGATGACCTTGCCGACCAGGACCTGGAGGTGCTCCACGTTCCGGGCGAGGGCCTTGAACATCCGGGCCGACTGCGGCGTCTCCGCCCGGGCCTGGGCGAAGAGCAGTTCCAGCACCCGGGCCGAGAGGGCGACGGCGTTCAGGGGCGTGCGGAGGTCGTGGGCCACGAACGACAGGTACTCCTCCCGCCGGTGCCGGACCTCGAGCGCCTTCTGGGTGGCGAACGTCTGCACGGCCGCCCCGATCGCCCCGTCGAGGACGCGGTTGAGGACGTGGAACGGCCGCCCCTGCATGTTCAACCCGTTCCGGTCCGCCAGGTCGTGGAGGCCGCCGCGGAGGATGTTGTACTCGGCCACCACCTCCTCGATGTCGAACGAGTCCTTGACCCGCTGCAACCCGTGGGCGGGCGGGCTGCCGTCGAGGAGGGCCTGGGCGATCGTCTCGTCCGACCCGTACCGGAGGGCGGCCGCGAGTTCCGCCAGGAGCTGCGGGATGTGGTCGTTCAGGGTCGGCGCGTCGAGGTGCCGGGCCGCGGGGAGGCCGCGGACTTGCGCCCGCCACCGCGCGAGCAAGTCGTCCCGCTCGCGCTCGATCAGGCCCGCGAGTCGATCGAGGACGTCCACGGCCATCTCCCCCCCCGACGCCTTCGGTCGAACCCGCCGCGGCCGCGACCCTAGCTCGCAGCGTAGGCACTGGGAACGGCCCTCGCAAGGGGTAAGCTCACCCCGCCGCCGACCCGGCCGGGCGGCGCACGTCGGCCGCCGGCCCCTCGGCCATCACCTTGCGGTACAGGGCCTCGTAGGCGGCCGCGCTGCGGTCCCAGCTCCAGTCCTGGGCCATCGCCGTCCGGCACACCTGCGCGAAGTCGGCCGGGCGGTTGCGGTAGAGCGTCAGCGCCCACTTCACCGTCTGGTACAGGGCGTCCGGCGTGTAGTCCTCGAAGGCGAAGCCGGTCGCGGTGCCGGCCAGGAGGTTCTCCTCCGTGGCGTTCACGATGGTGTCGGCCAGCCCGCCGGTCGCCCGCACCACCGGCGGGGTGCCGTACTTCAGGCTGTAAATCTGGTTGAGGCCGCACGGCTCGTACCGGCTCGGCATCAGGAACAGGTCCGACCCGGCCTCGATGGCGTGGGCCACCCCCTCGTCGAACCCCAGGAAGAGGCCCACCTGGTCCGGGTGGCGGGCGTGGAGGGCCTTCAATTGCCCGTGGTACTCCGGGTCGCCCTCGCCGAGCACGATCAACTGACAGCCGAGGTCCATGAACCCCGTCGCCGCGCTCATGACGAGGTCGACGCCCTTCTGGTTCACCAGCCGGGCCACCACGCCGAGCACCGGGGCGTCGGCCGCCACCGGCAACTGGAACCGCTTCTGGAGGTCGGCCTTGCACGCCGCCTTCCCGGTGGCGAGCGTCTCCGGCGTGTAGTTCGCCGCGAGGTGCGGGTCGACGGCCGGGTCCCACTCGCCGTAGTCCACGCCGTTGACGATGCCGCTGAGCTTGGCCCGGACGCCGACGAGCAGCCCTTCGAGGCCGCAGCCGTACTCGGGGGTCTGGATTTCCCGGGCGTAGGTCGGGCTGACGGTGTTCACCGCGTCGGCGAACACCACCCCGGCCTTGAGGTAGTTGAGGAAGCCGTGGAACTCCAACTGGGCGTGGTTGTACAGCCACCCCGGCAGGCCGGTGAGCTTCAACACCTCTCGGGCGAACATCCCCTGGTAGGCGATGTTGTGGATGGTGAAGACCGACCGCACTTTGGCATACGCCGGCCGGTTGCGGTATATCTCCCTCAGCAGCACGGGGATGAGGCCGGTCTGCCAGTCGTTGGTGTGGATCACGTCGGGCATCGGGCCGATCCGGGGGGCGGCCTCCAGCACGGCCCGGCTGAAGAAGGCGAACCGCTCGGCGTTGTCGGGGAAGTCGGCCCGGTAGCCGCCCGGCATCATCTGCTGGTAGAGGCCGGCCCCGCTGCCGGGCTCGTCCCGCTCGTAGAACGGGGCGTGTTCGACGAAGTAGACGGGCACGTCCGACCCGGGGAGTGTGGAGCGGTAGAGGCGGCAGGCGAGGACCTTGTCGCCGAGGGGAACGGGGATGACGGTGTCGGTCTTCACGACGGGCTGCTTGCCGCGGCGGACGGCCCCGTAGAAGGGCATGACGACGGCGACGGAGTGGCCGAGGCGGGCGAGGGCCCGGGGGAGTGCCCCGGCCACGTCGGCGAGCCCGCCGGTCTTGGCGAACCCGACGACCTCGGACGCCGCGAGCAGAATGCGAAGACCGGCCACGCGAGGCTCCTTCCGCGAACGGGCGGGGCCGCCCCGGCGGGCGCGGCGCTTCCCCGGCAACGATCATTCTAGATCGGCCGATGGGTGCGGTAGGCGTGAGCGGGAGTTGGCGGGGTGGGACGGGCAGAAGAGAGCGGGCGAACTTCTGACGGCGAGGCGGGCGGGAGATTCACCCCAGGTACGCGGCCTCGGTGGCACGCCGGTACGTCCCCTCCAGGTCGACGGTGACGAACTCGTCGGCCGACAGCGGGAGCCGCATGAGCGGGAGCGGGTCGCCCACGGTCAGCGGCCGCCGCCACACCGCCAGGAACCGCCCGCCGTTCGGGGACGGGCCGCCGACCCGGTAGCCGACCGCGTGCGGGGCCGGCACCGCCGGCTGGGCCAACCCCAGCCCCCGCGCCACCTGATCGGCGAACGAGAACGCAGCCGGCCGCCGGTGGACATCGACCAGCAAGAGGTGAACGCCGCGAAGGAGATACCCCGTGTAAGCGGCCGCGTAGGCAGCTTGGGCCGACGCACGATCCTTGTTCCGCGGCGACACCAACTCGACCGCCGCCACCAGCCGGCCGCCCCGCTCGACCAGCAGGGCCGTGTCCGCCGCCAGGGTGGCGACCGCCACTTCCTCGTCCGGTTCGGGGCCGGCGTCGGTCGCCGGTGCCGGTGTCTCCGGCGGTTCAGCCGCGGGCCAGTCGCGCACGCCGACATCCGGCCGCCCGTCGTCCGGCCCCCCGATGGCGAACGTCGGGGTGGTGCCGATGTACGCCCGGTACGCGGGCGGCAGTTGCGGCTTCAGGGCGTACAGCAGTTCGACGCCCCACACCTGGTGGACGCCGTCCCACCCCGTCAACGCGGACCAGTCGTGAAGCGGCATCGCACGTCGTCCGGTGGTGGGAAGCCTGAAGCCGCCGGTCATTGTAGCGGACGGGCCGATAGCCACACGCGGGCCAGTCGCGACCCACAACCCCGCCGACTACTTCGCCGCCGGCAGCGGGTGGAACACGAGCGAGCCGTACCCGACTTCCGCCAGGGTGCCGCCGTCCGGCGATGCGACCACCGCGAGCGGGTCGCCGAGCGTGAGCCGGCCCAGCGGGTCGGCGGCGGCCGGGTCGTAGACGTCCACGGTCGTACTCGACGCGGCGGCGTCCCGCCGGCCCGGCACCGGCTGTTTCTGGGGCGGCCGGACGACCGGCAGCCGGGGGGAGCCGAACGGCGGGGTGCGGTTCCGCCACAGGGGGCTCTCGGTCGGCGTGCGGCTCACCTCCTTGCCGGCGGCCGCGTCCCAGCGGACCAGTTCGACCGTCGGCCCGGACCGCACGACGGCGGCCACCCACCCGTCCCGGTACGCCACCTCGCCCGGCCCCTTGCTGTCGCGGCGGGGGCCGTTCGCCACCAGCACCGCCTGCTTGCCGGTCGCCGCGTCGAGGAGCCGGTGGCCGGCGTTGTCGGACTGGACGACGTACCGGCCGTCCTGGGTAAACCCGCGAAGCCCATAACTGTCGACCGCCGCCGCCCACCGCTCCTTCCCGTCCGCCACGGCGAACAGGCGGGCGACCAGCTTCGGTCTCTCGTCCGCCGTGTAGCCGACGGTAGCGACGAGCGTGCCGTCCGGGGATAGGGCAGCGTTCCCGCCGGGCACCTCGGCGATCCGGGTCCAGCCGGCGGCCGACTTCTCGTACACCCGGCTGGCCCTCTGGCGTTCGCTCCCGGCGAAGTCCCCGTGCGCCAGACGTGTGCGGTCGGCCGAGTGGCTCAGTGGGGTACACGATTCCGCCGGGCCGGGCACGCCGGGCACGTCGCGGGCGACGCCGGTCGTGAGGTCGAGCAGTCGGCAGCGGGTCACGAACTTCGGCGGCTCGGACAGATACACCGGCCAGACGATCCCGTCGGACGTTCCGGGGACCTCGAACCCCGGCGTCGGGTCCCCGGTCCAGCGGGCGACCACCGTCCCGTCGGCGACGGACCACAACACCCACGGCTTCGGCTTGAGCCGCTCGGCCGCGGGGTCCTTCCCGATGGGCGTCACCCAGCCGAGGAACGCCTTGCCGTCCGTCGAGAAGATGCCCTGTTGCACCTCGCCGCGAGTCTGCACCACGGACCGAGGCACGGAGTATGCTTCCCGCGGGTCCGCGCACCCGGCCGCGGCTACGATCAGGACCGACCCGACGATTCGCAACGTCCATCCTCCCTTACGCACGACTGGACCACGCTACCGGGTTTGGCATCGACACCGAGCCGACCTCTTGCACTCCGGTCTTTCGACGCGCGGAACCCGTGCTGTCGCCGTAGAGTAATGGCCCTTTTGGTCTGACGCAAGGACCGGATAGCGAGACTGGATGTCGGCAAGCCCAGAGCTGAGAATTTGCCCGGTTTCGGCCGACTCTCCCGCTCTACCGGGGGGGCCGGGGGCGGTAACGCGGATGTCGTTCACCGGTCGTGGGATGTGGCAAAACACGCCGTTTAAAAGTGGTAAAATCCGGGAACGCTCACTTCGCCGGGATGGCCTTCGTGACGGCCAGCGTTCGCGTCAGGCGGTCCACGTCGGCCCGTAGCTCGGCCAGGACGGCCGGGGGGATCCGCTCGCCGGCCGGGAGGCGGGCGGCGACTGTTGCGCCGCCGTCGGGCTGCTTCAGGACGGCGTACTCGAGGCGGACGCGCTCGCCGCTCATTTCGGCCTCCACGGCGAAGCGGTCGAGGGTGGCGGGGGCGGCCCGGACGCGGGTCACGCGCTCGGCCAGTCTCGCGTCTTTCGCCTGCTCTTTGCGCAGGTAGTCGCTGATCTCCCGCAAGTAGTCGTCGGCCGTCGGCACCTTCGAGGCGGCTTCGAGCGTGACGAGGACGCCGGAGCCGCTGCGGGCGTGGTCGACGGTGACTTGCCGGCCCTGGACGGCCCCCACCCGCCAGGTCCGCGGGTGGAGGAGGCGAACCCCCAGGTCGGTGTTGTCGTAGAGGAGGAGCGTGTTCTCGCCCGTCGGCCTGAGTTCCAGCCCTTGAAGGGCGGCGTCACTCAGCATGGCCGGGGCGGCGGAGGGGGCGACGGGGGTCCGCGTCATCGTGAACTGGCCCTCGATGCGGCCGACGACGCGGTTCTGGCCGTCGAGCAGCTCGTGGGTGCCCTTGAGCGACAGGTACGTGAGGAAATGGGCGTCCAGGTCGAAGTAAAGGGTGCCGTCGAGCGTCTGCGTGTTGGGGCCGTCCTCGTTCACGCCGCGGACGGTGCCCGAAACCTTGAGTCGGGCGAGCCGTTTGCCGTCCACCGTCGTGGGGCCGACGTACTCGGCGGTGAGGCCGCCGGCGTCCACCTTCTCCATGTCGGTCAGCTCGGCCACGGCGGCGGGGGCCACGGGCCACGACTGGCCGGGGCGGACGGGGCCGGCCGGGAGCAGCCCGGGGACGGCGGCGGGGGTGAAGATGTCGGTGCGGATGAGGTCGATTTCGCCCCAGGTGAGCGGGCCGTCCGGGGAGAACGGGGCCTTCTTCGCCCCGCCCTTGAGGACGACCATGCGGCGGACGGCCGGGCGGACGGTGGCGTCCTGGTCGGCGTCCCCCACGCGGCGGCGGAAATCGACCTCGCGGTAGGCCCGCACCGTTTTGAGCGTCCCCGCGTCGTCGGGCGGCAGGACGCGCTCGTCGTAGATCAGCCGGCTGGTGCCGGCCATCTCCACGACCCGCGGCGGCTTGTCCTTCTGGAGCGGGACGGCTAGCCGGCCCGTGACCTTGACCGTGGCGTCGATGCGGTAGGCGTGGCCGGGGGCGAAGTCCTCCGCGAGCCGAACGGCGTCCTGGGCGGAACCCGGGGCGGCGGCCGCGAGTAGGACCAGGAGGGGGCGGACGGCTGCTCGCATGGGAAGCCCCGGTCGCAGGGAGTGGGCCGCGGGAGTGTAACGGACGCGGGGCGGACGCCGCCATATTATCGTGGGCCCCGGCAAATCGCGGCGCAAACTGAAGAGGAAGTTCGGTTCTCAGAAAGAGGCGCCGAATCTGTGAGGGATGCGGCGGTTGTGGCGGTTAGCGGGGTGGGCCGGGAGCGTCAGTGGTCGGCAACGCCGTTTGCAAAAACGAACCGAAGTGGTGTAAATGTGACCATCACTTTGGGGCGAAGGCCGGGCGGGAAACGGGGGTGCGGGTGAATTCCCAACGGGAGACGGCCGGAACCCGTTGAAAAAGATGGCGGGCGGCCGAGGGTGGCGCGAAAATCCGACGGCTTGGGGGCGAGTGGCACGGCGGTCGCTTGGGTGTGACCCGTCGGCCGCGGATTGCCGCTGATGGACACCGAGATTCACCCCCGAGGCAGTCCCGTTCTTGGCGAACGGGGCGACCCGCACAGCCCGCAAGGTCCGAACCCCGAACGGTATCGGCCCCTCTAACTCGGTGAATGGGAAGTACGATTCCCCCCCCCGGGTTGGTCGGATGAAGAACCCGGGTAAGCGCGACGGTGACGGGTGGTATGCCATGTTACGGCAAGCTCCCCCCGCCTCGTGCGAATAACCCGGGGAATAGTCGGACGAAACGAACGACGCCCGCGGCCAGTGACGGCCCCGGGAGGACTCCAGGGCAGGCGAACGGACGCACGAGCGGCCGGGAGGCGAGCGGTGAACGAGTTCAAGTGCGCGGCACTGAAGGAGCTGACGGAGCAACAGACCCGGTACGCCCCCCCCGCCCGCCGGCAGGAGCAGGTGGCCCGGGCCGAGAAGCTCCTCGCCGAGGTCGAGGCCGGTCGGCCGTACCCGTACCAGTACGTCTGCTACCGCGTCACCGACTTCCGCTCGGACGCCCACCCGGACCTGCTGGTCTCGGGCGACGACCTCCGGCACGACCTGGCCCTGTTCGTCCGCCGCGTCGAGCGGTCGGTCCCGGCCCTGCCGATCGAGCAGGCCGTCGAGCCGATGCTGACGCTCGACGAGATCAGCCGGCAGTTCGGCGTCTCGACCAAGACGATCTCGCGGTGGCGGCTCCGGGGCCTGGCCGCCCGCCGGGTGAAGGTGAACGGCCGCAGCCAGCTCGGCTTCCCCCGCTCGGTAGTGGAGAAGTTCCTGGCCGAGCACAAGCCGCTGGTCGAGAAGGGGGCCCGGTTCTCCCACCTGACCGACAAGGAGAAGGACGAGATCGTCGACCAGGCCCGCTCGCTGCGGGACGACGGCGGCTCGCTGACCGACGTGAGCCGGCGGATCGCCGTCAAGCTCGGCCGCTCCCCGGAGGCCGTCCGCTACACGATCAAGAACTTCGACCGGGCCCACCCGGAGCACGCGTTATTCCCCCTGGTCGCCGGCCCCCTCGGGGAGGCCGCCAAGACCCAGATCATCCTCGCCAAGCAGAACGCCAACCACACAGGTGATACCGTGGATACCATCGCCGCGCGGTTCAACCGCACCCGCTCCTCGATGTACCGGGTGGTCAACGAGGTGAAGGCCAAGGAGCTGATCCAGAAGCCGCTCGACTACATCTACAACCCCGACTTCGACGACTCGACGAAGGAGGCGGCCATGCTCGCCCCCATGCCGGGCGGCGACGAGTTCGACGCCAAGCGGCGGACGATGGCCCCGCCGAAGGACGTGCCGGCCCACATGGCCCACCTGTACGAGTGGCCGCTGCTCACGAAGGACCAGGAGCAGCACGAGTTCCGCCGGATGAACTTCCTGAAGCACAAGGCCCACAAGCTCCGCGGGGCCATCGACCCGGCCCGGGCGAAGGTGAGCGACATCCGCAAGCTCGACGAACTGCGGGAGGACGCCAACGGGGTCCGCGACCTGCTCATCAGCTGCAACCAGCGGCTGGTGTACAACCAGGCCAAGCGGCACCTCGGGCCGGGCGAGAGCATCGACGACCTCGTGAGCGACGGGAACGTCTCCCTCATGCGGGCGGTCGAGAAGTTCGACTACGCCCGGGGGAACAAGTTCAGCACCTACGCCACCTGGGCGATCATGAAGAACTTCGCCCGGAGCATCCCGGACGAGAAGACCCGCAAGCAGCGGTACATGACCGGGCACGACGAGCTGTTCGAGGGGAAGGCCGACGTCCGGACCGACGAGCAGGAGGTGCTGGCCGCCGCCAACGCCGCCCGCGACCGGGTCAGCCGGCTCCTGGAACACCTCGACGCCCGGACCCGTGAAGTGATCCGCATGCGGACCGGCCTCGACGGCTCCGAGGAGATGACCCTGGAGCAGATCGGCAACCACTTCGGTATCACGAAGGAGCGGGTCCGCCAGATCAACGTCCGCGGCATGAAGCAGCTCCGCGAGTGGGCCGCGAAGGAGAACGTGGACGTGCCGTAGTCGCTCGGAGTGAAGAGTGCTAAGTGATGAGTGAAGACAGAGCCCACCCGTTGTAACGGGTGGGCTTTTTCGTGGGAACCGCCGATGCCCCGCCCCGCGTTCGTCGCGGCCTGCCTCCTCGCCGCCGGGTGCGGACGCGACCCCACGCCCACCCCGCCGGCCGCCGCCGTTGAAGCGCCCGCCGAACGGCCCGGGTTGCACAACGTCGTCCGCGTCGGCGACCGTCTCTGGAGCGGGTCGGCCCCGGTCGGCGAGGCGGGGTTCCGCTCGCTCACCAACATGGGCGTGCGGACGGTCATCACCGTCGACGGGGCCAAGCCGGACCTCGAAGCGGCGCGGCGGGCGGGGCTGCGGTACGTCCACCTACCCGTCGGCTACGACGGCGTTCCCGCGGAACAAGCCGTGCGAATCGCCCGGGCCGTCCGCGACCTGCCGGGGCCGGTGTACCTCCACTGCCACCACGGCAAGCACCGCGGGCCGGCCGCCGCCGCGTGTGCCGCCCGCCTCCTCGACCCCGCGTTCACGGCTGGGGACGCCGCCGACCTCCTCCGCCGGGCCGGCACCGATCCGCGTTACCGCGGCCTCTTCGCCAGCGTCGCCCGCCCCCCGGCCGGCGACCTCGGCGGGGCAGGGGGGCCGTTCCCGGAAGTCGCCGCCACCCCCGACCTCGTCCGCCTCATGGTGGACGTGGACGAGCGCTGGGACCGCCTGAAGGCCGCCCACGCGGCCGGGTGGGCGAAGCCGACCGACGCGGGCCACGACGCAACGTTGCTCGCCGAACACTTCGGCGAAGCCGCCCGCCTGCCGGACGCACCCGCCCGCGGCCCCGCCTTCCGCGCGTCGCTCGCGGACGCCGAGCGGGCGGCCGCCGACCTCGACGCCGCGCTGCGGGCAACGCCCCCGGACGCGGTTGCCGCCGGGCGGGCGTTCGCGGCGGGCGGCAAGGTGTGTACCACCTGCCACGCGGCATTTCGGGACGTGCGGTGAACTCCACCCCAGGGACCGCCGTCCCTGGGCTTTCGCCGTACCCCGGCTAAAACACCCCCTTCGCTCACGAACCCTCCCCGCACAGGACCGCCCCGCCATGTCCACGCCGGCCGCCGACCCCTGGTTCCAGACGCTCTTCGCCGACCGCATCGGCGGGGCCGCCTACGGCAAGAGCACCGACATCTACAAGTTCGAGAAGATCAAGCGGGCCAAGCGGCAGGCCCTCGCCGACCACCCCGGCCGCAAGCTCCTCGATTTCGGCATCGGCGAGAACGACGACATGGCCGCCGCCGGCGTCCGCGACGCCCTCAAGCGGGAGGCCGACAAGGTCGAGAACCGCGGGTACGCCGACAACGGCGTGCAGAACTACAAGGACGCCGCCGCCGAGTTCATGCGGCGGGAGTTCGGCGTCGCCCTCGACCCCGTCACCGAAGTCTGCCACTGCATCGGGTCGAAGCCGGCCTACGCCATGCTCCCGGCCTGCTTCATCAACCCCGGCGATATCACTCTGATGACCGTGCCGGGGTATCCGGTCGCGGGCACGTGGACGAAGTACCTCGGCGGCGAAGTCGTGCGGCTGCCGTTGAAGGCCGAGAACGGCTTCTTCCCCGATCTGGATGGCTTGAGCGACGACGCCAAGAAGCGGGCCAAACTGCTCGTCATCAACTACCCGAACAGCCCGACCGGGGCCGTCGCCACGAAGGACTTCTACAAGCGGGTGATCGAGTTCGCCCACAAGCACCACGTGGTCGTCGTGCAGGACGCCGCGCACATCCTACTGAGCTACCAAGGCGAGCCGCTGAGCTTCCTGCAAGTCGACGGGGCGAAGGAGGTCGGCGTCGAGGTGCACTCGATGAGCAAGGGCTTCAACATGATCGGCTGGCGGATGGGGTTCGTCGCCGGGCACCCGAAGATCGTGCAGGCCTACGCCGACGTGAAGGACAACTCGGACAGCGGCCAGTTCATGGCGACGCAACACGCCGCGGCCGCCGCGCTACGCGATCCGTCGATCCCCGTGATGGTGCGGACGAAGTACCAACGCCGATTGGAGAAACTTGTCGTGGCGTTGAAGGAGGTCGGCTTCCGCTGCGAGATGCCCGGCGGAACGTACTTCCTCTACACGCCGTCGCCGAGGAAGGCCGGGGAGCTGG
>JANPKP010000525.1:0-4721 GCA_031426095.1 Gemmataceae bacterium
ACGTACCCGCCGCGGAGCACGAGAACCCCGAGGCGAACGAGCCGATCTACGGCACGGTCTATCTGCCGCGGAAGTTCAAGATCGGGTTCGCGCTGCCGCACGACAACTGCACGGACATTCTGGCGCAGTGCCTCGGCTTCCTGTGCATTACCGAGAACGGCAAGCCGGTCGGCTACAACCTGTACGCCGGCGGCGGGCAGGGGCAGACGAACAGCAAGCCGGACACGTACCCGCTGCTTGCTCAGCCGGTGTGCTTCGTCCTGCCGGACGAGGTCGTGGCAGCGTCGGAGGCGATTATCAAGCTGTTCCGCGACCACGGCGACCGGACCGACCGCAAGCGCGCCCGCCTCAAGTACGTGATGAAGGATTGGGGCGTCGAGAAGTTCCGCGAGGTGTTCGCCCGCGACTACCTGAAGACGCCGTTCCGGCCGGTCGTGGACGCCCCCATCACCGGGCTCGACTTGCACCTCGGCTGGCAGCCGCAGGGTGAGGGCAAGTGGTTCCTCGGCCTGAGCGTCGAGAACGGCCGGGTGAAGGACGAGGGGAACTTCCGCCTCCGGGCCGGCCTCCGCGAGATCGTGACGCGCGTCGGGTGCAGCGTCCGCGTCTCGACGCAACAGGACGTGCTGTTGTGCGACATCGCCACCGCGGACCGGCCGACCGTCGATTCGCTGCTGAGCGAGTACGGCATCCCGCGGCCGGAGGGGCTGAGCCAGGTGCAGAAGTGGAGCATGGCCTGCCCGGCGACGCCGACGTGCCCGCTGGCGATTACCGAGAGCGAGCGGTCGATGCCGGGGGTCGTGGATCAGCTCGAACCGATCCTCGCCGAGCTGGGCCTGGCCGACGAGCCGATCAGCGTCCGCATGACGGGCTGCCCGAACGGCTGCGCCCGGCCGTACCAGAGCGAGATCGGGTTGGTGGGCCGCGGCGGCACGAAGTACACGCTCTTTGTGGGCGGCGACACCTTCGGCCGGCGAATGAACTTCGAGCTTCAGGACGGCGTGCCGATCGACCAGGTGGTCCCGCGGCTCAAGGTGCTGCTCGGCCACTTCAAGAACGACCGCGCCGCCGGCGAGGCGTTCGGGGCGTACTGCACGCGGATGGGGGCCGACAAGCTGCGGGGGATGCTCGGCGAGACGGCCGGGGCGAAGGCGTGACCGTGAACCGAGGCGGTCGAATGGCGGGGCTGCTGGCGAGTAATCTCGACGCTTACTCGCGCTTCGCGGTGCCGTTAATCTTGGCCCGGTTCCCCGATTGGGAGCCGTTCGCCGTCGTCCAGGAGCGGCCCGACGGGGCGGGCGGCACGGTCGAATTCAACGTCCCGTGCCCGTCGCCGGCTGCGGAGATGGGGCTGTGGATATCGACCGACCAGGAGGAACTGTCGGTCGGATTTCACACGGACCACAGTCACTTCACGGACTACGAAAGTCGGCTCAACCCCGAGGTGATCGGAGTCGGGATCGACCAGGCGGCGGCCTATTTCGAGGACCGGAGCGGGGTGGTGAGTTGGTACCAGGGCGTGCAATTGAAGGGTACGACCAGCACGGCGTTGCCACACCCCGGCCCCTTGCCCCGCATTTTCTCGCGGTTGCCGCTCACTCACGCCACCCTCCGGTCGTGGTCCGGGCGGTTCGACCGCGACGAGCCGCGTCACGGCTAACCGGGAAACGCGATGTCCGACGACACGCAAGCCGCGTTCGCCCGCCAGGTCCGCCAGCACCTCGACGCCCTCAAGGCCGCCGGGATCGACTACGTGCCGCGGAACTTCACGCCGCCCGTGTCCATTCCGCCAGCGTCAACGGGGGTAGAATTGGGTGAGGCGGTTGAGCCCCTTCAACCGCCCGACACCCCCACCCTCGTACCCCCCGCCACGGACATGGCCACCCTCTTCGACACACCGCCGGCCGACGTGCCCGCCGCCGCGGACGACCGCCGGCACGAGCTTCAGTTGCTCGCCGAGCGCGTCGCTCCGTGCGACCGCTGCCCGGAACTGTTCGCCACCCGCACGCAAACGGTGTTCGGCGTCGGCCCCGTGGACGCGGACGTGTGCTTCGTCGGCGAAGGCCCGGGGGCGGACGAGGACGCCACCGGCGAGCCGTTCGTCGGCAAGTCGGGTCAACTCCTCGACCGCATCATCGCCGCCTGCGGCCTGAAGCGGGAGGAGGTCTACATCTGCAACATCATCAAGTGCCGGCCGCCGAACAACCGGACGCCGGCCCCGGTCGAGTGCGGCAACTGCCGCGAGTACCTCGACCGCCAACTCGCCCTCGTGAAGCCGAAGTTCCTGGTGGCCCTCGGCGGCGTCGCGGCCCAGAACCTCCTCGGCTCGAAGGCGAGCATTACGAAACTCCGCGGCAAGCTCTACGACTACCGCGGCACGCCACTGATCTGCACGTTCCACCCGGCGTACCTCTTGCGGGACGAGTCGAAGAAGAAGGACGCCTGGGACGACATGAAGCTGCTCCTCCGCACGATGGGCCGGCCCGTCCCGGGGGCCCGCCAGTGAGCGACGGGACGCGGGCGTTCCAAGCCGTGGCGGGCGGGCGTCCGTAAACTGGGTGGCGGGGCACACGTTCGCACAGTCGCCGGGGGTGGCGGATCGCCATGCGTCGTTCGGTCACGCTTTTTCTGGCGGCGGTGTTGGCGTCGTGTCTACGCGGCGAGTTCACGCCCCTCCGCGCCGACGCCGCCAAGCCCACCTACGACGACGACGTCCTCCCCGTCTTCAAGCTCCACTGCGTCGGCTGCCACGGGAACGACAAGCAGAAGGGCGGCCTCAACGTCGCCACCTTCGCGGCCGTCATGGAGGGCGGGTCGTCCGGGGCCGTCGTCGCGCCGGGCGATTCCGGCAAGTCGCGGCTCTATTCGCTCACCGCCCACAAGGAGGAGCCGAAGATGCCGCCGGGGTCGGCGGCGAAGGTGCCCGACGCCCAGCTCGCGTTGCTGAGCCTGTGGATCGACCAGGGGGCCCGCGAGAACGGCGGCAGCAAGGCCATCGCCGTGAAGCCGAAGGCCGACATCGGGCTGCCGTCGGTGGTGAAAGGCCGGCCGCCGGGGCCGCCGCCGATGCCTCTCGCGGGCAAGCTGAGCCTCGACCCGGTCGTCCACGCCCGCCGGCCGGGGGCGGCGCTGGCGCTGGCGGCCAGTCCGTGGGCCCCGCTCGTCGCCGCCGGCGGGGCGCATCAGGTGTTGCTCTTCCACGCCGACACGGGGCAACTCCTCGGCGTGCTGCCGTTCCCGCACGGGCAGGTGAACGTCGTCAAGTTTTCGCGGAGCGGCAAGCTCCTGCTCGCGGCCGGGGGGCGGGGCGGGGCGTCCGGGAAGGCCGTGCTGTTCGACGTGGAAACCGGCGGCGTGGTCGCGGAGGTGGGGAACGAGGCCGACGCCGTGCTGGCCGCCGACCTGTCGGCCGACCAGACGCAGGTGGCGCTCGGCGGGCCGGGGAAGGTGGTGCGTGTCTACTCGACCGCCGACGGGGCGCTGCTCCGCGAGATCAAGAAGCACACCGACTGGGTGACGGCCGTCGAGTACAGCCCGGACGGCGTGCTGCTGGCCACCGGCGACCGGGCCGGCGGGCTGTTCGCGTGGGAGGCGTTCACCGGCCGCGAGTTCTTCACACTAAAGAACCCGCCGAGCGCCGTCAACGACCTGGCCTGGCGGGACGACGCGAACGTGTTGGCGTCGGCCGGCGAGGACGGGGCGGTGCGGCTCTGGGAGATGGAGAACGGCACCCAGTCGAAGACGTGGGCGGCCCACGGCGGCGGGGCGGCGGCCGTCCGCTTCGGCCACGACGGCAAGCTCGCCAGCACCGGGCGGGACAAAGTGGTGAAGCTGTGGGACGCCGGCGGGGCGCTCGTGAAGGCGTTCGACCCCCTCCCCGACCTGGGCCTGCGGGTGGCCGTCACGCACGACGACGCGAAGGTGGTGGGCGGCGATTGGGGCGGCGTGATACGGGCGTGGGGCGTGGCCGACGGCAAGGCGGCGGGGGCGTTCGACGTTAACCCCCTGCCGCTGGCCGAGCGCGTGCGGGCGGCGGAAGCCGTGCTCGCGGCCGCCGACGCGAAGGCGAAGGCCGCGGCCGACGCCCTTCGAGCAGCGGAGGCGCGAGCGAAAGAGACGGCCGACGCCCACGCGGCGGCGGCGGCGACAGCGGCGAAGGTGGCCGCCGACCTTGCGGCCGCCCGCAAGGCGTTCGCCGACCACACCGGACAGGCCACCCTCACGGCCCCGCAGGTGACGGCCGCGAAGGGGGAGATCGACCGCCTCGCCCCCGTCGCCGCGTCCGCGGCCGCCGCCCGCAACAAGGCGGCGAGTCTTGAAGTGACCGCCCCGGCGTTCACGGCCGCCGCCAAGACCATCGCGGACGCGGCGGCGAAGGCCCCGGGCAACCCCGACCTCGCGGCCGCCGCCAAGGCCGCCACCGCCACCGCCGCCCAGCAGGCGGCCGACCTCCCCGCCGCCCTGAAAGCGGCTGCCGACGCCGAGGTCGTGTTGAAGGCGGCCGCCGACCGGCACGCGGCGGTGACGAAGGCCGTGGCCGACTACATGATCCTCGCCGCCGGCGACCAGAAGGCGGTGGTCGCCCTCATCCCGGCCGCCGCGCCGGCCGCGTCGGCCGGGGCCCCCGCGACGGCGGCGAGGGCGCAGGCGGCCGCCGCCGGCCCCCCCGCGAAGGCCGCGGCCAGCGCGGCGGCCGCGGAGGCGACCGCCGCACGGGCGTC
>JANPKP010000526.1:0-11116 GCA_031426095.1 Gemmataceae bacterium
GGGGCGGCGGGGCGGGCGGGACTTCGTCCACGATGCCGGCCCCGAAGGCGGCGTCGGCGTCCGGGGGGGCGGAGGCCGTCTCGTCGGCACGGGGGCGACGGGGGGCGGGGGGGCGGGCGGCCCGGGGGGGCACCTTGGTCGGGTCCGGCTTCGTCGCGTCGGGCATCGAACAGTCTCCGGCGGGCAGGGGCGAAGCCGAGGTCCGGTCGCCGGCGGGGCGGGTGAGGGAAACCGCCCGGGAGCGCCGGCGACCCCGGGGGGTCGCGGACCGTCTGGCGTCGCCTCGACAGATGGGGTCTGCCCAGGTCATTCGAAATAACGTCGGTTGTTGTTATACCCGCCCCGGCCCCGGGTGGTTACGGCCCCGCGGGTTTTTCACGCCCCGGGGGCGGCCCGCCCCACCCCCAGCCGCGGAGCAACCCGTCCACCTTCGCGCCGAGTTCGTCCGGGCCGGCGTCGTTGACGAGGAAGGCGGTGGCGTACTTCTTCTTCTCGGCGGCCGGCATCTGGGCGGCCTCGCGGGCGGCGAGGTCGGCGTCGGTCCACCCGCTCCGGGCCGCCAGCCGGGCGACGCGGACGGCCCGGGGGGCGTCCACGTACACCATCTCGTCGCACCGGTCGGTCCACCCGGCTTCGAGCATCACGGCCGCGTCGAGGACGGCGAACGTCACCGCCGGGTCGGCCTGGGCGGCGGCAATGCGGTCGTTCACCATCCGCTCGATGACGGGGAAGACGATCGCTTCGAGGGCCTTCCGCTCGGCCGGGTCGGCGAACACGACGGCGGCGAGCGCCCGCCGGTCGATCCGCCCGTCGTCGGCCCGCACGAGGGCCGCCCGCCCGCGCCATCGCTCGAGAACCTGGGCGCGGACGGCCGGCTGTTCGAGGGCGTCATGCCCGAGGGCGTCGCCGTCGATGACGGCGGCCCCGCGGCGGGCGAGCGCGGCGGCGACGGTACTCTTGCCCGCCCCGATGGCCCCGACGAGCCCGACGACCGGCTTCGGCCCGTGGCGGAAGGGGGTCACGGCCCGCCCCCGCCGGCCGCCCGCCGGAGCCGGTCGAGTTCGGCCGCGAGGGCGTCGGCCCGGGCCTTCTCGGCGTCCGCTCGGGCTTTTTGCACCTCGACGGCTTCCCCGCGCGTCGGGACCGGCAGGCCGGTCGAAGCGTCAATGAGCCGGCACAATCCGCCCTCGGCCCGGAGTCGGAACCCGAGGTCACTTGCCAACTCGCCGCCGACCAGGGGCATTCGCCGATACCTCGTCGGCCCACGGCGGTAGCCGATCAGGGGCGAGCTCAAGTATTTGGCCTCCGGGTCGAACAAGAAGTATTCGGGGACGCGGAGCTTGGAATACCGGTGTCGCTTCCGCCCGACGTCCGTTTCCCACGTTTTCTCGGACGCGACCTCGAACACGACCGCCGGCACCGCCCCCCCTTCCTCCCACGAGCGGAAGCTGCGGCGCTCGGCCAGCGGCCGGGGGCGGACGCCCGGCACCACCATCACGTCCGGGGCGACTCGCCGATTCCCGTTCCCCTTCTCCCAGTACCAGTAGCTGTCTGCCGCGACGTAAACGTCCGGGCGGACGGCGAAGAAGTCTTGCAGCGCCTGGAGCAACAGCACGATGGCCTGAATGTGGAGTTGCGTCTCGGCCATCGGCTTCCCGTTGCCGCTCGGGTAATCGATCTCGCTCGGCGTGCCGATCGACATACGCACCTCCCGGCGTTAAACGTCCGTCACGTCGAGCCAGTTCGGGCCGGCGGCCACGTCCACCTTCAGCGGCACCGCGAGCGCCATCGCCCCGGTCATCTCCTCCCGCACGAGCGCGGCCACGGCCGGCACCTCGGCCGGCGGCACCTCGAAGACGAGTTCGTCGTGGACGCTCAACAGCATTTTCGCCGCCCTGGCCTCCGCGGTCAGCCGGCGGTGGACGTTCAGCATCGCCAGCTTCATGAGGTCGGCCGCGGAGCCCTGAATCTCCATGTTGATCGCCTCCCGGGCCGCCTGGGTGCGGCCCCGGTAGCTGCTCTTCACGTCCGCATCGACCAGCGTGAACGTCCGCCGGCGGCCCAGGATGGTGCCCACGTAGCCGTCGGTCTGGGCCTTCTTCAAGAGGTTATCCTGGTACGCCAGCACGGTCGGGAAGCGGGCGAAGTAGTCCTCGATGAACCGCTCGGCGTCCTTCCGCGGCATGCCCAGGCGGATCGCCAGCCCGTGGGCGCTGATGCCGTAGATGACGCCGAAGTTGACCGTCTTGGCCACCCGCCGCTGCTGGCCCGTGACCTCCGCCTCCGGCACCTTGAAGATGCCGGCCGCGACCGAGGCGTGGACATCCCGGTCCTCGGTGAACGCCGCCTTCATGGCGGCGTCGCCGCAGAAGTGGGCCAGCAGCCGCAGCTCCACCTGCGAGTAGTCGGCCGTCACCAGCGTCCACCCCTCTTTGGGCAGGAACGCCTGGCGAATCTGCTTCCCCTGCTCCGTGCGGGCCGGCACGTTCTGCAAGTTCGGGTCGGACGAACTCAGCCGCCCCGTGCTCGCCACCGTCTGGTTGAACGAGGTGTGGACGCGGCCGGTGTCGGGGTTCACGAGGGCCGGCAACGCATCGACGTAGGTGCCCTTGAGCTTGGCGACGGAGCGGTGCTCGATCACCTTCCGCGGCAGGGCGTGGCCCAGGGCGGCGAGCTTTTCGAGCGTCTCGAAGTCGGTGCTGGCCTCGCCGCTGATGCCGGTCCGCTTCTGGATCGGCAGCTTCAGCTCGTCGAACAGCACCTCGCGCATCTGCTTGGGCGAGCCGATGTTGAACGCCCGGCCGGCCGCCTCGTGGATGTCCTTCTCCATCGCCGCGAGCTGCACTTCCATCTCGGCGGAGAGCTTGACGAGGAACGGCACGTCGAGGCGGATGCCGTTGAACTCCAGCTCGGCCAGCACGCCCACGAGGGGGACTTCCACGTCGTCGTAGAGGGCCCGCACGCCGGCGGGGGCGAGCCCGGCTTCGAGGATGTCGGCGAGCTGGAACGCGGCGTCGGCGTCCTCGGCCGCGTATTTCTTCACCAACTCCGTCCGAACGCCGGCCATCGTGATCTGGTTCTTCCCCTTCTTGCCGATCAGTTCCGTGATCGAGACGTTCTCGTGCCCGAGGAGTTGCCGCGTCATCTCGTCCAGGTTGTGCGACCGCTCGCCGGCGTGGAGGAGGTAGTGGGCCACCATCGGGTCGCCGGCCACCCCCGCCACGCCCACGCCGTGCTGCCGCAGCACGAGGAGGTCGTACTTGATGTTCTGGTTCACCTTCGCCACGGCCGGGTCGGCGAAGATCGGGGCGAGCGCGTCCAGCACCGCCTTTTGGTCGAGGGCCTTGTCCTCGGCCGGGGCACGCACGGGGACGTAATACGCCTCCCCCTTCGCCCAGCAGAAGGAGAGGCCGACGATCTCCGAGCGCAAGGGGTCGAGCCCGGTCGTCTCGGTGTCGAACACGAAGCGCGTCTGCTTCTTGAGGTCGGCCACGAAGGCGGTGAACGCCTCGGGGGTGTCGATCAGCTTGTAGCCGTCGTAGCTCCAGCCGTCGCTGGGGGCGTTGGCCCCGAAGGTGAAGTCGTCCGCGGCCGGGGCGGCGGGCGCGGCATCCGGGTCGGCGTCCGGCTCGACGCCGAGTTCGCCGAAGAGGCTGAAGCCGGTGGCCTTCTTGGCCGGAGCTTTTTTCCGAGACCCGGCTCTGGCGACCGACGTGGTCGTCGCCGGTGGGGTGGAAGGTGTTCCGCCCTCGCCGATGCTCGCCAGGATGTCGGCGTTCTTCTTCGCGCCGCTCCCCTTGAGCGTGGACCGCACCCGCTCGGTGAAGCCGCGGAAGCCGAACTCCTGGAAGAGTTCGAGCAGCGCCTGGCCGTCCCAGTCGCGGCGCTTCCACCCCTCCCAGTCGACCTCCATCGGCACCCGCGTGTCGAGGCGGACGAGTTGCCGGCTCCTGGCGAGGTTGCCGTTGGCGATCGACTCCTTGAGCGAGTCCTTGACCTTCGACTTCTTCGCCCCGCCGACCTCGTCCGCGTGGGCGATCAGGTTGTCGAGGGTGCCGTACTCCTGGAGCCACTTGCTCGCCGTCTTGGGGCCGACGCCCGGCACCCCCGGCACGTTGTCCACCGAGTCGCCGACGAGCGCCTGGTAGTCGACCACCTGCCCCGGCGTCACGCCCCAGTCGGCCACCAGCCCGGCCGCGTCGAGCTGCTCGCCCTTGCGGAGGTTGAGGATCTTCACCTTGTCCGTGAGGCACTGCCGCAGGTCCTTGTCGGCCGAGCAGAGGAACACATCCAACCCGCGGTCGGCCCCCTCCCGGGCGAGGGTGGCCATGATGTCGTCGGCCTCGAACCCGGGCTGCTCCAGGTGCGGGATCCGCATGGCGGCCAGCACCCGGTGGATCATCGGCTCCTGGACCTTCAGGTCGTCCGGCTTGGGCGGGCGGTGGGCCTTGTAGTTCGCGTCGAGGGCGTTGCGGAAGGTGTCCGCCCGGTGGTCGAAGGTGGCGATCAGGTAGTCGGCCCCGCGGTCGTACAGGCTCATCAGGGCCCGGGTGACGCCGAACACGGCGTTCGTGGGCCGGCCGTCCGGGGCGGACATCGGCCCGACGCCGTGGAACATCTGGAAGATGAGCCCGTGGGCGTCCAACAGGTAGAGGCTGCCCGCGGGGCTGGCGTCCGGCATCGCGGGAGAACCTTTCGCGGGGAACGGGCGGGCGGCATACGAAGGAGCGGACGGTGACGGGGGGTGCCGGCACGGGCACTTTACGGCCCGCCGGCGGGGGGTGTCAAGGTGCGGGACACGGGACACGGGACACGGGACTGATACCCTCCTGACCGCGGCTCGGTTCTTTCCCGTGTCTCCTGTCTCGTGTCCCGTGTCCCGCCGATCCATCCCCTACCACCGGCCCCCGCCGCCCCGCCCCGGCCGAATGTCCGGCCTTTGGCGTTGAAGCCAGCGGCCGCCGGCCTTTACCTTTGACGGGAGGCGCGGGCCGGGCGTACAATAACCACGTTCCCCACGTCTCGACCCGTTCCCCCACGTCGCCGGCCGGCGAGGACCCATCCCATGGCCAAGAAGTCCAAAGAGACCGGGCTGCCGGTCATCATCGCGCTCGTATTCTTCGTCATCGCCACCGTCGGCCTCGGCGTCTTCTGCTACGTCCTCTACTCGGACCAGGCGACCCGCGAGAAGGCCGCGGCCGACGCCAAGGCCAGTCAGAAGAAGGCCGAAGGGGCCCAGGCCACCTCCGACAACATGAACAAGCTGTACCGTGTCGCCCTCGGCGTCGACCTGCCGGACGACCGCAAGGAACTCCTCGGCGACCCCCAGACCAACAACGACGTGGGGAACGAACTCAAGCGGATCAACGAGAGCCTGACGGCCAAGCTGGCCCAGCTCCCGAACCCGGACAAGACCACCCCCCCGCTCAAGGACCTGATCGACTGGGCCCCCGAGGCCGACGGCAAGGTGACGGCCCCGCCCAAGCAGGTGCTCCTCGACAACCTCGTGAAGGTGGTGGCCGCCCGCGACCTCGCTCGGGCCCAGGCCAAAGGCACGACCGGGAGTTACGACAAGGTCCTCCCCGGGCTGGCGGCCGCCGAGAAGGAGTACCAGAAGGCGTCCAAGTCGCTCGACGACAAGGGGAACGAGATCAAGGGGAAGATCGACACCGACCTCAAGGCCCTCCAGACCGATGCCGCGGCCCGGGCCAAGAAGTACACCGACGCCGAGGCGTCCGTCCGCGGCCAGCTGGAGAAGTCCGAGGACGACGTGACCAAGCAGCGGCAGAAGATCGCCGACCTGGAGAAGAAGGTCGAGACGCTCAACCTCCAGATCGCCGGCATGCAGGAGGCCCGCGAGAAGTCCCGCCCGGACCAGCTCACCTACGACGACCCGAAGGGCAAGGTCCTCCGCCGGCTGAGCGACGACACGGTCGAGATCGACCAGGGGACGAACAGCAAGGTCCGCCCGGGGCTGACTTTTTCCGTCCTCCCGGCCGACTTCCCCTCCCGCGGCTACCTGTCCCGGGTGCGGGCCTTCCGGGTGCCCGACGAGCGGGGCCAGTACCACACGGCCGAGCGGTTCGTGACCAAGGCCAGCCTCGAAGTCATCGAGGTCCTCGGCCCCGACCTGTCGAAGGCCCGGGTCGTGCCCGGCAGCGAGGACACCGTCCGCGACCGGGTGCTGACCGGCGACCTCCTGTACAACGTGGCCTGGAAGCCGGGCTACTCCGAGCACGTCGCCCTCTTCGGCGTGTTCGACGTCAACGGGGACGGCTCGGACGACATGCCGGACGTGGTCCGCGACCTCCAGAAGATGGGGCTGACGGTGGACGCCTACTACGACCTGCGGACCCTCAAGTGGGTCGGCAGCGTGACCGAGCGGACGCGGTACGCCATCGAGGGGTACTCGCCGATCAACGGCGGCGTGACCGACGCCTTCCAGAAGGAGAAGACGGCGTTGCTCGGCGGCCTCGGGGCGGCCCGCGACGAGGCCCGGAAGAAGGGCGTCCAGGTGGTCAAGGCCCTGGAGTTCTTCCCGAAGATGGGGTACAAGATTCGCCAGGACGTGTCGGACGACAAGATCAACCAGGCGACCGCCCGCTTCCTCCAGGGCGTGACCGTCCAGGAGCCCACGGTGGCCCCGGCCCCGTGACGATGTAGGGTGGGTTGAGCGAGTCTACGAGCGAAGCCCACGGCCGCGGCCCACCGGTGCCGGACGTGGGCTTCGCTCGTTCCCCCGCCCCACGCCCCCTCCAACGTGGGCTTCGTTCGAAGACTCGCTCAACCCACCCTACGAAGACACCGCCACGGCCGCCGCGTACCCCCCGGGCGGCCCCCAGCACGACACCGCCCACCGCCCCGCCGCGATGGCCGGGTGGCGGGCGGCACGCACCACCGGCGGGTTCGCCGGGTCGAGGTCCACGTCGAAGGCGTCGAGCGCCTCCACGCTCGCCCCGGCCGCCTTGATGACCGCCTCCTTGCACGTCCACCCGCGGAAGAAGGCCTCCCGCTTCACCCCCTCGGGCAGCCGCCGGTAGTCGTCCCGCTCGGCCGCCGAGAAGAAGCGGTCGACCAGCCCGCCGGCGTTCGCCACGTCCCGCACCCGCTCCACGTCCACCCCCACCGGCCGGCCGGCGACCGCGATCAGGGCCACGCCGTCGGTGTGGGCCAGGTTGAACTCGAACGCCCCGCCGGCGAGCATCGGCTTGCCGGCCCCGGTGTACGCGATCGGCACGTCGCCCGCCGGTACACCCAAGTAGCCGCCGAGGACGCGCCGCAGGAGCCCGCGGCAGGTGACGAACTGCTCCCGCACGCGGGCCGCCCGGTAGCGGTCGCCGCGGGCGCGTTCGTCGGCCGTCAGTTCCGCGAGCAGGTCGGCGACCGTCGCCGGGGCGGGGTCGAGCGGCACCGTCCAGACGTGGATTTCGTCACCAACCAGCGGCGGCGGGCACGGGCGGGCGGGGCACGGCGGCAGGAGGACGAGTTGCATGGGGAAAAGGTCCACAACGGGGTGCGATAAGTCAAGCCGGTGTGGGCCTAAAGGGGCGACGCTCCCGCGTTACCGGGGGTAACGGGAGCGGGAGCCACAAATCGCACGCGGCCCTATAGATCGGGCAAACGCGTTCGTAAAAACTGGGAGAATCCGGTGGCACCCGAGCCAAGTTCCGAGCGTCGGTTGGCCTTGCCGGCGGTCGGCGGCGGAGTTAATGCCGGCGGCATGAACGCAACATTCACGCTCGTGGCCCTCACGCTGGCGGCCCCGCCGGTCGCCGAACCCCTGCTCAAGACTCCGCAGCCGATCGCCGCTCGGGGCGACGTGAAGGCCGGCCCGCCGCTGGTTCACACCTTCCCGCTGACGAACGCCTCCGACGGCCCGGTGGCGATCACCGCCGGCGAGGCCGGCTGCGGCTGCGTCCGCCGGGCGTTTTCGGCCACGCTGCTCAAGCCCGGCGAGACGGCCACGCTCACGGTGGAAGTAAACACCCTGACGCAGCCCGACGGCCCGAACCGCTGGCCGCTGAAAGTTCGTTACATTCGGGCCTACGCGCCGACGCCCGAGGCCGAACTCGACCTGACGCTCACCGCCACGCTCTCCCGGGACGTGACCGTGACGCCGCCGTAACTCGCGTTCTCCACCGCCGGCGAGGCGACCCAATCGCTGACGCTGGCCGACCGCCGGGCCACGCCGCTGACCGTCACCCGGGCCGTCGCGTCCGGCCCGCACCTCACGCCCACCGTCGGCCCGCGGACCGCCGGGACGCAGGCAATCACGCTCAAACTCGCCGCCGACGCCCCCGCCGGCAGCCGCGACGAGCAGGTGACGCTCTACACCGACGACCCGGCGTACCCCGAGTTCCGCGTGCCGGTGCGGGTGGAGAAGCGGGCGACCGCGGCGGCCGTCGTCACCCCGGACGAGGTTTACTTGCGCTTCGCCGCCGGCCAATCCGAGGCGTCGGCCCTGGTCCAGGTGCGGGGCACGGACGGCAAGCCGGTGGGGGTGGCGGGCGTCGAGTGCGACCACCCGTCCGTCACGTTCAAGTGGTCGGACGCGGTCGGCCCGGTGGCGGCCGTGCGGCTCACGGTGCCGGCGGCGGCGGCCACCACCCCCGGACGGGGCACCGTGCGGGTCCGGCTATCCGGGGCGGACGGGCCGGCCGTGTCGGTCCCTGTCGGCTGGTCGGCCCGGCCGTAAGCGACCCCGACCGATTCCCGCCCCGGCGGTTGACCCCGGCGGCGCTTCGATTTACAGTTGGAGGGAGCCTCGCGGCCCCTTCAAACCTTTCGGCAGGTGGCGGACCCATCGTGCGGCGAACCCCACCCGCTGACGCGACCGACCCGCAGCGGCTGTCCCGGGCGACGGCCCTCCGTTTGAGCCAGTACCTCCGCTGCCTGGCCGCCTGGCCGGCCGACGGGGGGAAGGTGTCGAGCGGGCAGATCGCGGAACTGGTGGCCGTGAACGACGCCCAGGTCCGCCGCGACCTCGCCTCCCTCGGCCACCTCGGCCAGCGGGGCATCGGGTACGACGTGCGGGAGCTCGCCCGTGCCATCCGCCAGACGCTCGGCATCGACCGCACCTGGCGGGCGGTCCTCGTCGGCGTCGGCAACCTCGCCCGCGCCCTCCTCCGCTACCAGGGCTTCCGCACCCAGGGCTTCGAGATCGTCGGCCTGTTCGACAGCGACCCGGCGAAAGTCGGCACCGTGATCGACGGGTTGACGGTGGAGCCGGTCGTGAAACTGGCCGACGGCGTGACGGCCCTGGGGGCGGAACTCGGCGTCCTGACGGTCCCCGCGGACACGGCACAGGTGGTGGCCGACCAGCTGGTGAAGGCCGGCGTCCGCGGCATCCTGAACTTCGCCCCCGCGCTACTGCGACTGCCGCCGGAGGTGCGGGTGGTGACGGTGGATTTGGCGATCCAATTGGAGCAGCTGGCGTTCATGGTCCAGCTCGGCGACCCCGCCCCGAAGCCGCCGCAAAACCGATAAGAGCTTGAGCGTCCGGCCCCCGGTTGCTACAAAAGGGGTGGTCAATTACCCGGTAGTGTAACGGTAGCACAAGAGATTTTGGCTCTCTTCGTCTAGGTTCGAATCCTAGCCGGGTAACTTCCGAAAGCCCTACAAATCAGGGCACTTGCGATTATTCGCTATTTCAACCCGCATCAGACCATTTTTCTACCCAACAATAGCCCAACCTAATTCTTCACCGACCCGACGATCGGCCCCCGCCGCGGGGCAGGAGTCGGTCGCCGTCCGACCTCGTTCCCGACTCGATCGCCCCTACCCTCCCGCCGGCCCGGGCGGCTTCGCCGGCTTGGCCCCGAGGCGGTCGGCCAACTTGATCATCACGTCGTCCGTCACCTGCTGCTCGTCGAGCTTGACGTAGTGCCGCATCACGGTGTCCGGGTTGCAGCCGATCGCGATGGCCGCACGCCGCGGGTCGATGCCGCCCTCCCAGGCCGCCGTGAAGGCCCGCTTGCGGAGTTGGTGCGAGTGGACCTTCGGCCGGTCGGGGTGGGCCGCCCCGTACTCGAGGAACAGCGTCTCGACCCACTGGTAGAGCCGCCTGGGGGCGAAGTCGGGTTTGATCCGGTGCGTCGGGCAGCCCATCCTTTTGACCGCCTCCCGAAGCCCCGACGGGTACGCCTCCCAGAGGAACCGCGGCCCCTTGAGGGCCGCCAGCCGGGCGGCCAAGTCGGGCGGGAGCGGTACCGACCGGGCCCGCCGCCCCTTCGTCTGGTCGGCCCGGAAGTGGAGCCGCCCGTCGCGGAGCTGGTCCGCCCCCAGCCCGCACAGGTCCATCAGCCGGCAGCCGGTGACGGCCTTGACCTCCAGGAACACCCGCGGCAGGACCCAGCCCGAGAACCGGGCGTCGAGCCAGCCCAGGAGGTGGGTGAACGTCTCGTCGTCGATCACCCGCACTTCGATCCGGTCCGTCATGGGCGGCGTCACGTCGGCCCAGGGGTTGCCGACGCAGACGGCCAGTTCGTCCACCAGCCACGCCTGCCAGAGGGACGAGAAGCCCCGCACCAGGGAGAAGACGGTGTGCGGGGACGGCAGCTTCTTGCGGCGGGTGGGCGTCGAGGAAAAGGCCTTCTTCCAGGCCTCCGCCATCCCCGGGGAGACGTCGGCCGGGCCGGCCGTCACCGTGTGGAAGGCCCGGGCCCGGCGGAGGAGCTTGACGTAGTAGTCGACCGTCGGCCCCCGGAGGCCGTTGGCGGCGGCCTTGTCCCGCAAGCGGGCCTCGGCCTCGTCCCAGGTCACCGCGGCGGACGGGGTGGCCGCCGGGGCGTGTCCGGCATCGATGATGGAGTGGGCCGCGGAGTGCGCCCGCAGGGCCGCCGTCTGTTGGGTGTCCCGCTCCGTCCGCCGCCCGTCGGGAGACCGGAAGTACACGTAGTAGCACGGGTCGTTGGCCCGCTTCTTCAGGCTGTAGCCGACGAGGCGGCCGTGAGACACGTGCGAGTGGGGGTAGGAGCACGGCCAACGCGCGCGACTGGGGAAGTTGCGTGGACTTGCGCGCGGTGGGTCGCCGTTCTACCACTTGGGCAGTGGCGCCAGTTCCCCGTCTGAAGCCCGGTGTGACCCATGGCAACCAAACGGATCACCGTTGGATCGA
>JANPKP010000527.1:0-9276 GCA_031426095.1 Gemmataceae bacterium
GCCGGCGGCGGCGGCGGCGCTGCCGGGGGACACGTCCTGCACGAGCATCCCGCCGTGGAGCTGGGGGTTGGCGGGGGCCACCACCGTCGGGCCGACCGGGGCGAGGCGGACGCCGAGCTTGGCCCACACCACGTCGCCGGCCGGCTGCGGGGCCTGGAACGGGCGGGAGACCTGCTGCAAGGCGACGTCGATGGTCACCGGGTCGGCGGCCCCCGGGCGGCGGACGCGGACCGGCACCTTCACCCCGGCCGGCTTGTCGAGGAAGCCCCGCTCGATGTCGATGGACGTGACGACGGCCACGTCGCCCACCTTCTCCACCACGTCGCCGGGCTTGAACCCGCCGGCCTCGGCCGGGCTGTCGGCCTCGCACAGATCGACCACCACCGACCGCTTCGCCGGGGTCTGGTCGCCGCCGCGGTCGACCGTGTCCTTGACGTGGAGCCCGTGCCGCAGGCCGGCCCGCCGCTTGGTGCTGAGCATGTCCGCCGCCCGCCCGATCACGAAGTCGATGGGCAGGGCGAAGCCGATGTTTTGGGCACCCGCCCGGATGGCGACGTTCACCCCGACCAGCTCGCCGAGGGTGTTCAGGAGGGGGCCGCCGCTGTTGCCCGGGTTGATCGGGGCGCTCGTCTGGATGAGGTTCTTGTACCCCATGTCCTTGTTGAGCGTCACGTCCCGCCCCTTGAACGACACCCGGCCGTCGGTGACGGTGTGCTCGTACCCGTAGGCGTTGCCGATGGCGATGACGGCCTCGCCCACCATGAGGTCGGACGACGTGCCGAAGGGCAGGCACGGGAGCGGGGTCGAGGGTTCCACCTTCATGAGGGCCAGGTCGGCTTCCTTGTCCAGGGCGACGACGCGGGCGGTGTACCCGGCCCCGTCGTGGAGGCGGACGCGGAGGGAGTTCACGTCGTCCACGACGTGGAAGTTGGTGAGGATGTACCCGCGGGGGTCGAGGACGATGCCGGTCCCCATCCCGTTCACCCGCTGGGTCTGCGTGACGGTGGACCGGAAGGGGTCTTCCAGCCCGGCCGTGACCGTCCGCTCGCTGTGGATGTTGACGACGGCCGGCTTGCACCGCTCGTACACGTCCACCACCTCGTCCCGCCGCTGGCCGGGGGTGACGGCCCGGGGGCCGGCGTCGGCGTCGCGGGTCGGCAGCCCGGGGACGCCGACGGCGATGGGGGTGAGGGCGGCGGCCAGGCCGGCCGGGAGTAAAGCCCGGCGGAGGAGCCGGCGGGCGACCGCGGCGGTCGTCGTGACCGGGGCGGCGGTGGGACGCTTGAGCGGCGAACGCATGGTGCCCCCAGAGCAGCCCGGGCGGGTGGAAGTCCCGGGAGGTCGGCGAAGTCCGTCTCGAACGCGACACCCCAGGTTTCGGCCCCCGGCCCCCGCCCGCTGCACGCCGTCAAGGCCACTCGGCCGCCCCGCGGGCCGTCCGGCGTGCGGCTGCGCCAGCCGCGCCGGCCGGCGCGGCGGTGCGGGGCGGGGCGGTCGGCCCGGCGGTGCCGGTTGGGCCGGTTGTGAGTAGCAAAGGTGTGGGGTGTGAGTGTGGCGGGTGGGCGATAACCGGGCGTTCTCTTCCCCACACGGCACACTGGCACCCACACCTTTGCAGGGGTATCCGATGCGGACGCCGCGGATGGAGCGGATCGAGGCCTTACTCGCCGACGACCCGGACGACGCCTTCCTCCGCTACGGGCTGGCGATGGAGCACGCCAGCGCCGGCGACGACGGCGAGTGCGCCCGGGTGCTGCGGGAACTGATCGCGTTGAAGGCCGCCGACCCCTACGTGCCGGCGTACCTGATGGCCGCCCAGGCGCTGGTGCGGCTCGACAAGGTCGGGGAGGCGTGCGACGTGCTGCGGGACGGGATCGCCGCCGCCGGCCGGGCGGGCACGGCCGACGCCCTCCACGCGCGGGGCGAGATGCAGGGGCTCCTGGCGTCCATCGAGTAACGCGGCGTCGGGGCGGCGGCCGGCCCCCCGGATTCTCCCGCTTTTAAACGGCGCGTTCCGCCCGATCCCGTGGCCGGTCCACGGCTTCCGCGTTACCGCCCCCGCCCCTCCTGGTAAAGCGGGAGCGTGGCCTGAATTCGCCCCGATCCCGAATCCGACGTTGCACCGCCCGCGCCCCACGAGCCGCACGCATGTTCCCCCTGCTCACCGCCCTCGCGTTCGCCCCCCTCGCGCCGGCCGCCCCGCCCGACTTCACCCCCGTCGACGCCGCCGTCGAGGCCGCGATCAATCGCGGCGACTGCCCCGGGGCGGTGGTCGTGGTCGTCCACGGCGACGCGGTCGCCTTCCGCAAGGCTTACGGGCTGCGGGCGAAGGTGCCGGCCGACGTGCCGATGACGCCCGACGCCGTCTTCGACCTCGCCTCCCTCACCAAGCCACTCGCCACCGCCACGGCCGCCTGGGTGCTGGTCGAACGCGGCACGTTGAAGCTCTCCGACCCCGTTGCGAAGCACTGGCCGGCGTTCGGGGCCAACGGCAAGGACGCCGTCACGGTCGAGCAGTGCCTCCTGCACACCAGCGGGCTGACGGCCGACAACCCCGAGGCCGACTACCGGGACGGCCGCGACAAGGCCCTGGAGCGGGTCGCCGCCCTCAAGCTCGAAGCCCCGCCGGGCACCCGCTTCAAGTACAGCGACGTGGGCTTCATCGCCCTCGGCGTGGTGGTCGAGAAGGTCGCCGGCAAGCCGCTGGACGAGTTCGCCGCCGAGACCGTGTTCGCCCCGCTGAAGATGGCCGACACCACGTACAAGCCGGGCGACGCCCTCCGCACCCGGGCCGCCCCGACCGGCAAGCGCGAGGGGGCGGTGATCGTCGGCGCGGTCCACGACCCGCGGGCGTTCGGCATGGGCGGGGTCGCCGGCCACGCCGGCCTCTTCGGCACCGCCGACGACCTCGCCCGCTACGCCCGGATGATGCTCCGCGGCGGCGAACTCGACGGCGTCCGCGTCCTGTCGGCCGACGCGGTGAAGCGCTTCACCGAACCCGTAACCCTCCCCCCGACCCCGCCCGCGAAGGCCGGCGGCCCCCCGCGGGCGAACGTGCGGAGCCGCGGCTGGGACATCGACACGAGCTATTCGGGCCAGCGCGGCGAGGCGTTCGCCAAAGGCACCGGCTTCGGCCACACCGGCTTCACCGGCACGTCGCTCTGGCTCGACCCGGCGAGCGGCATCGCGGTCGTCGTCCTGACGAGCCGGCTCCACCCGGACGACAAGGGGAACGTGTCGGCCCTGCGGCGGGAGGTGGCCACGGCGGCGGCGAAGGCGGTGGGGGCGGGCGGGAAGTAGCCCCGGCCGGGCGTTCGGCACGGTATAGTAGACCCGGCCCCGGAGGATACGCCATGCCGCTACACGACTGGAACACGCAAGAGGGGTGGGAGAACCTGCACTCGTATTGGATCGTGCGCATCGCCGACGCGATCTGGCCGCGTCTCCCCGACGAGTACCGGGTTTACATCGGCTCGTACTCCCTGGCGGGGTTGGCGCTCGCTTCCCGGCCCGACGTTGCCGTCGCCCGCGATCCGGCTCCGACCGCCGCCCCCGGGCCGAGCGATTTCGTATCCGAACCGGACGACACCGTGGCGGTCGCGGACCTCGCCCCCCAGCGGGCCGTCTACGTCCAGCGGCGGGGGATGGTGGTCGCCGCGATCGAACTCGTGTCGCCCGGGAACAAAGACCGGCCGGCGGCGCGGGCCGACTATCTGGCAAAGTTCGCCGGCTACGTCCGGGCCGGCATTCACCTGCTGCTCGTCGATCTCCACCCCCAGCCGTACGACTTCTCGTTCGCCGACGCCGTCGCGGCCGACCTCGCCCTGCCCGGCCAGCCGGCGGTTCCGGCCCCGTCCGCGACCACCTACCGGGTGAACGGCCCGAGCCCGACCGGCGGCAGTTACGTCTCGGTCTGGCGGCGGCCGCTCGCCGTAGGGAGCCCACTGCCGAGCCTCCCGTTGCCGCTGAGCGCGAGCCTGGCCGTGACGGTCGATTTGGAAGAGACGTACATGCTGGCCGCCGCCCGGGCGTACCTTTCGTGAACCGCCGGCCGGCCCCGTTCTTGTGGCACCGGCCTCTGGCCGGTGTAGCCCCCACCGGCCAGAGGCCGGTGCCACAAGAATAAGAGCTTCGCACGCCTCCCGATAGGGGCACGCCTCTCTCCGCTGTCGCCGGTTGACGCCCGCCCGCCGTCTCGTCACAATGCGGGGATTCCCCAGCCCGCCCTCCGACCCGGGAGCCGCACGTGCCCGCGTCTCCGTTCCCGTACCCGCCCACCCCGAAGGTCGTGCCCGAGGGGCTGACCGACTACCCGCCGTCGTACCGCTCCCAGCAGAACGTCCTCCTCGCCGGCATGTTCGTCTTCCTCGCCTACTACCTGGCGCTCACCCTCTTCTTCGGCGGCCTGCCGTTCGTCCTCCTGCTCGTCACCGAGGGGGCGCTCGTCCCCCGGGTGCTGGGGGCCGTCGCGTCCGGGCTGATGTTCCTCTTCCTGGCCAAGGGGCTGTTCAAGCGCGGGTCGTCCGAGGCCGGGCTGCGGCTCGAAATCTCCGAGGCCGAACAGCCGGTGCTCTGGGGGTTCATCCGCAAGGTCTGCCACGAGGTGGGGGCCCCCGAGCCGCGGGCGCTCTACGTGGACCCGGACGTGAACGCGGCCGTCACCTGCCGGCCCACGCTCGTGAACCTTTTCGTCCGCCCGGAGCAGGACTTGGTCGTCGGCCTGGGGCTGGTCAACTGCACCACCCTGAGCGAGTTCAAGGCGGTCGTCGCCCACGAATTCGGCCACTTCTCGCAGTCGAGCTACGCCGACAGCTACGCCTACGTGGCCATGCGGGTGATGGGCAACCTCGTGGAGGGCGAGGACTGGTTCGACCGCCTGATCGCCTGGGTGCGGGCCCAGGGGTCGCTCGGCCAACTGGTGGGTGCCCCCGTCGCCGGCGGGGTGTGGGTGGCCCGCAAGTTCCTCGGCTGGTCGTACAAGGTGACGGCCCTCCAGCGGCTGACGGTGAGCCGGGAGCAGGAGTTCCACGCCGACCTCGTGGCCGCCAGCATCGCCGGGAGCGACGCCGTGGCCCACTGCCTGTTCGCCGTCGAGTTCGGCCAGCGGTCCTTCGGCCGGGCGTGGTCCGACCTCGGGCCGGCGGCCGACCACAAGCTCTACACCCGCGACCTCTACTTCCACCAGACGCGGGCCGCGGCGATCCTCCGGGCCGAGGACGCCGACGGGGGGGCGGGCCGCAAGCCGACGGCCACCAAACCGGCCGCGGGGAAGGACGCCCGGGTGTTCGCCGCCCCGGACGACGAAGAGGTGCCGGACGAGGACGAGACGCCGCCGATGTGGCGGTCCCACCCGCCGAACGCCGACCGCGAGGAGAACGTCAAGGAGCAGTACGTCGCCGCCCCGGCCGACGCCCGCTCGCCGTGGCTCCTGTTCCGCGACGCCGACGTCCTCAAGGAGCGGATGACGTACCGCCTGTACCGCCGGGTGCGGAGCGTGCCGAAGGGGGCGGAGCTGTCCGACCCCGAGGAGGTGCAGACGTACATCGACGACGAGCGGGCCGAGACGACCTACGACAAGAAGTACCACGGGGTGTACGACAACCGCCCGCTCGAACCGGGCGACCTCGCCGAGCTGGAGCGGCTCTGCAACGAGCGCGAGTGGCCGGACGACCGCGTCGACGCCGCCCTCGCCGGCGTGCTGGCCGGGGCCCGCACCCACGGGGCCCGGCTGGGCGGGCTCATCGCCGAGCGGGACCAGCTCGACGGCAAGGTGAACTCGCAGAGCCCGCCGAAGCTCAAGCGGCTCCTCCGCGAGGCCCAGGATGCCGTGGACAAGGAGTGGGAGTGGTTCCGCACGCTCGACCGGCGGACGTACCTCGCCCACGTCCAGGCGGCCGGCAAGCTCGACCCGATCTGGAGGGACGACCTGGTGGAGCGGTACCGCTTCCAACTGGCGGTCCAGCGGCTCCACGGCGAGGCCCGCGACCAGGAGCGGAAGGTGGGCATGTTCCTGGCCCTGCTGTTCCGCACGTCGGACCCGCACCCGGACCTCGTGACGGAGGGCTTCCACGCCTTCCGCCAGGGCTGGCGGACGCTCAAGACGCTCCTCGCCGACGCCCGCGACATCGACCTCCCGGCGATGAAGAACTTCGTCCCCGGCGAGCGGCTGGCCGACTTCCTCCTCGACAAGCCGATGATCCGCGAGATGTCCTGGGCGAAGGTGTCCGCCAAGTGGGCGGTCCAGCTCCTCGAACAGCTCGAACAGGTGAAGGCCCGCTGCGCCCGCCTCCACTTCAAGAGCCTGGGCGGCATCCTCGCGTTACAGGAGCGGATCGCGGCCGACTGGCGGACGCACTACGCCGCCGTGCGGGCGGCCGAGCCGGCGGTGCTGGACGCGGAGGTGATCGAGGCGGAGCCGGAGCCGGAGGTGATCGAGGCCGAGGTGCTGGACGCGGAGGAGGTGCCGCCGAAGGAGCCGGCCAAGGGGCTGACGGCGGCCGAGCTGCACGCGCTCGCGCCGGACTTGTATCCGCCGCCGTCGTAGGGCGTGTCAAGGCCCACCCGCGGGCCTTCTCGTCGGCCACGTAGACGTTGCACACCACCGGCCGGCGGGGTCACAGCGCCACCGTCACCGTCTTCACTTCCGTGTACATGCCCAGGGCGTACTCGCCGAGTTCGCGGCCGATGCCGCTCGACTTGAAGCCGCCGAACGGGGCGGCCGCGTCGAACACGTCGTAGCAGTTCACCCACACCGTGCCCGCCTTCAGGCCGTTCGCCATCGCGATCGCCTTCTTGATGTCCCGCGTCCAGACCGCCGCCGCCAGGCCGAAGCTCGTCCGGTTGCCCCGCTCCACCGCCTCGGCCGCGTCCTTGAACTTCAGGATGCTCATCACCGGGCCGAAGATCTCCTCCTGCGCGATCTTCATCTCGTCCTTCACGTCGCCGAACACCGTCGGCTCCACGAAGTACCCGGCGCTCCCCACCCGCTTGCCGCCGGAGAGGAGCTTGGCCCCGTCCTTGTGGCCGTGGTCGACGTACCCGAGGATGCGGTCCATCTGCTCCTGGCTCACCTGCGGGCCTTGCTCCGTCGCCGGGTCGAACGGGTCGCCGACCTTGCGGTCCTTCGTCTTCGCCACCATCTTGTGGACGAACTCGTCGTACACGCTCTCCTGCACGAACAGCCGGCTGCCGGCCACGCAGCACTGCCCCTGGTTGAAGAACAGGCCCGTGTACGCCCCCTGCACGGCGGCGTCCATGTCGGCGTCGGCGAACACCACGTTCGGCGACTTCCCGCCCAGCTCCAGGCTCACCCGCTTGAGGTTGCTCTTGGCGGCCGCCGTCATCACGATCTTGCCCGTGCCCGTCTCGCCGGTGAAGGCGATCTTGTCCACGTCCACGTGCCCGGACAGGGCGGCCCCGGCCGTCGGCCCGTACCCGGGGACGACGTTGATGACGCCGTCCGGGAAGCCGACTTCCTGGGCCAGTTTGGCGACGGCCAGCGCGGTCAGCGGCGTCTGCTCGGCCGGCTTCAGGACGACGGTGTTGCCGCAGGCGAGGGCCGGGCCCCACTTCCAGGCCATCATCAGGAGCGGGAAGTTCCACGGGATGATCTGGCCGACGACGCCGACCGGCTCGTGGCGGGTGTAGCAGAAGTAGTTGCCGTCGAGGGGGATGGTCTTGCCCTGGATCTTGTCGGCCCACCCGGCGTAGTAGCGGTAGCACTTGATCGTGAGCGGCAGGTCGGCGGTGGCCGACTCGCCGACGGGCTTGCCGTTGTCGAGCGATTCGAGGGCGGCGAGGTCGTCGGCGTGGGCCTCGATGGCGTCGGCGAGCTTGTTGATGAGGCGGGCGCGGTCGGCCCCGGTCATGCGGCCCCACGGCCCGCTTTCGAGCGCCCGGCGGGCCGCCTTGACGGCGAGGTCCACGTCGGCGGCGTCGGCCTCCGCGACCTGACAGATGGTCGCCCCGGTGGCCGGGTTGAGGGTGGCGAACGTCTTGCCGGACGCGGCGTTCACCCACTTGCCGTCGATGAACAGCATCTGGTCGGCGACCTTCGGGGCGACGAGCCTGGGGCGGGGCTTGGTGGCGGTGGCGGCCATGAGAGGAGTCCTTGCGAGGGGGAGGCGGGACGGGCGGGGTCATTGTCCCCCGGCGGGCGTGGGAGTCAAGGAAGGGGGCGGGTCGGACGCGAACGTTACCGGTTTCTCCCGCTTTTTTCGCGCCGCGTTTCCGCATCCGGCGGCGGGCGATCGGGTTGCGAAGACCGCTCCCAAAAGGGCGGTAGCGCGGGAGAGTCGGCCGATTCCGCGCGGAATCGGCGAACGGACGTGGACGCCGGCCCCGTTAAGCGTGGCGGGCGGTCTGGAGGTCTTCGGGTGTGATTTGGTTGGCGGGGACCAAGCGGTAGTGCTTCTCGTCGATCACGCGGATGTCGCCTTCGGACTCGGTCAGCTCGAACATGACGATGGTTTCGCCCGTCTCGTCGCGGACGAACTGGACGGCCACCGGGCGCGGCGTGAGGAGCGGGAACGCCTTGCGGCAGAGGGCCAAGTCCTGCATCACCTGGACGACGCCGATCTGGTCGGTCCCGCCTTTCGCTTGCACGGGTATGGCGAACTGCTGCCCGCTGCTGTTCACGGCGACGTAAACCTCGTCCGTCTCGATCTGGCCCATGTCGGGGACGCTCGTCCGCAGGTGATTCTGCAGCGAGTAGGCCGCGACGCGCAAGAAGAGGTCGATGAGCCGGTTGTAGCGCACTTTGGCGAGGAGCGCCTGCTCGTCCCCCTGGGCGTAGGCGGCGACGATCTCGGGGGTGGCGTCGGGGATTTTCACGCGGTAATGATTCGGACTCGGCACGATCCGGTTCCGCTTCCGCTGGACCATGAGGTAGCGGCCGCGGCCGGCGAGTTCGATCACCCACTCGAACCCCTCGGCCACGGTCTGCGTGATCGACGCCGGCATCGTGGTGCGGAATCGGAAGTGGTAAATCAGAGCGCCGTCATTTTTAGTGAGCTTACCTTTCTTCGCCTTGGCGATTTCCGTCCGGTCAAACTCGAACGAGGTCGCACCCGGCGTGTAGTGGTTTGCAAAAATTTTAGCGAGGATGCCGCTGTACAGAGCCCTCTTTTTGGACTTCTTAGCACTACAGCGCGGGTTTAGGGCACACAGGCATTCCGCCGCTTCTTATGCGACTTGGCGGCCTGGGCGTTCCGCCGCTGCTGGTACACGATCACCTCGCTCGTGTGCCGGATCACCCCGACGCCGCGCCGCCGGCGG
>JANPKP010000528.1:0-24417 GCA_031426095.1 Gemmataceae bacterium
CCTCCACGTGGCGACGGTCGAGACGACCGCGGCCGACCACCCGTTCGTCGTCCCGGCCGGGGACTGACCGTCCCGGCTCGCCGGCCCCGCCCGCCGGGCGTATCACTCCGGTATCCGCCGCCACCCCCGGACCCCCCATGAGCATCCTCGTCGACTCGAACACCCGCGTCCTCTGCCAGGGGATCACCGGCAAGGCCGGGAGCTTCCACACCGACCAGTGCTTGGCCTACGGGTCGAAGTTCGTCGGCGGCGTCACCCCCGGCCGCGGCGGGCAGACGTGGACCGGCGAGAAGAGCGGGGCCAAGCTGCCGGTGTTCAACACCGTGGCCGAAGCCGTGGCGAAGACCGGGGCGAACGCCACCATGATCTTCGTCCCGCCGGCCGGGGCCGCGGACGCCATCATGGAGGCCGCCGACGCGGGGGTCGCCCTCATCGTCGCCATCACGGAAGGCATCCCCGTACTCGACATGGCCCGGGCCAAGCGCTTCCTCAAGACCACGCCGGGCAGCCGGCTCGTGGGGCCGAACTGCCCGGGCGTCATCACCCCGGGCCAGTGCAAGATCGGCATCATGCCCGGCTACATCCACAAGCCGTGTGAGAAGGGCCAGCCGGGCGTCGGCGTCATCAGCCGCTCGGGCACGCTGACGTATGAGGCCGTGTTCCAGCTCACCGGCCTGGGCTACCCGCAATCGACGTGCGTGGGCATCGGCGGCGACCCGGTGATCGGCACCGTGCAGGTGGAACTGCTGGAGATGTTCGAGAACGACCCGGGCACGAACGCCATCCTCCTGATCGGCGAGATCGGCGGCACCGCGGAGGAAGAGGCCGCGGCCTACGTGGCGAAGCACGTCAAGAAGCCGGTTGCCGCGTTCATCGCCGGCCAGACGGCCCCCCCCGGCCGGCGGATGGGCCACGCCGGGGCGATCATCAGCGGCGGCAGCGGCAGCGCGGCCGACAAGATCGCGGCGCTGACAAAGGCAGGGATCGAAGTGGCCCCGACGCCCGCCGACCTCGGCACCGCGGTGCAGAAGGCGATGGCGAAGAAGAAGTAAAAAGCCCGCGTCAGCCGCGACCCGGAGTCCGCGGAGGGGGAGCGTGGGCGCTTCCGGGGTGTCACGGGAGCGGTGGGAGTTCGGGTTCAGGCTTGACGGGGGCAGGTGAGGCGACGTGGGGCGGAGGAACCTGCGGCACGTCCTCCGGCATGATGTGGGGCAAGACGGCCCCCGCCGCGGGCTTCACCGGCGTGGGAACGGGAAGCGTCACCCCGAGCTTCTCCAGCCGTTGACCCTGAGTCTTGAGCCTCATGCGAATCTCCTCGACCACCGCCTTCTCCCGCTTCTCCAAATCGCTCTTGTCGGCCCGTAGGAGTTCGAGCTTGGTCATCAACTCGTCGAGGCTCGGCGAGGGCGGCGCGACGGTCGGCGGCGGGGGGACCGGGAGCCCGTACCCGTGCGGGGGCGGTATCAACGACGGCATCTTCGGCGGTTGCGTGTGCCCGACCCGGCCGCCGACGAGTAGCAGCCCGGCGAACACCACTCCGACACGCCGCCCGATTCGACGCGACCCCATGACGACCCTTCCGGTGGGAACCGACCCCCGGCAGTGTAATCGCACCGCCCGCCGACCGTCAAGCGGGCCGGCTGCCGCTACGATTTCGCACGAGTCAACCGCCGCCGGCCGGAATTACCGCCGGCTCCCGTTCTCCCAGGGGGGCTGGGAGCGGTAATCGGCAACTCTCGACGCGGTCTAGAGATCGGGCGAAACGCGCCGTTTAAAAGCGGTAAAAAACGGGGGCGGTCACCATCGTCTCTCCCACCTCCGGTTGGCAACTTCGACGCGGTTGGTAGAATCGTCCTTCTCGCATCTGCGTGGCGGGCCGGCTTCGGCCCCGCGGGCGGGACTCCTCCAACCCAACTTGTCCGGCGGTTCTCGCCGGGCCGACCGCACCCAAAACTATGGTCAACCGCAACCTCCTCCGCCAGTTCGACGTGGCCGACGACGACATCGACGACGGCATCTTCGAGTCCGAGATCGCCGAGTGGCTCGGCCGCGAAGACAAGGACTACGACGCCAACAAGATCGTCACCGGCCGGGTCGTCGAGATCCGCGGCGACGACGTCATCATCGACATCGGGTACAAGTCCGAAGGCGTCATCAAGATCGACGAGTGGAAGGACGACGGGACCGACCCGACGTCCGCCCCGCCGAAGGTCGGCGACAGCGTCGAAGTCCTCCTGGAAACGGTCGAGGGCGAGGACGGCACGATCGTCCTGAGCTACCGCAAAGCGAAGCGGCAGAAGGAGTGGAACGCCATCCTTGCGAAGCACAAGGAAGGCGACGTGGTGAGCGGGGCCGTCACCAAGAAGATCAAGGGCGGGCTGCTGGTCAACATCGGCGTGAACGTCTTCCTCCCGGCGTCCCAGGTGGACATCCGCCGGCCGCAGTCGATCGACGACTACATCGGCCGCACCATCGAGTGCAAGATCCTCAAGATCGACGAGCAGCGGCGGAACATCGTCGTCAGCCGCCGCAAGCTGATCGAGGACACGCGGAACGACCTCAAGAAGAAGCTCATGACCGAGCTGGAGGTCGGGCAGGTCCGCAAGGGCCTCGTCAAGAACATCGCCGAGTTCGGGGCGTTCGTGGACCTCGGCGGCATCGACGGCCTGTTGCACATCACCGACATGGGCTGGCACCGGGTCACCAACCCGCACGACGTGGTGCGGATCGACCAGGAGCTGGAGGTGTACATCCTCCACATCGACCGCGAGAAGGAGAAGATCGCCCTCTCCTTGAAGCACAAGACGCCGAGCCCGTGGCAGAACATCGAGGCCAAGTACCCGGTGAACAGCCGCCACAACGGCGAGGTCGTGAACATCATGCCCTACGGGGCCTTCGTGAAGCTCGAGCCCGGCATCGAGGGGCTCGTCCACATCTCGGAAATGAGCTGGGTGAAGCGGATCGCCGACCCGAAGGAGCTGGTGCAGATCGGCGACAAGGTTGAAGTCCAGGTGCTGAACATCAACCACGACAAGAAGGAAATCTCGCTCGGCATGAAGCAGTGCCAGAGCAACCCGTGGGACGAGGTCTCGAAGAAGTACCCGCCGGGCACGGTCATCAGCGGCGTCGTCCGCAACCTGACCAACTACGGGGCGTTCATCGAGATCGAGGAGGGGATCGACGGCCTCCTGCACGTCAGCGACATGAGCTGGGTGCGGAAGGTGTCCAACCCGAGCGAGGTCGTCCAGAAGGGGCAGAAGATCACCTGCCAGGTTCTGAGCGTGGACCAGGAGCGGAAGCGGGTGGCCCTCGGCCTCAAGCAGATGGCGACCGACCCGTGGGAGGGCGACATCCCCGGCCGGTACATGCCCGGCCAGAAGGTCCGCGGCAAGGTGACGAAGCTCACCAACTTCGGCGTGTTCGTCGAACTGGAGCCGGGGCTGGAGGGGCTGCTGCACATCTCCGAGCTGACCGACGCCAAGATCGAGAGCCCGGAAGAGGTGGTGAAGGTCGGGGACGACATCGACGTGAAGGTGCTCCGGGTGGACGCCAAGGACCGCAAGATCGGCCTGTCGATGAAGAACCCGGACGACCCGACGGTGCCCGAGGACGCGGAAATCCCGTCGCTCGACCGGCCGGCCCCGACGAAGGCCGAGAAGGCCGAGCGGGACGCCAAGAAGGAACTCCGCGGCGGCACCGGTACGGCCGGCCCGCTGTTCGCCCTGCCCGGCCAGGAGGGCGGCGAGGCGGCGGGGTGAGTCGGGCCTGAGAAGTGACGACCGACGCCCGGGGGCCGTCCCCCGGGCGTCGGTCGTTTTCGTCCCCCCGATTCGGGGACGGCCGTCCCCGTGTATTTGGCGGGGGTTTTGAGTGCGACCGCCGCCCGACCGTGCGTAAAATGAGCCGGCGATGGGGGTCCGGTCGCGCCGCCGTCCCGAAGTCCCGAATAATTTGTTGATCTGCTCACGCCGGCCCCGCTAGATTGAGCGTAAGTGTGGGGAACTCCCGTTCACCCAGGCTTGCGTGCCGCCCGGGCTGTGCGGTTGATGCCGCCTCTGACGACGAACCGGATTGTGGGCGATGGGACTGTGGCGACACGCCTTTCGGCCCCGCGGCGACCGGCTCCGGGGTGACAGCTTCGAGGTGATTGTTCGGGCGGTCGATACGTTCTTGCGGGTTCGTTCGGGGTGGCCAGGCCGGCCCCCGGGCGACGCGGGAGGTCGGTCGCCAGCGGGCGGCCGGCCTGGCAGGAACCGCCCGGCCGCGGGCGAAGCCGGAACCCCCAGCCTGACAGGATGCCGTTCATGTCCCGACTCCGCCGCTACAACCCCGACGTGGTCCAGTCCCCCCTCGAGACCTACCTGCGGGAGATCAACGAGACCGCGCTGCTGACGGCCGACCAGGAGAAAGACCTCGCCCGCAAGATCGAGACCGGCGACACCTCGGCCCGCGACCAGATGGTGCGGGCCAACCTCCGCCTCGTGGTCAACATCGCCCGCGGGTACACCGGCAAGGGGCTCGCCCTCCAGGACCTGATCGAGGAGGGGAACCTCGGCCTCCTGCGGGCCGTCGAGGGGTTCGACCCGTCGATGAACACGCGGTTCAGCACCTACGCCTCGTACTGGATCAAGCAGAGCATCAAGCGGGCCCTGGTGAACACGGCCAAGACGATCCGCATCCCGGCGTACATGGTGGAACTGCTGGCCAAGTGGCGGCGGGCGACGAACAAGCTGACGGACGAACTCGGCCGGCCGCCGACCCACGAGGAGGTGGCCAAGCTCCTCGGGCTGCCGAAGAAGAAGCTGAACATCATCAAGAAGGCGATCCGGGTGTACAACTCGGCCCCGCAGTCGGACCAGGGCGGGGACGCCGGCTGGAGCATCGAGGAGATGCTCATGGACAACCGGTCGAAGACGCCCGACACGGAGATGGTGGAGACCGACGACCTGAAGCAGGTGATGCACCTGCTCGACAAGATGGACAAGCGGGAGGCGACCGTCCTGAGGATGCGGTTCGGGCTCGACGACGAGGAGCCGAAGACGCTCAAGGAGATCGGCGAGAGCCTCGGCCTGACCCGCGAGCGGGTCCGGCAGATCGAGAGCGAGGCCCTCGCCAAGCTGAGCGAGAGCCTGAGCGGGGACTGACACCTTTCACCCCGGGACGCCGTCCCGGGGCTTTCTATTGGGCCCCACCGACCCGCACCACCCGCAGCCGTTCCCCACCTTCCCGCCGCACTTCGCCGCCCGCCCCCGCTTCGCTCACCGGCCCGTTCGCGCGTTGTCGATCCCCCTCACGCCGGCCTCCCGCCGGCGGGGGAGGGTGGCGTATGCGGTGGCGGTGTCTCGCCCTCCCGGCCGTCGCGGCGGCCGGCTGTCAGACGCTCCTCGCCCCGGTGCCGCACCCCGCGCCGGCGGAGACGGCGGCCGTCGCGGCGGAACTCGACGTGGAGACCGACGCCCTGGCCCTGGCCGCCAAGGCGCTCGACCGGGGGGACGACGCGGGGGCGGTGCCGCACCTCCAAGCCGTGGTGAAGGCCCACCCGGACCAGGTCCTGTTCCGGGCGAACCTCGCGGAAGCGCTGCTGAAGGTCGGGCGGGCGGACGAGGCCCGCGACCACTTCGAGCGGTACGTCGCGGCCGTGCAGGGGACGACCGGGCCGGCCGAGCGGCACCGCGTCCACTGCCACACCCGGCTCATGGAGATCGCCCGGGACGGCGGCGACCGCGGCGGCGAACTCTTCCACAAGGGCGTCGGCCTCCTGCTGCTCTCGGCCGACGCGGACGCCGAGGACGAGGCGTTCGGCGAAGTCGCGCTCTGTCAGGCGGCGCGGGCGCTGGAGGAGGCCGGCCGGCAGCGTCCCGGCAACGCCCGGGTGAACCTCTACCTCGGCGACGCCTACGCCCGCATGGGCAACCGCCGGGCCGCCGGCCGGGCGTGGGCCGCCGCCCGCGACGCCGTACCGGGGGCACTCACGCCGACCGAACGCGAGCGTTTGGCGACGCTCGCGGAGTGATCGGCCGGCGTGGGCGTTACCGGATTCCCCCGCTTTTTTCGCGTCGCGACGCCACAAGACGCAGCCCAAGAGTCACTTGCGGCCGCCGCTCCCAAATAGGCGGTAACGCGGGAGCGGACCGGCTTTCCGCCGCGGGCCGCTTGACAAGCCACGATTCAATCCGCGTCGGTGGCCGCGAGCAGGGCGGCCGAGGGGTCGCTGTTCGCGGGTTTGCCCCGGTCACGCCGCGACGCCCGGTGGGTGCGCGGAGATGGCACATTTCCCACTTTACCGCATCCGTTGGGAGCGGTTTTCACAACAGGCTCGCGGGCCGGGGGATGGGGCGTTTTCGAGCGCCCCCTCGCTGGGAGAATGCGGTAACGTTTGATGAGTAAACCGCAACTTCCGCCGGGGGCCGGCCCGGCGTCCGCTCACCGTTAACGCGATCCGGTCCGAATCCACACGAGAGGGCGGCGGCATGGACCTCGGTCTGGCCGGTCAAGTGGCGGTCGTCGTCGGGGCGGCCGGCGGGCTGGGCGAGGCGATTGCGGGGGCGTTCGCCGCCGAGGGGTGTGCCGTCGCCCTGCTCGACATCGCGGCCGGGGTGGACGCGGCCGCCGCCCGCCTCGCCGCCGGCGGGGCGGACGCGCGAGCGAACCGCGTGGACGTGACCGACTTCCCCGCCGTGACCGCGGTCGCCGCCCGCGTCCGGGGCGACTTGGGGCGGGTCGATCACGTCGTGTTCGCGGCCGCCGTGGGGTCGGGCAAGTTCGGCTTCCCGTTCTGGAACCTTGCCCCCGGCGACTGGGACCGCGTCCTGCGGGTGAACGTCGGCGGGGCGGTGAACGTGTCCCACGCCTTTGCCCCCGGGTTGGCCGAACAACGCTCGGGCACGATGCTGTTCCTGGCGTCGGTGGCCGGCCAGATCGGCAGCCAGACCGACCCGCCGTACAGCGCGTCGAAAGCGGCCGTCATCAACTTCGCCCAGTGTGCCGCGAAGGACCTGGCCCCGTTCGGCGTGCGGGTGAACGCCCTGAGCCCCGGCATGGTGCGGACGCCGCTCAACGAGGGCGTGTGGAAGGCGTGGGCCGACCGCCGGCCGCCAGGCGGGCGGCAGCCTTACGACGAGTGGGCGGCCGAGAAGATCGCCAAGCTGATCCCGCTGAACCGCTGGCAGACGCCGGCCGACGTGGCGGCAATGGCCGTCTTCCTGGCGAGCGACCGGGCCGCGAACGTGACCGGCCAGACGGTGAACGTGGACGGCGGCTGGGTGATGCGGGGGTGACGGGGCGTTAGCCCGCGGGCGGTGGGGCGGGTAGTACTGGCGGCGCGGGCAGATCGACATCTGAGGCAGGGGCGATCTGTTTTCGCCGCTCGCGAACTTTGTGAAGAATGGTCAACATCGCGTTCGTGGGGACAGTGCCCCTCGCGTTGAGGATCGACACGACGGGCACGGGCACGACCCACGAGGTGACGGCCACGCTCGGTTTCCGTAGGCCGGTCGAGGCCTTCCCCTCCCTCTCCCACTGGAGAGGGACGCACTCGTCGGCCGGGGATTGGTCCGTCTGGCCGGTAACGGCCGCGACCTCGACGACGCCGTCCGGCCGAATGTCCGCGGTCGGCGTCAGCACGACCGCCGGCCGGACCTTCGGGTTGCGGCCTTGCGGGTCGAGGAGTTCGACGTACACGATCGAACCCCGGCGCATTCCGGGCATGGGCGGCCCTTCAGGATTCGGCCTCGAACAGGTCGTCGGTTTCGTCGTACCAGGACTGCGGGGGCGGCGATTTCGCGGCCACGATTTTCAGGTCGGCGGACGAGAGGGGGAACGACTCGACCAGCAATTCTTCGAGGTCTTCGAGCGATGCCCACTTGTCGAGAACCGCCGCCCGGAACCGCTCGATGGCTTCGGCCGCCGCGGGCAGGCGGTCGGCCCCCACGAGGTCGATCCCGACGGCGTTCTTGACCCGGGACACGAGTTTAACGGCCAGGGCGAGGTTCTCGCGCTTGAACTGATAGCTCTGCTCGATGGCGGGCCGGTAGGGCTGTAGGATGCCGGCACCCGCGATGTAGGCCAGTTCACACAACTGCTCCCACATTTGCGTCAGTCGGTGCGGCTCGTCGAGCGCCCTCGAAACAAGTTGTTGCGACTGACTCGCCAGCCACGTCCCTTTTTCGGGCGTTAACCCCGGGTCGTCCGCCACCCGCTCCAGCACGCCCGGGATCATCGCGTCGGTCCCGAACGACCCCGGCGGCGCGACGTTCAGAGTTGTCATTGCGTCCTCCACCGCATTAGCCCACGAACTGCTCCAGGAACCGTCGGCTCTGCCGCAAGGCCCGCTTGCGGTCAGCGAGTGAGCCCTCGTAGGCGCGGTCCTCGACCTCGATGCAGACCGGGCCATTGTACCCGGCGTCCGTCAGGGCGGCGAAGAACGGGCCCCACGCCACGTCGCCCAGGCCGGGGAGCTTCGGCTGGTGCCAGCCGAGGCCGCTCACGCCCACGTCGTGCAGGCGGTCGCGGTCGATCCGCTCGTCCTTGGCGTGGACGTGGACGATCTTCGGGCCGAATTCCCGGACCGCCCGGGGGGCGTCGATGAACTGCCAGACGAGGTGCGACGGGTCGAAGTTCAGCCCGAGCGTGTCGCCGGGGAAGGCGGCGAACAACTGCCGCCAGCTCTCCGGGCAGGTCGCCAGGTTCTTCCCGCCCGGCCACTCGTCGGCCGAGAAGAGCATCGGGCAGTGTTCGATCCCCACCTTCACCCCGGCCGCCCGGGCTTCCTCCAGGATCGCCGGCCACACCTGTTTCGCCATCTCGAAGTTCGCCGCGAACGGGGCCGCCGGGTCGCGGCCGATGAAGGTGTTCACCACGCCCACGCCGATCAGCGGGGCGGCCCGGATCACCTTCCGCAGGTGTTCGACCACCAGCGCCCGGTGGGCCGGGTCGGGGTCGAGCGGGTTCGGGTAGTAGCCGAGGCCGGAGACCGCCACGCCGTGGATGCGGACGAGGTCCTGCACCCGGGCGGCGGCCTCCTCGGTGAACGCCGACACGTCGAGGTGGGTGACGCCGGCGTACCGGCGGTCGGCCGTGCCGGGCGGCCAGCACATCAGCTCGACGCACGGGAACCCCTCGTCGGCCGCGAACGCGAACACCTCTTCGAGCGACAGGTCGGCCAGGATCGCGCTGACGAACCCGAGCTGCATGGCGGCGTCTCCGGGGGCTGTCATTTCGTCTTGATTGCTACCACCGGCCGGACCGATGTAAGATGACACGTCCGGGCCGGCCGCGGGTGCCGTCAGCATACCGGGGGCGGAAACGCCCGGCCAAGCAAAACGGGGGGCGGCGACATGCGCGGGGTCACACGGCTGGCGTGGGCGGCGGCGGCGGTCGCGGCGACCGCGTCCGGGGCGTTCGCCCAGCAGACGACCGGGGGCACCGGCGGCGGCTCCACCGGGACCGGGACCGGCGGCACCGGCGGCGGCTCCGACGCGAACACGCCGCAACTCGCCGCCGTGGTGGAGACGCCCCAGATCACCGCCCCGAGCGACGCCTCGAACGCCGGCACGTCGGCCCTCAGCCCGTCCAACTTCCTCGCCCCCACCTTCGCCAACGTTTACTACCAGGGGCGGGCCGGGGCCGATCCGGCCGGCGCCCCCGGCGGGTTCGGCGTCGCCCTGTACGGCACCACCACCGGGGTCGGCGGCGGGCGGGGCGGCACCGTTACCGGCGGGAACATCGGGTTCGCCGGCAGCTCCACCGGCGGCCTCGGGAGCGTGACCGGCGTCTCGTCCGGCGGGCGGGGCGGGACCACGGGGTCGATCGGCGGGGCGTCCGGGTTCGGCGGCACCGGCGGGCGGACCGGCTCCACCGGCGGGCTCGGCGGCACCGGGGCGGGCACCGCGGCCGGCGGCACCGGCGGCCAGCTGATCCAGCTCCCCCGGCAGATCGCGTACACGGCCGTGCTGAAGTTCCCGACCCCGGCCGTGGTGCCGACCCAACTCCAGGCCGACCTCCGCGGCATGATCGACCGCTCGGCCATGATCGGCAACCCGCAGGGCGTGGAGGTGATGATGGACGCGAACGCCGTCGTCCTCCGCGGGGCCGTCAAGGACGAGGACGAGGCCCGCATGGTCGAGGGCATGGTCCGCCTCACCCCCGGCGTCCGCGACGTGCGGAACGAGCTGAGCTTCCCGCCGTCCGCCACCCCGTGAGTGGGGGGCGTTTGAAGAGAATTCACCACAGAGTCACAGAGGGCACCGAGGCAATAGACACGCGAGTGGAGAAATCCGGTGTTCAAAGACCGATTTCGTCCGGCTCGGTGTTTCTTGCCTCGGTGCCCTCTGTGACTCTGTGGTGAATTCTCTTTCGGCCTCTACCGCCCCGCCGCGTACAAAGAGGGTAGGCATCCCATCCTCCGAGGGCCCCCCGCTCATGGGCGGCGTCAACCCGTACATCCGCAAGTTCGAAACCGAGCGGCCCGACCGCCCGTTCAAGGTCACGTTCGTGATCGAGGAGACGGGCGAGCGGAAGGAGTTCACCGCCGACCCGGCGAACATCCCCTACGACCGCACCGGCCTCGAAGGGAGCCTGATGGACCTCGCGGCCGGGGCCGGGATCGAGATCGACCACTCGTGCGGCGGGGTGTGCGCGTGCGCCACCTGCCACGTCTACGTGACGGAGGGCCTGTCGAGCTGCCCGGCCGCCACGGAAGACGAGGAGGACATGCTCGACACCGCCCGGGCCGTGACGCCCGAGTCCCGGCTCAGTTGCCAGTGCGTGCCCAACGGGCGGACGGCCCTCACGGTCGTCATCCCGGCGTGGAACAAGAACCTCGTGAAGGAGGGCCATTGAACCCCCTCCGCCCGTGCGCTTTGTTCGCGCTCCTTCTTCTCGCGTCGCCAGCGGCCGCCGTCGGGCCGGACGACATCTTCATCGTGGCGAACAAGAACGTCCCCGCGTCGAGGGACGTGGCCGAGAACTACTGCGCGAAGCGGGGCGTGCCGAAGGAGCGGATCGTCTACCTCGACCTGCCGGCCGGCGAGGACATCTCGCGGGCCGACTACGACGCCAAGCTCGTGGTACCGTTGCGGGCCGCGCTCAAGGAACGCAAGGACGCCGCGAGGGTTCTACTGACCGTCTACGGCGTGCCCCTCCGCGTCGGCGGGCAGCCGCCCACGGCCGACGAGAAGGAGCAGCTCGACGCCCTGAAGCCGGAGTTGGAGGCGGCCCGCAAGAAGTTCACCGACCTGGAGAAGGACAAGGCGACCCCGCCGGCCGACCTCGCGGCCGCCCGCAAGGCCCGCGACGACCTCGACGCCCGCCGCAAGAAGCTGGCCCACGACGAGAGCCAGGCGAGCGTCGACAGCGAGCTGATGTGCCTCTGGTGGCCGGCCTACCGGCTCGAACGCTGGGTGGCGAACCCGCACTACCGGTGGGCGTCCGACGCCTACCGGGCCAAGGCCGCGCCGACGCTCCTCACCGCCCGCCTCGACGGACCTTCCCCGGAAATTGCGATGCGGCTGGTGGACGACGCGGTGGCCGTGGAGGCGAAGGGGCTCGCCGGGTCCGTGGTGGTGGACGCCCGCGGGATGGGCTTCGACCCCGCCGGCGGCAAGGACGACGGGCACGGGTACGGCGGGTACGACGAGTCGATGCGGGAGGCCGCCCGGCTGCTGGGGAAGGCGGGGTTCGCCGTCACCCTCGACGACAAGGGGACGCTCCTCCCGGCCGGCAGCGCGAAGGGCGTGGCCCTCTACTGCGGGTGGTACTCGCTGGCCAACTTCGTGGACGCCTGCGAGTTCGAGCGGGGGGCCGTGGCCTGGCACCTCGCCAGCTCCGAGGCCGTCACGCTCCGCAAGCCGGACAGCAAGCTCTGGTGCCCCAACCTGCTCAAGAAGGGCGTCGCCGCGACCATCGGGCCGGTCGCCGAGCCGTACACCCTCGGCTTCCCCAAGCCGGCCGAGTTCTTCGGCCTGCTGGCCACCGGCGACCTCACCCTGGTCGAGTGTTACGCCCGCTCGCAGCTCTTCTGTAGCTGGATGACGGTGCTGGTCGGCGACCCGCTCTACAAGCCGTTCGCCGCGACGCCGAAGCTCAAAATGGCCGACGTGGAGCCGAGCCCGAAGGGCGGGAAGCGGGTCGCCCCGTGACGGCTCAAGCCTTCCCGCCCACGCGGAAACTCTCGCCCAGCCGCCGCAGCCCTTCCTCCACGCTCACCCGCGGGGCGTAGCCCAGATCCCGCTTCGCGGCGCTGATGTCGTACCAGTGCGACGTGGAGAGCTGGGCCGCCACGAACCGCGTCATCGGCGGCTCGCCGGCCAGCCGCAATGTGCGATACAGCCACTCGAACACGCGGCCCGCGAGCCGGGCGCTCCAGGCCGACACCGACTTCGTGACCGGCGGCACTCCCGCCTCGGCCAGCACGCGGTTCACGAACCCCCACAGGTCTACCGGCTCGCCGTTGCTGATGAAGTACGCCTTCCCGGCGGCCGGCGACCCCGGGGCGAGGGCGTCGGCCGCGAGGACGTGGGCGTCGGCCGCGTTGTCCACGTAAGTCACGTCCACGGTGACGGGCCGGCGGCCGACCCGCTTGAGCCGGCCCGCCTTCGCCCCGCTCACGATGCGGGGGACGAGGTGCGGGTCGCCCGGGCCCCAGATGAGGTGCGGCCGCAGGGCCACGGTGGCGAGCGCCGGCCCGTTCGCGGCCAGCACCAGCTTCTCGGCGGCGGCCTTCGTCTCGGGGTACGCGGCGACGAAGTGCGTCGCGTACGGCAGCGACTCGTTCGCCCCGGCCACGTCCTTCCCTGCGTGGACGACGCTCGGCGTGGAGGTGTACACGAGCCGGCCGACGCCGTGGAGCTTGCACGCGGCGAGGACGTTGGCGGTGCCGGTGACGTTGGTGGCCACGAACTCGGCGTGCCGGCCCCACACCCCCGCCTTCGCGGCCGCGTGGAACACCACGTCACACCCCTCGACGGCCCGGTTGACGGCGTCCGCGTCGGCGAGGTCGCCGAGGTACTGCTCCACGTCGACCTCGGTGAGCCACGGGTAGACGCTGCGGGTGAGCGAGCGGACGTCGTCCCCCCGCTGCCGGAGGAGCCGCACGACCGCCCCGCCGAGGAACCCGCCGCCGCCGGTGACGAGGGCTTTCATTTCGCCCCCCCCTTCAAGCCCAGGGACGGCCGTCCCTGGGAGCCCGCCCCGGGGTTCCAGTCCGGCCCGAGTTTGCGGTCGGCCCACACGGCGAGCTTCTCGCGGAAGATTTTCGAGTTGTGCCGCACGTCCACGGGGAAACCGGGGTGCTTGAGGAAGGTGGCGACGGCCCGCGTGTGGTCGTGCCGCCGGCCGCGCTCGCGGAGGGCCGCGACGACGGGCCCCCACGGTTCGGCCCGGAACCGCTCGAGCAGCGGCCGCGGCGGGATTTCGACGCACACCACGGGGTACGTCGTGCCGCCCCGCGCGACGCCGACGAGGGCCGTGCGGGAGACCGCGGGCACGGCGTTGAAGATCGCCTCCACCATCTCCGTGTAGAGCGTCCCGTCCGGCGTCTCGACGCGGTGGCTCTTGCGGCCGCAGTACCAGAGGCGGCCGCGGTCGTCGAGGTAGCCGACGTCGCCCATGCGGTGCAGCACGTCGCCCGTCGCGGGGTCGGCGATCTTCGCCAGCCGGGTCGCGTCCGGGCGGCCGAAGTACGCCTTCGTCACGACCGGTCCGCGGACGACGAACTCGCCGACCTCTCTCGGCGGCAGGCAGAGCGACTCGTCCCAGGTTGACAACGGCCCGTCACTGATGGGGATGACGGCCACGGTCACGCCCGCGACCGGCCGGCCGACGCAGACGCCCTTGCCCTGGGCGGTGAGGTGCTGCGTCTCGCCGAGGATTTCGCGGCTGCCGACGTTCGCAACAGGCAACGCCTCAGTGGCCCCATAGGGCGTGAACACTTCCACGCCAGGCGGGAGGAGCGTGGAGAAGCGTTCGAGGGCGTCCACCGACGCGGGGGCACCGGCCGAGATGACGCGGCGGAGCGTGTCGAGCTTGGTCGGGTTCGTGACCGCCCAATCGCCGAGCCGGCGGATCACCGCGGGCGAGCCGAACAGGTTCGTCACCCCGAACCGCTTCATCTGGGCGACCGCCTTCGCGGGGTCGATGTCGGCCGGGCGGGTGGCGTCCATGTCGGGCACCACGCACGTCATGCCCAGGGCCGGGCCGAACAGGGCGAAGAGCGGGAACGTGCAGAGGTCGACCTCGCCCGGCTCGATGCGGTAGGTCGCCTTCAACAGCTCGACCTGGGCCGCGAACACGCCGTGGGTGTAGACGACGCCCTTCGCCACGCCCGTGCTGCCGCTCGTGAACAGGACCGCCGCCGTCTCGCCGGCCGCCACGTCCGGCACCGGGAACGGGCCGCGTGACAACCCGGTGTCACGCAGGCCGGCGAGCGTGTGCCCGCAGAGCCACCGCCACCGGCCGACGTTCACGGTGGTGCGGACGGTCCGCTTCCCCCAGCCGAGGAGCTTGCGTGCGAGGTTCGCCTTCATGACGCCGATGAACGCCGCCGGCTCCGCCTCCGCGAGACAGGTGCCGAGGTTGCGGACGCCCATCCCGGGGTCGATGAGGACGGGCACCGCCCCCACCTTGAAGAGTGCGAACGTGAGCGTGAAGAAGTCGACCCCCGGCGGCACCATGACGGCCGTGCGGGTGCCGCGGACGATCCCCGCCGCCGTCAGCCCGTGGGCGATTGCGTCGCTCGCCGCGTGCAGTTGCGCGAACGTGAGGGTGGCGTACTCGTCGGCGTCCGGCCGGCGGGCGTTCACCCCGCGGCGCGGGACGTGGACGGCCGGCCGGTCGGGGTCCGCCGCCGCGAGGCGGGCGAGGTGGGCGGCGACGTTGACGGGGGCGGGCATGTCACTCGACTTCGGTGATGACCGTGTTCGGGTCGCGGGGGAGGACGCGCTGGCCGGTGCAATCGACCACCAAGTCCAGGTCTTCCATCACGATCGCCCCGAGCAGGGCGTCGGTCCGGGCCGGTTCGAGGATGGCGTTGAACACCCCGCCGCGGCCCGCGAGCTGCACGAAGGCGTCTTTCGCCACGTCGCGTTGTTCCCGCCGGTGGTCGGCGTAGCGGACGACCGATTGGCCCGTGATCGGGAGGCCGAGCTGGTTCGCCACCCCCGCGGGCAGCACGAGCCGGGCGGCCCCCGTATCGACCACGCCCTGCAGCGACACCCGACGGATTTTGTCCGGGGTCAGCTGTCCGTGTTCAAACTGCTGGATGTCGTAGTAGTTCGATAGCTCGAACTGGACGATCACGCGGCCCATCGGAACGCCTCCGGCTAGGAGATCGGGTGCTTCGCCAGGAAGTCCTTCACCCGCATGATGACCTCGTCGCCGGCGTCTTCGAGGAGGTAGTGGCCGCAGTCGGGCCAGGCGTGCGTCTCGGCGTGCGGGAAGTGCCGCTGCCACTCGGCCAGGAAGTGGCGGTCGAACACGAAGTCCTTCATGCCCCAGAGCAGGAGCGTCGGCACGCCCGCGAACTTGTGGAGTGACGCCGCGGTGTCACGCACGATGTCGTACCCGGCGTCCGTCTCCGAGAGCGGGATCGTCTGCACGAACTTGAGCACCGCCACGCGGTGCTCGGGCGTGTCGTAGGGGGCGAGGTACATCGCCCGCACGTCGGCCGGCAGCGGCTTCCGCTTCACGCACCAACTCGCGGCCGCCCGGCAGAAGACGTTGTGCTTGAGGATGAGCCACGCCCCGAGCCGGGTGTCGCGGCCGACCCGCAGTGACCGCGGTAGACGCTTCGACGCCGGCAGGGGGAACGCCCCGGTGTTCGTGGCCACGATCCGCTTGACGCGGCCGGGGTGGCGGGCGGCGTAGGCCATGCCGATCATGCCGCCCCAGTCCTGGACCACGAGCGTCACGTTCGCGGTGATGCCGAGGTGGTCGAGCAGGGATTCGAGGTCGTCCACGCGGGACTTCAGCGAGTAGTCGTACACGCCCGCCGGCGGCTTGTCGGAGAGCCCGCAGCCGATGTGGTCCGGCACGACGCAGCGGTACTGGCCCCGCAGGGCAAGCACGAGGTTGCGGAAGTAGAACGACCACGTCGGGTTGCCGTGGACCATCACGACGCGGTCGCCGTCGCCCTCGTCCAGATGGCACAGGGCGACGCCGTGGCGGGTGAGGCGTCGGGGCGTGAAGGGATAAAGGTCCGAATGCGGAATGCGGAATGCGGAATGCGGAGTGTCAGCATGAGCGGCGGACGGGGTGGGGCCGGCCGAATGGGTTTCAATCCGCATTCCGAGTTCCGCGTTCCGAATTGGTGGTTACCACTCGATCCCGAGCATCAGGCAGTTGAGCCCGCTGCCGATGCCGAGCCAGCCGACGCGGTCGCCGGGGCGGAGGAAGTCCCGCTCCTCGGCCAGCGCGGCGGTGAGCGGGAGCGACACGGTGCCGATGTTGCCGAGGTACTCGAACGTGCTGAAGTCCTTCTCCAGCGGGATGCCGAGCGACTTCAGGACGGCCTCGCGGTGCCCCGCCCCGACCTGGTGGCAGATCACCTTGTCGAAGTGGTCCGCCCCCCAACCGAGCTTCGCCGTCAGCGCCTGCCACGACCGCCCGCCGAGTTCGACGCCGTACTTGAGCACCTCGCCGGCGTGCGTTTCCATGAACGGGACGACGCAGTGCTTCAGGCCCAGGTCGAGCCCCCGGCGGGCGATGGCGGTGGCGTTCGCCCCCAGGTCGAGGCCGGTGCGGACGAGGGCCGCCGGGGCGTGCCCGAGCACCTTGCCGACGGTGCCGACGGCCGCCCCGACGGCGGACGGCAGCACGCTTTCGAGGCCCCACTTGCACAGGTGGTGGTGCTGCGGGGCCGTCCGCGTCACCCCGCCCACGAGCCGGCGGCGGCGGTCGCGGGCGAACTCCTCGCCGGTGACGAGGACGGCCACCGCCCCCGACCCGCCGGTGAGGGTGGCGATCGACTGGCGGAAGAAGTCCATCGACTTCGTGTGGAGCATCCGGTCGATGACCGTCTCGTTGATCTCCCGGCTCGTCTCGGCCGACACCACGAGGCCGGCCTTCGCGTGCCCGAGTTCGATCCGGTTGGCCACGTCCACCACGCCGTTGAGGACGCCCAGGCAGGCGTTGCTCAGGTCGTACACGGCGGCGTCGCCGTCGATCCCGAGGTTGGCCGCGACGGCGCAGGCGGTGGCCGGCTCGAAGTTCTCGCGGCAGACGCCGGTGTAGGTCAGCACGTCGATGTCGGCGGCCGTCAGGTTCGCGGCGGCCAGCGCCTTGCGGGCGGCCGCGGTGGCCCCGTCGGAGAGGCGGTAGCCGGGCTCCCACCAGCGGCGCTCGCTGATCCCGGTGAGCAGCTCCAACTGCCCCGGGGCCATCCGCAGTTCCTTGTAGACCGGGGCGAGCCGGCCCTCCAGCTCGGCGGTCGAGACCACCACCGGGGCCAGCTCGTAGCCGATGGCGTTCAGGTAGACGCGGTCGTATTTCATGCGGGTGCGGCGGTCCGTTCGCGGTGCGGCCGGGGCGTTCGGGCGGCTTCTATTCTAGCGTGAACCCGGTCATCTGGTAGATCACGCGGCCGTCCACCGTGAGGAAACCGTCGGCCGTCAGCCGGCGGGCGGCGTCGTCCACGCCGGTGATTTCGAGCAGCACCGTCACCTCGCGGTCGGCGGGAACCACCTGCCCGCGGTACTGCCACGAGTGCGGGCGGTTCAGGCCGACCGTCTGCCACCCGCCGGCCGGCGGGTCGCCCCACCGCTTCCAGGCGGCGAACTTGAGCAGCTGCAGGAACGACTCCAGCCCGAGCGACCCCGGCCACACGGGGTCCTGGTAGAAGTGGGCCTTGAAGAACCAGAAGCCCGGGTCGACGGCCACGCGGCCGACGGCCAGCCCGAGCCCCTTCGCGCCGCCGGCGGGGATGTAGGCGTCCACGCGGTCGACCATCCGCATCATCGGGGCGGGGAAGGGGGCGTTGTGCGGGAGCACGCCGCGCTCGCCGTTCGCCACGTCGAGCCCGCTCGGCCACGGGACCTTCGCCTCGCGGATGCCCACCTGGTTGGCGAGGGCGTCGGCCGCGAAGAAGCCGAAGTACGTCGTCCCCTCGTACACGGTGCCCGCGCGGTCGCTCACCTTCATCGCGTAGTGCTGGATGATCAGGCCCGCGGAGGTCGAGACGCTCGTCATCGTCACGGCCGTGGTGAGCGTGCCGGTGGCGGGCGTCACGGCCCGGGACTGGGTGGCCTTGCCGCCGAGGTTGCGGAACTTCAGGTCGGTCGGGCTGGTGAGGGCCGACCCGCAGTACGCGGCCAGCCACCCGCACGGCTGCAAGGCTATCTCCAAGAGGACGCTGAACGGCATCTTCTCGCCGCGGTTCTCGCGGAAGTACCACGCGTCGGCCGGCACGTCGTAGTCGGCGACGCACGACGCGCCCGCCTTCAGGACGAACGGCTCGCCGGTGACGGCCGTGACGCGGTCGAGGAACTGGAACGGCGGCCCCGGCAGGCGGGCGATCTTCCGCTCGCTGTCGAAGACGCGGTACGGCTCGCCGAACGCCTCGGACGGGTTGCCGTTGGAGTACGCGAGGATGCGGTCGGGGCCGTAGAGGGCGGGCTTGGAAGCCGCCCCGCCCGCGACCGCGGGTGCGACTTCGATCCGCGGTGCCCAGACCGCCTCCAACTTCTCCCGCGTCAGCCCCGACATGCGGAGCGTCATGTTCGTGATCTCGACGATCGGCTTGCCGTCGGCGTACATCAGCGCGTCGGCCACGCAGTACGGCTCGGGGCGGAAGCCCTGCTCCTTGACCGTCACCTCGTAGGTGATCGTCCGGGTGGCGTCCGTCACCTGCCCGCGGCACTTGAGCCGGCTCGCCACGTCGGGCACCGGCTCGCACACGACTTCGTCGCCCTCGCCGACCCACCCGGCCCGGGTGAGGAGGATGCGGAGGGTGTGCAGGCAGCACTCGTACATGAGGGTGCCGGGCATCACCTTGTCGTCCACGAAGTGGCACTCGATGAACCACTCGGGCGGCTTCAGGTCGTACTCGGCGCGGATGAACCCGAGCCCGAAGCGGCCGCCGGCCGGGTCGAGGTGCGGGACGCGGTCCACGAGCCGCAGCATGCCGCCGGGGAGCGGGAGCGGGTCCCGCAGCGTCGCCGCCTCGAAGGCGGGGCCGAACGCCGCCGCGAGGTCGCCGCCCCGCAGCGCCTCGACCTGCCCGGCGTCGAGCGAGCACGGCTCCTGCGGCACCAGCGTCGGCCAGTCGGCGGGCCGCTTGCCGGGCTGGGGCTTCTTGTCGAGGGCCGTCTGCACGATCCCCTTGCCGGCCGCCAGCGCCTCGGCGGTGAAGAACCCGGCGACGCCGTTCCGCATGGTCAGGAGCGGTTCGCCGTCCACGGTGCCGTCGTACCGGAAGCGGAAGAGCCAGGCGTCGCCCTGCCTCGTGAACTCGTCGATGTGGATGTCGTACACCACCGTTTCGCCCACGCCCGGCAGCGGCCGGTGGTACGTTACCACCGCGTCGAGCAGGCGGTAGACGGCCTTGCCCCGCGTGTGGAAGTCGATGCCGAGGAAGCCCGACAGGAACAGGTCGGCCTGCCCGGCCTCGACGCAGATAGCCGTCGGGATGCGGCCGGCGTTCAGGTACCAGCGGTCCTCGCGGACGGTGTGTTCGGTCACGACCCGCCCGCCGCCCATCCCCTTCGGCTCGCCCTCGATCAGCACCACGCGGTCCACGAGCTGGAGCGGCCCGTCCGGCAGGCGGACGCGGGTGGGGAAGGTGTCGACCTCGGCGAACGCGGGCCCGAGCACGTCGCCGACCTTGCCGTTGGCGAACGCGCAGCACTGCGAGTGGTTCAGCGAGCGGGGAACGGGGGCGGGGGCGACCGGGGCCGCCCGTTCGGTCGTCCCGTGTCCCGTGTCTCGTGTCCCGTGTCCCTCCTCGCGGCGTTGCCACTCGCGGAGCAGCGCCGCCTGGAATTGCAGGACGCTCCCGGCCGACCGGGTGGTGGCGTGGGTCAGCCGCAGGAACGCCTCCTGGGCACGCATGGTCTCGGTCCGCACGTTCGCGGTGGACGCGATGAGCGGCCCCAGGTGCGGCTGAAAGCCCACCCGTGGCAACGGATGGGTCGGCTCCGACACCCCGTTCACGTACACCGGCACCGGCTCCGGCTCCGCTTCAACGACCGGCTCCGCTTCCACCACCCGCACCGGCTCCGGCCGCCGCACCTCGACCGGCGGGGCCCCCACCGGCACCACCAGCTCGCGCTTCGGCGAGGCGTCCGGCACGCGGTGGCCGACGCACGCGGTGTCGGCCCCGTACAGCGCCGCGAGGTCCACGGGGATTCGCTCGGCGGCGAGGTGGGCGACGGTCCGCAACACCTGCGAGACGGCGTCCGCCTTCGCCGCGTGGACGGCCCGTGCGAGGTGCGGCTTCGTGCCCAGGATCGCGTCGATCATCCGCGTGCAGCTGTTCCCGGGGCCGACTTCGAGGAACGCCCGGACGCCGTCCCGGTACGCGGCCGCCACCACCGCCGGCACGTCGATCGCCTGCAACAGCCCGGCCGTGATCGACTCGGCCGCGAGCCGGTCGGTGACGCTGTAGCCGCGGCCCCACGCCCCGCTGTACACCGTCACGCCCTTCGGGGCGGTCACGGGGAGCGTGTGCAGCTCGCGGTACGGAATCTCCACCGGGCTCGCCGCCTCGCAGTGGGCGAGCGTGACCCCCGCGAGGGGGAAGTACGGCTTGTCGATCGCCGTCGCCAGCCGCTCCACGTCGGCCCGCGACCCGCCGATCACGCACTCGGTCGGCGTGTTCACGATCAGCAGGTACGCCCGCAGCCCCGGCCGCATGGCCGCGATCACGTCGTCCATCCCCGCCGCGATGACCCCGGCCGCCCACTCGACCGGCTCCCCGGCCGGCACCCCCCAGTGGGCCCGGGCCGCGTCGTACGGCGGGGCGAGGTCGGTGGCGAACAGCGACGACGCCCGCATCCGGCGGAACATCTCGTCCCGCGTCTTCCACGCCCGGATGCCGAACAGCCCGGCCGACTCGCCGAGGCTGACGCCGACCATCGCCGTCGCGTTCACCCCCAACCCGGCCAGCACGTCGGCGGCGAGCGACCCGACGGCCACCTGCCCGAACATCAGCTCGCGGGCGGCGGCTTCACTCGCCTTGTCGTCCCAGAACAGGTCGGGGGCGAACTGCCCGCGGAGCCGTTCGCTCTCGCCCTGCTGGCGGCGCAACGCCTCCGGCCAGTGGGTGCCGAGGTCGCGGCCCATGCCGTCGAAGTGGGTGCCCGAGCCGGGGAAGACGAGGGCGACCTTCGCCTTCGGGCCGAGCGGCCGGGGGGCGTAGAAGACGCGGTCGCGGAACGCCGGCCCGGCCCCCTGCCGGGGGTCGGGCAGCGGCCACTCGGGCGTCCCCTTCAGCGCCTGGACGGCGAACGCGGCCTGCTCGCGGAGCTCCTCCCCGGAGCGGGCGACGAGCGACGCGGCGAGCGGCCTGCGGGCGTCCGGCGGGGCCTCGCGGAACCACGCCCGGGCCAGCGCCTCGACGCCGGCGGCGGGCGAATCGGCCGCGAACGCGGCGAGCCGGTTCAACCCGCTCACGAGGTCGGCCGGGGTGCCGCCCTCGACCACGAACACGCCTTCGCTTCGCGCCCCGAGCGGCTGGCGGCGGTGAGCGGCGGGCTCGGCGGGCGTCGTGTTTTTGGCGTGTTCTTCAAGCACGAAGGCGAAGCACGAGCCGTCGACGCCGGCCGCCGTGACGGCCCCCCGGCGGGGGCCGTCGGCCCGGTCGTGGAGCCAGTAGCGGGGCGTCCCACCGGTCCGTGGGAGGATTTCCTGGTAGAGCGCCAGCGCCGCCTTCGCCAGGCCGACGGCCGCCGACGCCGCCCCGGTGTGGCCCACGTCCGCGTCGGCCCCGTCGAGGTGGCCGACGGCCCCCGGCTTCACCCCCGCCTCGTCGCACGCCCGGCCCGCGGCCCGCGTCAGCGCTTCCGGCGAAGCCGTGACGCCCGCCGCGTCCCCGCCGCCGGCCACGCCCACGCCCCGGATCACGCAGTACACGCGGTCGCCGTCCCGCTCCGCGTCGGCCAGCCGCTTCAGCACGAGCGCCGCCGCCCCCTCGCCGGGCGTCCCCCGGTCCGCACTCGCCAGCAGCGAACGCGGGTCGCCGGCGAGGTCGACGCCGCCGACCACGGCCCGGTCGAGTTCGCCCGCCTGCAACGCCCGCACCGCGACTTCGAGCGCACGGGCGGCCGACGCTTCTTCACTGCACACGGTGAAGCTCGTGCCGCCGAAGTGGAACGCCCGGGCGATGCGGCTCGCGGCGATGCTCCCGAGCGCCCCCATCGTCCGGTTCGCGGACAGCGGCGGACTGGCGAGGTCGGCGAGGGAAGAACCTCTCCCCCCGGCCCCCTCCCCCGGGAAGGGAGGGGGAGCAAGATCGGGGTCTGACTCCCCTCCCTTCCCGGGGGAGGGGCCGGGGGAGGGGTTCCGGCCAGCCAGCACCGACCACCGCAGGTGGTAGTTCGTCGTGTTCAGGTCGAGCCCCAGCCCCACGAACACCCCCGTGTTCGGGTCGTCCGTCGGCTGGTCTTTGTCCCGCGTCCCGTGTCCCGTGTCCCGTGTCCCGCCGCCCGCATCGTCGAGTGCCGCGGCCGCGACCTGGAGCATGAGCAACTGCTGCGGCAGCGTCTCCTCCAGCTCCTTCGGCGGGATGCGGAAGCGGGCGGTCGGGAGCGACAGCGATTCGAGGAAGTGGCCCGGCGGGCACGGGCCGTCGGCGAGGCCCCAGCCGTTGAGCTTGGGGGCGGGGGCCGGGCCGTCCGCGCCGAAGGCACGCTCCTGGAACGCGCGGAGGTCGGCCCACGGGCCGACGTGGGCGGCGAGGCCGACCACCGCCACCGGCACGGCCGCCGGGCGGGCCGCCTCCGGGCTGGGGGTGGCGTCCCGCTTTTTGACGGTGGTGAGTGTGCGGGGCGGCCCCCCTTGGGTCTTGGTCAGCGGCACGCCGGTCCACTCTTCGAGCAGCAGGTGGGCGTTCACCCCGCCGAACCCGAAGCCGCTGACCGCCGCCTTCCGCGGCTCGAAGGCCGACCGCCGGCTCCAGCGGCCGCTCTCGGTCGGCACGCGGAACGGGCCGTCTTCGTAATCCAGCCCGCCGGCCGGGGCGCGGAAGTTGGCCTGCGGCGGCAGCGTCTCGTGCCGCATGGCCAGCAGCACCTTCGTGACGGCCGCCGCCCCCGCCCCGGTGAGGAGGTGGCCGACGGTCGATTTCACGGACCCGATGACGCACTGGCCCGGGGCCCACCCGGCGTTCCCCCACACCTCGCGCAGGCTCTGGAACTCGACGGCGTCGCCGACGGGCGTGCCGGTCGCGTGGCACTCGATCAGGTCCACGTCCGGCGGCTGCCACCCGGCGCGTTCGTAGGCCTTCCGCATGGCCCGCACCTGCCCCTCCTTCGCGGGGGCGAGGAGGTTGCCGTGCATGTCGTTGGACAGCCCGGCCGCGGCGATGACGGCGTGGACGCGGTCGCCGTGGTGGATGGCGTCGGCGAGCCGCTTGAGGACGAACAGCCCGGCCCCCTCGCCCACCATCAAGCCGTCGGCCGCCGCGTCGAACGGCGAGCAGCGGCCGGACGCGGAGAGCGCCCGGAGTTGGGCGAACCCCATCTGCGTGTACTGGCAGTCGGGCCGGTTGGCCCCGCCGGCGATCATGGCGTCGGCCCGCCCGGCGAGCAGTTCGTCGGCCGCGAGCTTGATCGCGTACAGGCTCGACGCGCACGCGGCATCAAGGGTGTAACTGCCGCCGCCGAGGCCGAGGGCCTTTGCCAGCACCCCGGCCGGGAGCCCGGCGACGTAGCGGTTGAGCGGGTGCGTCGTCTTCGTTTCCCGCGGCACCCCGAGGGCGTCGGCGAACTTCCCGCCCAGGAACTCGCGGCAGAGGGCGTTGGCCTTGTCGGTCGGCAGGCAGATGTTGCCCATGACGACGCCGACGCGGGAGCGGTCGACGCCCGCCGTCTTGGCGTCCCGCCACGCCCGCCCGCCCACGTCGAGGACGAGGTGGAAGAGCGGGTCGAGTTCCCGCACGAACGCGGGATCGACGTTCAGCCCGGTGAGGTCCGGGTCGAACGGGTCGAGGTAGTAGCCGCGGGCGGAGTAGACGGTGTCGGGGTTGGCCACCCGCGGGTCGGCGCAGCGGTCCGGCGGGAGGAGCCAGCGGCCGGCGGGCACCTCGCGGGAGGCGTCGCGGGCGGCGGCCACGTTCGCCCAGAAGGCGTCGAGGTCGGCCCCCGCCCCCGGGAAGCGGCCGGCGAGCCCGACGATGGCGATGCGGTCTGAAGACACGGTGGTGGGGTGGTTGGGTTGTAGGGTGGTTGAAGGCGGGAGCGGGGTATTCGGGCGAACCCCGTCCCGTCA